>DATAED010000115.1:0-11340 GCA_036258195.1 Ktedonobacterales bacterium
CATCTCGGCGTCGGGCAGCTCATCGCTGCGCGCAAAGAGGAACTCGCTGCGCAGCAACCCGATGCCCTCGGCGCCCATCTCCACCGCCGCGCGCGCTTCGGCGACCGAGCTGGCGTTGGCCATGACGTGGATGGGCGCGCCATCGCGCGTGGCGCCGTCGCGCTGAGTCCAGACGACGAGCCGCGCGCGCTCCTGCGCCTGGCTGGCCGTGACGGCGCCCTGCGCCTGGCGCAAGCTGGCCTGGGTCGCGGCGTCTGGCCGCACGATCACCTGCCCCGCGCCGCCATCCAGCGCCAGCGTCTCGCCATCCGCCGCCTCGCTGAGCAGGGCCGAGCCAAGCCCCACCACGGCAGGGATGCCCAGCGCACGCGCCAGAATGGCGGCATGCGAGGTGGCGCCGCCCTGCGCCAGCGCGATGCCCAGCAGCCGCTCCGACGGCGCGGAGGCGGTATCAGAGGGCGCCAGGTCGCTGGCCACGACGATGACTGGCCCGGCGTGCGTCGCCAGCGTCTCGGCCAGGGAGGGCGCGCGCTCGTGGGCAGGTCGCAAATGGTTGAGCGCGCGGCCCGTGGCGTCGCGCACATCGGCGGCGCGCGCCTGCCACAGGGGATCGGGTAGCGCCTCCAGCTCGCGCGCCTGCTCGTCGGCGGCCTGCGCGATGGCGACCTCAGCGCTCAGGCGCTGCCCTGCGATCAGCTCATCCACGCGGTCGAGGATGGTGGGGTCTTCGAGCATCATGGCCTGCGCCTCGAAGATGTCGGCCTGCTCGGCGGCGTTAGGACGCTGGCGCACCTGCTCCACCAGCGCCCGCAGCTCGTCGGCGGCTGTGGTGAGCGCCTGGCGGGCGCGGCGATCCTCCTCAGCAGGCGCGCCCGTGGCGGCGATGGGGGCCGCTGGCGCGCTGGCGGCGACGAAGCGCAGCGCAGGGCCGAGCGCGATGCCCGGCGAGGCCGCCACACCTTTCAGCGTAAGCGCGTCGCGCGCATTGGTCGCTGGCGGCTGACCGTCCATTGGCGTGCGTCCTCTCGCTGTGGGTGCGCGCTGTGGCTACCCCCCGACGCCCTTGTCCATCGTCACGGCGTCTTTCGCGGTGGCAGCCACCTGCGCCAGATCGCTGCCGATGGAGGCTTCGACGGCGGCGACCACCGCGCCCTCCACCAGCGGCGCGTCGCTCAGCAGCACACGCGCGCGTCGCTCCTCGGGCAGCGCTTCGAGGGCCATCTGCGCTACCATCGTGGCGCTGCCGAGATCTATCAGCAACAGCACGCCGTCGCCGCTGTCGGCGGCCTCCAGCGCGCGTTGCACCTTCTCCAGCGACGTGCCAAGCTCGCTGCTGTCCGTGCCGCCCGCCGCGACGATCTTCACCGCGCCCTGCGTCATCTGGCCGGCAAGCTCCGCCACCCCTTCGGCCAGCCGCTGGCTATGTGAGACGATCACCAACCCCACCGCCATAGCGCTACTCCTGATCCGCAGCGGCGCGCAAGATCATCGCGGCGGAGGTGGCGCCGGGATCCTGATGATCTCTGCTGCGCTCGCCGAGATAGCTGGCGCGGCCTTTGGTGGCGAGCAGCGGAATGGTGGCGCGCATGCCCTCCTCGGCGGCGTCTGCGGTGGCGGCCAGCGCGGCGCGTTTGTCTTTGCCAGCGGCCAGCGCCGCCGAGAACGCCGCGACGGCTGGCTCCAGCGCATCGATCATCGTCTTCTCGCCCGCCTGCGCCTTGCCGCGCGCCTTGATGCCCTCAAGCGCCGCCTTCAGCCCATCCTCGATGTCGTCTGGCTCCAGCGCCGTCTTGCCCGCTAGCGCCATGCCTGCGCGCAGAAAGGCCGTGCCATACAGCGGGCCGCTGGCCCCGCCAACAGTGGAGACCAGCGTCGCGCCGACCGTCTTGAGGATGGCGCCGACATCCGCAGGCGCGCCCTCGGCCTGTAGCTTGGCCATCACGGCGGTGAAGCCACGATCCATGTTGACGCCATGGTCAGCGTCGCCAATAGCTGCGTCCAGGTCGGTCAGATAGGCGCGCTGCTCATGCAGCCTGCCTGCCACTTTCTCAAGCCACGCGAGCATCGCTGCGCTGTCCACTGCCATCTCGTGCGCCTCCTGGACTATTCTGCTGTCCCCCTCTCCGCGTGGGAGAGGGGCTGGGGGTGAGGTCTACTGCCCCGCCGACGACTGGCTGGCGATCTGCATCAGGCCCTCATCGGTCAGGCTGCGCTGCACCGCGCGTGTATACTCCTCGATCTCGGCGTTGGCGGTGGTGGACGACCAGCCAAGCTCGCCTGCCATCAGCGACGACACCTGCTCGACCACGCCCGCGCCGCGCCGCCGATCTTCCAGCTCGATGCGCATGCGTCGCGCCAGCGCATCTTCCAGCCGCACCGCCATCTCGTCGCGGCAGGCGTACACTACCTCCGCCAGAATGAACGGCAGATCGTCGATCAGCCGCTTGCCCAGCGCGGGCTGCGCCTTCACCAGATCGAGAATCTCCAGCGCGTGGCGGCCATAGTTGAAGGCCAGCGACTTCTCGACCCTGGCGTCCAGCCCCAGCTCGATGCAGCGGCGCGAGAGATCGCGGCGCGCCTGCTTCCAGTTGACCGCGCCAGAGAGCGCCAGCTTCTCGGTGGGATGATGCAGCGGCATGGCGTCGCGCCGCGCCAGCACATCCACCGTATCCTGCGCCATGCGGCGATAGGTGGTCAGCTTGCCGCCGACGATGGTCACCATGCCGTTGTCTTCTTCCACCACCACATGCGTGCGCGAGAGGTTGGAGGCGGGCTTTTCGCGCGAGCGCACCAGCGGCCGGTAACCTGCATACACGCCGATGAGATCCTGCGGTGTCAGGTTGACGTTCATGTAGCGGTTGACATGCCGCAGGAGGTAGTCGATGTCCTCCGGCGTGGCCTCAGGATGATCCAGATCACCAGAGCCAGTGTCGGTCGTGCCGATCAGCGCGCGGTCTTCCCAGGGCAGCACGAAGAGCAGGCGACCATCTTCCGTCTCTGGCAGCACCACGCCTGTCTCGCCCATGCCGATGCGCTCGGCGGCGACCACCAGATGCACGCCCTTGCTCGGCTCCAGCGACACCTTCGACTGGTCGCCCGTCAGCGACGCTACGCGCTCGGCGAAGACGCCCGCCGCATTGACGATGTGGCGCGCCCGAATGGTCAGCTCGCGCCCACCCAGCGTATCGCGCACATGCGCCGCCGTGAGCTTGTCATCGTGCTTGTCGAAGCCCGTCACCTCAGCGTAGTTGGCGACGGCAGCGCCGAAGCGCGCTGCCGTGCGCAGCACCGCCACGACCAGCCGCGTATCATTGGTCTGGCCATCGTAATAGACGAACGCCTCTTTCAGCCCCTCGCCGCGCAGGGTCGGCGCGAGGGTCAGCGCCTGCTCGATGCTGATGCGCCGGTGGCGCGCAAAGCCGCGTCCGCCAGCCAGCGTATCGTACATCGTGAGGCCAGCAGTAATCATCAGACCGAGCCCAATGCCGTTGGGTGGCGTAAAGGGGACGCCGAGCGGCCGTTTGGCGTCTTCGTAGAGCGGCAGCACGAAGGCCAGCGGCTGCACCAGGAACGGCGCATTGCGCAGCAGCGCGCCGCGCTCGACCAGCGCCTCGTGTACGAGCGCAAAGTCGAACTGTGGCAGGTAGCGGATGCCACCATGCACCAACTTGGTCGATTTGCTGCTGGTGGAGCTGCCGAAGTCGCTCGCCTCTACCAACGCGACACTGTAGCCACGGGCTGCGGCGTCGAGCGCGACCCCCACGCCTGTGATGCCCCCACCAATGACCAGCACATCGAATGTCTCAGCGGCCATGCGGTCCAGGTAGTCAGATCGAGTCGCAGCGTTGAGCGGCGGCATACCACATCCCTCCTCGTGTTCCACTGCCCCCTCGCCCCATCGCAGCGCGGGTCAGGGGAGAGGCCAATCTTCGCCTCGCGCCACGCCGCCTGGCCTGGGTTCCCCCTCCCTCGCAGGGGAGGGGTCAGGGGGAGAGGTTTGCCTGGCGCGACCACGCGCGCCGCCATCGAGTGCGATTGAACGCAGCCCGCCCACAGACTGGCGACATCCCTCTGCATCAATGGTAGCGCGCGTGATGTGAGCCAACCAGAGCGCCAACTCTCGATTGGCTCACAACCTACAGATGTACGCTCCAAGTCTTGAGAGGTCGGTAGGCGATGATCAGCGATCTGCCGCGCTAGTCGGCAAGCTCGCTGCGTTCATCGCGTACGGTCCTTCCTGTATTGTCTGCGCCGGGCAGCTTCTCGAACTTATCACGCAGCACCGGATGCAGCGCGACATTGTAGATCAGCGCGGCGATAACGCCGCCGACAATAGGCGCCACGATTGGCACCCAGAAATACCAGGTGAACGTTTGTCCAGAGCCATTGATGCCATTGCCAGGGAATGCCGCCTGGCCAAAGCCCACCATCCACGCCAGCACGCGCGGGCCGAAGTCACGGGCGGGATTGATGGCGTAGCCAGAGGTCGTGCCAAACGACATGCCGATGGCCACGACCAGGATGCCAATGATGAGCGGCGCCAGGTTCGAGAGTGGCGGAGAGTTGCGCGCGTCGGTGATCACGAAGATCAGGAACACGAGCAGGAACGTGCCGAGGATCTCATCGAAGACGGCATTCCAGAGCGGAACGATCTGGCCACCCAGCGCCGTGTGCGGATAGGTGAAGAAGAATTGGGATGGGCCGGTCGCACTCGCCAATGAGCCGCGGACGATTTTACTCGCCACTTCCGCTGACTTCATGGCATTAGCGTACTCGACCCACAGGATCAGCGCCGCGAACCACGCGCCCAGGAACTGGAACAGCGCATACCAGCCAACCTTCCTCCAGGGGAACGCCCCCTTCATGGCCAGGCCGATCGTGACGGCGGGGTTGAGGTGCGCGCCGCTGATCGTGCCGGCGACGAACACGCCTAACATGACGGCGAATCCCCAGCCCCAGTTGATCAGCAGCCAGGAAGCTGAGCTTGATGTGAGGCCCAGGCTCGGGGTACCAAAGCCATTGAATAGCAGTACGACGGCCACCACGCCATCACCAAACAGGATCAGGATCATCGTGCCGAGGAACTCGGCGAGCAGCTCGCCCCCAAGTCCCGTGCGACTTGTCAAGTCTGATGCCATGTCCACTGCCCTCCCAATACAAGAAATGATGTGTCCATCGCGACGTGTGCGAGCGGGCGTCGTGTGCACCGGCGAAAGTGGGTTGGCGTGAGGTTTTCGCCAGCGACGAGGCGTGCGCTCCGGCCCTGGATGAGATGAAACGTCCGACATCGCGCTCTGGGGAATGACACACCGGGAAGCGTTCGCCACTCCCCAGACCGGAGGGTGAAGCGCAGCCGCCTCACCCTCGCCAGGGGTTTGATCTGCGATGGATTGCGCCAGCCGCCGGGTTACTCGTCTTTCGCCCAGTCGCGAGCGCGATCCACCGCGCGCTTCCAACCCTTGTACAGCTTCTCGCGGTCGCCCTCACCCATCGCGGGGGTGAAGACCCGATCGACTGCCCAGTTGTTGGTCACGTCTTGCAGGCTGTCCCAATACCCGACCGCCAGGCCAGCCAGATACGCGGCGCCGAGCGCGGTCGTCTCGGCGACCACTGGCCGCTGCACCCGCACGCCGAGGATGTCGGCCTGGAACTGCATCAGCCAGTTGTTCGCGACCATGCCGCCATCGACCCGCAGGTCTTTGAGCTGCACGCCCGAATCCGCCTCCATCGCCTGCGCCACATCGCGCGTCTGGTAGGCGGCGGCCTCCAGCGCGGCGCGCGTGATCTCGGCGCGCCCGGAGCCACGTGTCAGGCCGACGATAGCGCCGCGCGCATACTGATCCCAGTAGGGCGCGCCCAGGCCGACGAAAGCTGGCACCAGATACACGCCGCCCGCATCCTTGGTGTCCTTCACCAGCGCCTCAGTCTCGCTGGCGGTGCTGATGATCTTGAGCGAGTCGCGCAACCACTGCACGGCAGCGCCAGTGATGAAGATGCTGCCCTCCAGGCAGTACGTCACCTTGCCACCTACTCCCCAGCCAATGGTGGTCAGCAGGCCGCTCTTGGAGACTTCGGCTTTCTCACCCGTGTTGAGCAGCAGGAAACTGCCCGTGCCATAGGTGTTCTTCGCCATGCCAACCTCGAAGCAGGCCTGGCCAAAGGTCGCGGCTTGCTGGTCGCCCGCGTCCCCTGCAATGGGGATGGCGCCGCCAAACAGGCTCGCCTCAGTCTCACCGTAGACCTCGCTGCTCTGGCTGGGCTTCGGCAGCATCGAGCGGGGGATGCCCATCTTCTCCAGGATCTCATCATCCCAGTCGAGCGTGTGGATGTTGAAGAGCATCGTGCGCGAGGCATTCGAGTAGTCGGTGGTGTGCGACTTACCGCCCGTCAGGCGCCAGATCAGATAGGCGTCCACATTGCCGAAGAGCAGCTCGCCCTTCTCCGCTCGCTCGCGGGCGCCCGCGACATTGTCGAGCATCCACTTGACTTTGGTGCCAGAGAAATAGGCGTCGATGACCAGGCCGGTCTTCTCGCGAATCTTCGGCTCCCAGCCCTCCGACTTGAGTTGATCGCAGTAGGAGGAGGTGCGGCGATCCTGCCAGACTATCGCGTTCATCAGCGGAGCGCCGGTGTTCTTGTCCCAGACGACAGCCGTCTCGCGCTGGTTGGTGATGCCGATGGCGGCGATGTTCGCGGCGGTCACGCCTTTATCGTGCATCACCGTCTGGGCGACGGCCAGCTGGGACGCCCAGATGTCTTCGGGGTTGTGCTCGACCCAGGCTGGCTGTGGAAAGATTTGCGGGAACTCGCGATTGGCCGTGGCGACCGCGCGCCCCTCGTGGTTGAAGAGGATCGCACGCGAGCTTGTCGTGCCCTGATCCAGCGCTAGCACATACTTTTCCTGCGTGTCAGCCATGCCGTCAACCTCCTCTGGTTGAGGCGCTTTCGCGCCACTCTACTCGCGTCGCCACCGTGACGTCGCAAGTGTACCGGTCATGTCATGCGTGCCATGCGTGTTGTGCGTTCCGTGCGTGTTAGGCGCCCGTAGGCGTAGAGGTTGGGTGAAGTGGAACTATGCGCCCCACCGCAGCGCAGGGGTCAAGACGGGCGCATCCCAGAGCCGCGTCATCTCGTCATCCAGGCGCAGGAGGGTGACTGAGCAACCCGCCATCTCCAGCGAGGTGATGTAGTTGCCGACCAGATTGCGCGCGATGGTGATGCCCTGTCCCTTGAGGATGCGATTGACCTCGTTGAACATGATGTACAGCTCGATGAGCGGGGTACCGCCCATGCCGTTCACCATCGCCAGCACCGAGTCGCCCGACTTGAAGGGCAGGTCTTCGAGGATGGGGTTGACGAGCAGCTCGGCGATCTGCGACGCCGTGCCGAGCTTCATGCGGGTGCGGCCAGGCTCGCCGTGGATGCCGATACCAATCTCCATCTCATCGGCGCCCAGATCGAAGGTGGGCTTGCCAGCGGCGGGGGTGACGCACGACGTGAGCGCCATGCCCATGCTGCGGCCATTGGCGTTGACCTTGCGGCAGAGGTCGGCGACCTGTTTGAGCGTCGCGTTCTCTTCGGCCAGCGCGCCGCAGAGCTTCTCGGCCAGCACAGTCGTGCCGACGCCGCGTCGCCCAGCGGTGTAGAGGCTATCTTTGACGGCGACATCGTCGTCAATAACGACGCTCTCCACTTCGATGTCATCGCCCTGGGCCATCTCAGCGGCCATCTCGAAGTTCATCACGTCGCCGGTGTAGTTCTTGACGATGTGCAGCACACCAGCGCCGCCGCTGACGGCTTTAGTGGCGGCGAGCATTTGATCTGGCACAGGCGAGGTGAAGACTGCGCCGGGACAAGCGGCGTCGAGCATGCCGCGCCCTACATAGCCGCCGTGCATCGGCTCGTGCCCGCTACCGCCGCCAGAGATGACGCCCACTTTGCCCTTCACAGGGGCATCGGCGCGCACGACGAGCTGTTGGCCCACATCTACACGAATGAGGTCTGGGTGCGCCGCCGCCATCCCTTCCAGTTCCTCTTTTACGACGTCGTCAGGCTTGTTGATCAGTTTCTTCATCGTCGCCGGGGTCGTTGGGGTCGCCATGCGCAGCCTCCCGAGATCGTCTGTTCCGCCGAGCGGCGCGCACGTGGCGTCACTCGATCTTCCACAACAGCTCGTCCATACTCGGATCAATCGCGCGAGGTAGGCTTCACAGTGAGCCTGCCTGGGTAGAAGGTCGCTCGCGCCGCCAGATCCATTGGGCAAGCGCCAGCATTCACCAGGGAAAACTCATCAACGTAAGAGCATCATAACGCATAAAAAGTCATTTGTCGCGTCAACTACCTGCATTTCGGCGCGATTTTCAGCATATCTGAGTATTCTGGTTGATCGAAGCGCTCAAAAGAAGGCCAATTGGACGGCCACTGCGAGGGCCAATTGAGGCGCTGGCAAGGCAGCCAGGGAGCGACAGTAGCTCCCCTCTCCCGCCTTGGCGGGGGAGAGGTTGGGGGGTGGGGGCTCTCACCGCCCCACTGCCGCCTCGCCGCGTAGCGTCATGCAGGTGCTGGTGGCGCGTGCGACGAGGCTGCCGCCTTCATCGTAGATGTCGCACTCGGCAAGGCCGATGGTGCGGCCAGCTTTCACCACCCAGCCGTGGGCGCGCAGTTGCGAGCGCCAGACAGGCTTGAGGTAGTTGATCTTCATCTCCAGCGTGGTGAAGGTCTCGCCATCCTGCAGCGTGGTCAGATAGGCGGCGTTCATGGCGGCGTCGGCGATGTCGCAGAGAATGCCGCCGTGCAGCGTTCCCATGGGGTTAACATGGCGCGCGGTGGGATTGAACAGCACGACAGCGCGGCCATTGTCGCGCGCGATGAGCTGGAAGCCGATGACGTGCTCGACCGGAGCGAATTGCAGATCCTCGATGCTCTGGTCGTCTGATGCTGGTGGTTGTGTCATGTCGCCCTCCACAGGCGCTCACGCGCTCGCCTGCTCTGCGTCTCAAAACAGCAGCGATGAGACTCCCTGTGCGCAGTATAGCGCGTCGTGTGTCGCCCGCGCGACCGTCGGCGGGCCTACATCCAACCGCGTTTGCGAAAATACCAGATCTGGGCGGTGGTGAGAATCGCCATGCCGACCAGGACGATCCAGAAGTTGAAGCCCCCGTCGTGGTCGACCTGCGGCATGTGGCCAAAGTTCATGCCAAAGACGCCCGTGACGAAGGTGATAGGCATGAAGATGGTGGCGATGATGGTCAACTGCTTCATCACCACATTCAGCCGATTTGATACCGTCGTCAGGTAGACATCGAGCAGACCACTGAGCAGATCGCGGTAAGAGTCGAGCATCTCAAAGACGCGCAGGGTGTGGTCGCGCACGTCGGCGAAGTAGGGTTCCACCTCGCGCGGGATCAGGTCGCCTGTGCGCGTGATGAGCGAGTTTGTCAGCTCCACCTGCGGGCTAATGATTCGCCGCAGCGTGGCCACCGCGCGCTTCATGCGGAAGAGCCGCACCTGCACGGCGTTCGAGGTGTCGTTGACGGTGGCGTCTTCGAGCTGATCAATCAGATCATCAA
The DNA here is from genome assembly GCA_036258195.1 of Ktedonobacterales bacterium. GTDB lineage: Bacteria > Chloroflexota > Ktedonobacteria > Ktedonobacterales > JADMIN01 > JAKAIY01. The sequence goes on from DATAED010000115.1 coordinate 9,570, forward strand.
GCCGGTCGATGACGGGGAAATAGGTGTCCACCAGCGTATCCATGATGATGTGCAGCAGCCGCGCGACGCCGCGCCCCATCACATTCTCGCTGCCAGCGTCCTTGTGGGCGCTGCTCCACAGCTTGTCGAGCCAGTCGGCGGCCTCGCGATGCAGGGTCAGCACAAAGCCTTTACCAAAGACGATATCGAGCTTGGAGACCAGCGCATCTTCCGCCTGCTCGTCGAAGCCGATACCGTTGACGACGACAGAGAAGACATCGCGGCTCTCCAGCAGGCGCGAGCGCGCCGTCTCATCGAGCAGCGCCTCCTGGATGGCGCTGGAGAGGTTGTAGGTCTGCGCCAGCCGTGGCATCACGCCAGCCGGGTCGCCCTGCACATCGACCCACACGACGCCCACATCCTGCTTGATTGCGGCGGCGATCTCCTGCGGCGACGGATCCAGGTGCGCCACGCCCCCCAGGCAGATGGCTGCGCGCATCCTCGTCGCGCCAGCGGCGCGCTGGCGGGCTCGCCGACGCGCGCGCCGTGAGCGGCTCTCACCTGCCGCCTGTGGTACGGCTTCCACGCTCACTGGCTTCGACTCCTCTCGCTCCTGCGGCATTGACGACCACTCGCGCGCTGGCAGGGCCTGTGCGGGCATCCTACACCCCATGCCAGCTCCAGCACAATACACTACTGCTTCTCACTGCTTCTCGATGTGCAGGCTATCAGGCGGGAACACCTCGTCGTCAGCCTCGTCAGTGTCGTCGCCGAATGGATCAACATCCGGCAGATCAGGCAGCGCGAACGCGCTCTCCTCCAGGTGTCGCAGCGATTGGGCCTGAAACTGCGCCACACGCATGCGTGTGCGCTGATGGGCGATGTAGCAGGTGGCCACCGCCCAGACGGTGGAGTTGGCGATGCCGATGACGCCGCCCACCAGCAGCGACATCGCCACGATGCGCTCGCTTTGCGTCATGCCCCTCCAGATGCGCTCGAACCTGTCCATGTGATTCTCCTTCTGTCGGTTTGCGTGCAGTCAGCGAGACCCCGACTTGCACACAGCGCGCTCCGTCAGCGACTATAGCGGTGGAGAGACAGCGCGGTCGCTCGCTGCCAGCCGCATGACGCCGCCAGCGATCACCTATGATCCGTTGCGATCAGTCGAAAGAGCAGGCGCTTCGATGAGCGATACACCCGCTGAACAGATTATGACCTATCTGATGGATATGGATGGCGTGCTGGTGCGCGGCGCGCAGATCATCCCCGGCGCCGATGACTTCATCGCCAGGCTGCGCGCCGCTGGCAAGCCATTCTCCATCCTGACGAACAATTCCCTCTACACGCCACGCGACTTGCAGGCGCGGCTGGCGCTGAGCGGCCTGCATGTCAGCGCCGACGAGCTGTACACCTCGGCTATGGCGACGGCGCAATTCCTGCACCGCCAGATGCCGAACGGCTCGGCCTATGTGATCGGCGAGGCGGGGCTGACCACCGCGCTGCACGACATCGGCTACATCCTGACCGAGACGCGGCCCGACTACGTAGTGCTGGGCGAGACGCTCGCCTACAGCTTCGTGCGGCTCACCCAGGCCATCCGGCTGATCCTTGAGGGCGCGCGCTTCATCGCGACCAACCCGGACGCCATCGGGCCAACAGAGGGGGGAATGATTCCGGCGACGGGCGCGGTGGCGGCGCTGGTCTACGAGGCCACTGGCGTCAGGCCCTACTTTGTTGGCAAGCCCAACCCGCTGATGATGCGGTCGGCGCTGCGCCGGCTCGACGGCCACTC
>DATAED010000116.1:0-3228 GCA_036258195.1 Ktedonobacterales bacterium
GGCCAGCAACATCGCCGTGAGGGGAAAGTAGCGCGGCGTTGCCAGCGAATCGCAGGCCAAACGAAGCGCGGCGCCTCGCGATCATCGTGTGATCCGCGAGACGCCGCGCTTGTTCAGTTGTGGGCTGGCTCAGCCGTCAGGCGCTCCGCGACTCATATTCGCGCACAACCCGGTCGGCCTGCGCCAGGATGTCGTTGGAGGAGTCGGCGGCGTTATCCACAGCGTCCCCCGCCGAGGCGGCGGCGCGTTCACGGCACTCCCAGCAGAGTTGCCGCATCGAGCGCGACGTCGGGGCGTTGACGGAACCGCCAAGCTGCCACATTTGAGCGTTCTTCAGGACACGCCCACACTCTTCACACCGCATTGGGGGGCCTCCTCTCGCTGACGCGAATAGGTCCACAGGACGCGGCGCGCTACGCTGCGCAACCAAACGTCGCCAGATCAATGTGTCCGGACGCGACGTTGCGACGGCTATGCGGGTATCATACACACCATCAGGCCATACTGTCCAGAGTGAAGCGTTGCAATCCAGTGAGCGATGCGACCTGAAGAACGCCGTTGCCACTGGGCAGTTTGCCCAATCCGCGCCCGATGGGCGACCGCGTTGCACAGCGCCGCGCCGTGCCCTAGAGTTGAGATAGAGGACGCCACGCGACATCCTGTAGCATTCTGTAACGCGCGCCGTAGCATCAGAGGGGCGTCACACAGGGCGTCCCTGTCAGCGTGCCTGCGCGCGTCCAAGAACGAGTCCGGGAACGAGTCCGGGAACGAGTACGCAACGAGAGTGTGAGGAGAGGCCCTGATGGCCACCAACAGACGCGAAGAGCCCAGCGATTACATGCCCATCGCCGAGCCAATGGATACTGCCCGCATCCGCGCCGCCGTGCGCGAGATCATCATCGGCGTGGGGGAAGATCCCGACCGCGAGGGGATACGTGATACGCCGCGCCGCGTCGCCGACATGTACGCCGAGGTCTTCGCCGGACTGCGCGAAGACCCTGCCGACGTGTTGCGGGTGGGCTTCGAGGAGGGCCATCAGGAGATGGTCATCGTCAAGGACATCCCCTTTTACAGCATGTGCGAGCATCACTTCCTGCCATTTCACGGCGTCGCGCACGTCGGCTACATCCCCAATGGCCGCGTGGTGGGCCTCTCGAAGCTGGCGCGCGCCGTCGAGATTCTGGCGCGCCGCCCGCAACTCCAGGAGCGCCTCAGCTCGCAGCTCGCCGATGTCATCATGGAGACGATGGCGCCGCAGGGCGTAGCCGTGGTCATTTCCGCAGAACATCTCTGTATGACCATGAGGGGGATCCGCAAGCCGGGCAGCCTGACCGTCACCAGCGCCATGCGCGGCGTCTTCCAGCGCGGCTCGGCCACGCGCGCCGAGTTCATGTCGCTGATCGTCCAGAAGTAGCGAGCGGCAAGGAGAGCACGATGGGCGACACCCCAGAGCAGCGCATGAGCCGCGCGCTCATCTCGCTGGAGGGGCTGGCCACTGGCGACGCCTGCGGCGAGCATTTCCGCCCCATCGGGCAGGAATGGGATCGCCCGCTGACCGTCGAACGTGCGAAACGCTCGGCGCCCTGGCGCTACACCGACGACACGCAGATGGCGCTCTCCATCGTGACGACGCTACGCCTCCACGGTGAGATCGATCAGGACGATCTCGCGCTGAGTTTCGGGCGTCACTACGACATCACGCGCAGCTACGGCCCCGCGATGCACGAACTGCTGCCAGCCATCCGCAGCCGCCGCCCGTGGCGCACGGCGGCGAAGATGCTCTTTGGTGGCAGTGGCTCCTTCGGCAATGGCTCGGCGATGCGTGTGGCGCCGCTGGGCGCCTACTACGCCGATGAGCCAGAGCTGATTCCTGAGCAGGCGGCGCGTTCGGCGGAGGTCACGCATGCGCATCCCGAGGCGCTCGCCGGAGCCATAGCCGTGGCGCTGGCGGCTGCCTTTGCGTGGCGCCAACGCGAAGCGGACGCGCCACCCTCGCGCGTGGCTTTTCTGGAGGAGATCATCGCGCGGACGCCTGAGAGCGCGGTGCGGCGCGGGCTTCTGGAGGCGCGCGACCTGCCCTCTGACACGACGCCCTATTTCGCCGCTATCGTGCTGGGCAATGGCAGCCATGTGACCTGCCCGGATACCGTGCCATACTGCCTGTGGGTGGCCAGCGGGCATCTGCGCGATTGGGAAGAAGCCTTCTGGCAGGCGCTCAGCGACGCCCGCGACCGCGATACGGTTTGCGCGATTGTCGGCGGTATCGTCGCCGCCAGCGTCGGCGTGGATGGCATCCCAGCCGAGTGGCGGGCGCTGCGCGAGTCGACGCCAGAGTGGGAATGGTAGCGAGCGATCAGCCCATTCCGACTTCCCAACGGGCCGATGCGCTGCTACACTACGGGTAGGGGCACGCGGGAGCTTCAGCGCGCCCGCCGCTCTTGTCGCGCCGCTCAGGAGGTAGCCCCATCCCATGCGTCTCGCCATTCGCTGCGCCTACATCGCTGTCGTGCTGTTCGCGCTGCACTTCATCACGTATTTCATCCCTGCCCTCAGCAACGCCTCGTTCGCCACGGCGGCGGGGCCAGCGATTGCCGTCGCCGTCCTGGCGCTGGCGCAGCATGGCGTCGTCTTTCCGGTGGTAGCGAGGCTGCCCGCGCCGGGCTGGGCGCGCACCTCGGCGTATGTCTGGCTGATCGGCGACATGGTGAGCGACCTGATGCAGTTGGCTGGCTCGCCCAAGACGGAATACCTGACTCTGCGGCTGATCGTCAACGTGCTGGCGGCGTTGTGGTTCATGGCGGCCTCGTGGCGCGCGCCGACAGCCATGCGCATCATCGGCATCTTCGTCGGCTGGGATCTCATCGCCTACTCGCTGACCGCGCCCTTCTGGCTGAGCGCCTTCGTGCTCTCGCTGCCGTCGCTGATCCTCGTGCCGGTGTGGTTCGCGCTGGTCGGGCGGCGGCTCTCATCGCTGGCGAGCGAGACGCCCGCCGCGCAGCCCCAGGCGGCGACCCAGCCAGTCAACCCGTCCTAGCGGCGGCCATCAGAGGAGCGCCAGGCTCACCAGCGCCAGCGCGCCGAACGCTACCGCCAGCATCGCCGTCCCGCTGATCCTGATCGCCGTCTTCTTCCCACAGCGCGAGCCGCTGCCCTGGCTCGGCCCCAATCGCATTGTCCTGCTGGCAGCGTGGATGCTGCTGCTGTGCGGCGCGCTGGCCGTCAACGTGG
>DATAED010000117.1:0-26706 GCA_036258195.1 Ktedonobacterales bacterium
AGCGGTCGTAGAAGACATCGAACATCACATAGGCGACGGCGACGATGGGACCAGCGAAGAACGCGCCCCATACGCCGCCGAGTTTCGCGCCGATCAGCAGCCCAGCAAAGAGCAGCAACGGATGCACGCCCATCGTCGAGCCGAAGACGCGCGGCGCGACGATCTGCAGTGTGATCTGCTGCGAGATGATCAGCGCGACCACCAGGATCAGCAGATTGGGAATCAGCTGGTTGGCGGGCGATTGCAGCAGAACCAGCGCGACCGGCGGCACAACCGCCAGGAACGTGCCGATGAAGGGCAGCAGCATCAGCACGCCGCAGATCAGCGCCACCGGGATGCTATTGGCCTGGCCGAGCAGCAGCAGCGAGAGCCACGTGAGCGCGGTGTAGACCAGCCCCACGACCAACTGCGCGCGCAGGAAGCCGCCAAATTTCTGTGTGACGGCGGCGGTGAACATCTCCGCGTCGTCGTGCCACTTGGGCGGCAGACGGCGCATGGCCCCCTGCACCAGCCGCTCGCCATCCAGCATCATGTAGAACGAGAGGATGATGACCAGGAAGGCGTCGAAGAGCAGCGTGACGACCGAGGCGATGGTGGTGGTGGCGATATTGACGGCCTGGTTGGCGGCGGAGCCGGTGTACGTCGGGAGCTGCCCCCACACCTGCGAGACGAAGCGGGTGGCGTCACTCCGGCGCATACCCAACTGCACCAGCGCTTGCGTCAGATTGACGCTGACCTGATTGAGGCTGGTCGGCGAGAAGGCATCGCTCAACTCCAGCGCCAGGCGGCGTATCTGGTCGCCGACGATGGGGATGGTCAGCACGATCACGCCGGAGATGACGATGGCCAGCGCGAAATAGATTAGCGAGACGGCTACCGGACGTGGCAGCCCGATGCGCCGCAGCGAGGTGGAAAGCGGCTCCAGGATGAAGGCGACGACCCACGCCAGGAAGAAGAGCAGGATGATATCGCCGAATGCCACCAGACTTGTCCAGACGAGCCTGACGGCGTAGATGGCGACGATGACCGTGAGCAGGCTGAGCAGCACCCGCAGGATGCGGTATCGCGCCAGGAAATCGGGTTGCATGGCTGGCTCACGCCTCCTTAAAGCGGGCGCAGGGTGTCATCCTCCAACCGAGCGGGCGCCACGCCCATGATCGTATCTGCCATCTTAGCACGCCGGAGGCCACCGCTAGCAGAGCGAGCGCCCGAATGTCCCTACAGCCGGACGGCGCTGATGGGCGCGCGGCCAGTCATCAGCGCGGCCAGCGCGGCGTCGGGGGTAGCGCGGCTGGCGGCGTCCAGTGAATCGAGCGGGGCGGAGGCGAAACGCGCCAGCTTGCCAGGAGCCAGCGCGCCGAGGTCATCCAGCAGGCCCAGCGCGTCGGCGCCGCCCCACGTGGCCAGCCGCAGCAGCTCGGCGGGGTCGGGCGCCTCGCCTGCCTGGGTGTGCAGGGCGCTGGCGGCGACGGCCTCCTCCCAGATGGAGAGCGAGGGCGCGCTGGCCAGGCTATCCGTGCCGAGCGCCAGCCGCACGCCCGCCGCGCGATAGACCGCCCAGGGCAGGCGTCCATTGAGCAGGCGGGTGTTGCTGCGTGGGCAGTGGGCCAGCGTCACGCGCGAAACCGCCAGCAGCGCCACATCATCGGCGTCCACCTGCACACCATGCGCCAGCAGCGTTTCAGGGCCGAGCGCGCCGCAGTTCGCCAGGTGGCGCATCGGCGAGACGCCGGGCGCAGGCTCCAGATCGACAGGCAGCCCCCGGCTGGCGTAGAGCGTGTCGCAGATCGGGCCGGAGCGGTCACGCAGCCAGAGGGTCTCTGCCAGCGACTCGGCGGCGTGGATGCTCAGCGGTACGCCCTCCGCACGACACCATGCCGCGCCGCGCTCAAAGAGCGGTACCGAGACGGTGTACGGCGCGTGCAGCGAGAGGCCAAAGCGAATCGGCGCGCCGCGATACTCCGCCTGCCAGCGCGCAATCTGCGCCTGCGCGCGCGCCAGCGTGGCGTCGGCCTGGGCGGGATCGCCGCTGAGCGCCTCCAGATAGATCACGCCGCGCAGCCCGCTTTCGATGATTGGCGCGATGGCGTGGCCGTAGGTGGCGATCTCGCCGATGGCGGCGACGCCGCTCGCCAGCGTCTGGCGCACGCCCTCGGCGGCTGAGGCGCGCAGGCCCTCCTCGCCCAGCGCGCGCCGCGCGCTCATCAGCGCCACGATCCAGTCGGCCATTTCGAGGTCGGGCGGCACGACGCCCTCCAGCGCGGTCAGCTCCAGATGGGTGTGGGCGTTGATGGCGGCGGGCAGCAGCGCGGCCTCGCCCAGATCGACCCGCCGCGCATTGGGGTAGCGTGTGGTGAGGTCAGCGGCGGGGCCGACCGCAACGATGCGCTCACCCTCCACTACGACGGCGCCATCGGTGATGGCCGCCGCTGTGACGGGATAGACGTAGCGCGCGGTCAGCAGGATGGTTGGAGCAGTCATCTAGCCGACAGTTCCCGTCGTGCGCTGGCTGTATTCAGCGGGCGCGAAGAAGACCAACACGCGCAGCGCCTCGCTGACATCGTGGAAGCGATGGACGACATTGGCGGGCACGTAGACCAGCGAGCCAGCCTCTACAGGTACCTCATCGGCGTCCACCAGCAGCGTGGCGCGGCCCGCGACGACGTAGTACAGCTCGTCCTCGGTATGCGGCTCCTGCGGATCCTCGCCGCCGACGGCCAGCTCATACAGCCCGGCGCTCATCGCGGGGACATGCAGAAACTCTTCGTAGAGCTCGCCAGACTGCTCGCGCCGCTGGCTGATGTCCGCGACGGTAAAGTGGCGCATGTGCGATGTCTCCTCGTTGGATGGGTTGCCGCGTGCGCGAACCCTCACCCCAGCCCTCTCCCAGAGGGCAGGGGAGCAGGAGGGTTTCACTGTCTATCCAATCGCCGCCACGCCCGATCCGGAATCCCCCATCTTCAGTCGAACAGCTCCAGGATGTGGTAGTCGCTGTCGCGCTTGGCCGGGCGGAAGCCCTCGGAGCGGATGTCGGCCTGGATCTGCTCCACGGTCATGCAGGTACCGACATTGGCTCCGGCGGCGCTGACCACATTCTCCTCCATCATCGTGCTGCCGAAGTCGTTGGCGCCACCGTGCAGCGCGCGGCCCGCCAGCTCCGCGCCCTGCGAGGGCCACGATGCGCTGATGTTGGCGAAGTTGTCGAGCATCAGCCGCGCGAAGGCGACCATGCGCAAGTATTCGTCGCCGCTGGCGCGCTCGCCGCCCATCGCCGTGTGGTCGGGCTGGTAGCTCCAGCAGATGAAGCTGGTGAAGCCGTTGCCATTATAGGCCAGGCTCTCATCTTGCAGCTCGCGCAGGCGCGTCAGCGTCAGCACGCGCTCCTCCAGCTCCTCGCCGAAGCCAAAGACCATCGTCGCGGAGGTCGTCATGCCCTCGCGCTGGGCCAGCCGCTCGGCCTCGATCCAGCTCTCCCACGTGCCCTTGTGCGGCGCGATACGGTTGCGGGTGCGGTTATCCAGAATCTCCGCGCCGCCGCCGGGCAGGCCATCCATCCCCGCCTCATGCAGCGCGTGCAGAATCTCATCCAGCGGGCGCTTCTCGATGCGCGCGATGTTCCAGACCTCGACCGGCGAGAAGGCGTCGAGCTGCATGTCTGGGAAGCGCCCCTTCAGGTAGCGCAGCAGGTCGGTGTAATAGTCCAGCTTCAGGTACGGGTTCACGCCGCCCTGCAGTAGCACGCGCGTCCCGCCCCACGCCGCCAGCTCCGCGACCTTCTGGCCGATCTGGTCGTGCGTCAGCAGGTAGGCCTCGGCGCTGGCGGGCTTGCGGTAGAAGGCGCAGAAGCCGCAATCGACGATACAGACGTTGGTGTAGTTGACGTTGCGATCCACCAGATAGGTGACCACGCCATCGGGATGCCTGCGCTGGCGCACGGCGTCGGCGGCGGCGATCAGCTCGGCGTTGCTGGCCTCCTGATAGAGGCGCATGCCGTCATCGAACGAGAGGCGCTGGCCTGCGCTGGCGTTGCGCAGCAGATCGCCGGTAACGAGTGTTGGCATCGGTGCTATCCTCACGCGGCTGACCTGTCAGCCGACTTCACTTTTCGCTCATCCTGCCACATCGGCTTCGGTGATGACCTTCGCAAGGGTGACGCGCGCCAGTAGCTCGCCGGGAACGCCGTTGCGCTTGCCATAGGCGTCGGCCTGGTCGGCGCCCATGTAGCGCCCGCCGATGATGGCCCAGCGCAGCAGCTCGGCTGGCTCCTCGGAGAGCGTCACCGTTCCCTGCACGATGATGAATGCGTAGGGCGGGCGCTCGTCGTCCACGCAGAGGCAGACGCGCGAATCGCGGCGCAGATTGCGCCCCTTCACGGTGCGCTCGCCCGTGGTGAAGAGCAGCTCTTCGCCATCTAGCGCGAACCAGACGGGCGCCACGTGCGGGCGGCCATCGGCGCAGACCGTGCTGAGCTTGGCCGTGCGCGTCCCCTTGGCGAGGAACTGGCGCGTTTCGTCGGCGGTCATCTGGCGCGACATGGCGGTCTCCTCTCGCGCTGCTTACACCTCGGCGCCGATCTGCTCCGGCTCCAGCACATCCATGAACGGGCTGACCGAAAAGACCGCGTTTCCGGGGCCAGGCTTGCCATAGCCGGGCGGCGGCGCCAGCCGATGCGCGCGCAGCGTATCGCGATAGGTCTCCAGCAGGCGCAGATGATACTCCAGTGGCGCGCCCTCCGGATTGGCGTCGCCCAGCGGCGTCATCGGCTCCGGACACCACGTCGTGAAGCGCGGCGTGATGCCCTTCTCCATAAAGAAGTTTAGCCCCTCGGTGGTGGAGTGGATGGCGTCCTCGACCTCGGTGTAGCCCCACGGCTGCGCCATCTCGACCCCCGCGACGAAGTTGGGGATGACATGCGACGGCTCGAAGACTTCGGCGGCGTCCACCACGCGACGAATCCACTCATCGCGCCCCACGTAGCGCGCCTTGCCCGGGCAAATCCTCTCGAAGAGCTGCGGATCCCACACCTCGTAGTTGGGATGATAGATCTGCGCGCCTGCCGCCTTGAGCCGCTTGACTGAGGCGACCGGCCATGCCTGCGTGACGACTTTGCTGATCCAGCGACCCGGGAAGCGCGTCTCGATGGCCTCGACGTACTGCGCGTAGAACTCGACCTCGTCTTTGCCCTGGAGCGTGGACGTGACGCTGCCGCCCGTGATGGTGTAGGCGCGGCTCTCGCTGCCGCTGGCGTCGATGCGTTCCAGCGCCGTCAGGACATCCTGCGGCGATTTGACGCCCGTGTAGGGCCGCCCTTCCTGAATCTGCTGGCGATAGTTGTTGTTGATGTCGCAGAACTGGCACTCTTCTTTGGCGCCGAAGTACTGGCAGACGCGGAAGACGGTCAGGTAGAGCAGATAGCCCCACTCGATGGTCGGCGCAATCTCGGCGACCGGGCGGCCATCGGGCAGTTGCTCGGTGTAGTAGGGCGGCAGGTCGTGCAGCCCCACCTGCGCGATGGGTTCATCGCCCGCGTGCAGCCAGAGCGCGCCATCGCGCGGGGCCACCTGATAGGGCGAGCGCGGGTTGAGCCGCACCGAGATGATGGTGCGGCGCAGGTCATATGGCCCGCCCGTCAGCGCGATCTCCTCAGGCGCGCGCCACTTCTGCTCCTCGTCGAGCTGGGCCATCGGCGCCATGTTGAAGGAGAAGATGAAGTAGCTCTTGGGCTGATGCTCGCGCCCTGGCTCGCCATCCGCGCGAACTGGACGCACCAGCGCGCCAGGCGCAAACCGCATGCCCAGCCGTAGCAGATCAGCCTTGATGACCGCCTCGCGTGGCAGGCTGGCGTGGCGGGCGAATGCCGCCTCCAGTACCTCTATCTGTCGCATCGCTCTCGCTCATTTCCAGTGGTGTCCAGCAGGTGTACGTTCTCCCAACGGAAGCCGGGGATGGCCAACTCCAGGAAGCGCCGCAGCCCCAGCAGGTCGCGCGCGCTCAGCTCGTAATCCAGCAGACGCAGGTAGTCGGCGCAGCGGGCAGCGGGCAGCCCCAGCCGCGCCGAGGCCTCGCGCGCCAGGCGTGGCAGATCGGCCAGCCCCCGCGCGGTAGACTCGCGCAGCAGTTCGACAGCCCCCGCCGCGCGCACTGCATCGGCGCGGTCGCGGCGCGCAGCCCAGACGGCGAAGACGAAGGGCAGCCCCGTCCACGCCTGCCACTCGCGCGCCAGATCGAAGACATACGGGCGCCCGCGTCCGGCGATCTCGCGGCGCAGCGAGCCCTCTCGCAGCGCGATGTCGCCGATCAGCAGCGCGGCGTCGTGCTCGGCGAGCATGGCGTCGAGGTCGGGCGCGGTCGTCACATAGCGCGGATGCGCGCCCGCGCGGCGCTCGGCCAGCAGGCGGGTCAGCTCCACCGAGGTAGCGCTGTGGCTGGTCAGCGCGATGGAGCGGCCATCCAGGTCGCGCCAGTCGGCATGCCACGAGAAGAGCAGCACACTATCCACGCGCCCATGCGCCGCTACCGAGAGTCCCGGCGCCAGCGCCCAGTCGTCCACATGCTGGCCAAACGCGAAGCTGGAGACGTTCGAGATGTCCACGGCGCCGATCTCCAGCGCGCGGTTCATCTGGGCAGGCACACCATCCACCAGCGTCACGCCCGCCAGCGCATCGGGAGCGTGGCGGGTGAGCCAGTCGTAGACAGGGGCGACGTTCAGGTAGCTGATGGCGCCCAGGCGTACAGATGCGCGCTGGGGCGCAGCGCCCAGCGGGCGTGAGGTGGATGGTGTGAGCGGCGAGGTCATGAGGCGCCCGTCCCTTCCGTCCCTTCGGCGCCGTCGGTGGTTTCGGCGGGCAGCGCGCCCACCGAGCGCAGCAGCAGCGCGCGCAGCGCCGGGAAGGCGCTCTCCAGCCGCTCAGGCTGCCCGGAGATCAGCCAGCGTACGACCACTTCATTGATGGCGCCAAACCAGACCCACGCCGCCGTCTCGGCGTCCAGCGGGGCGATGCGCCCTGCCTGGATGGCGGATTCCAGCCGCCGCTGGATCATGGCGGCGAAGCGCCCGTGCGCGCGCATCAGCCGCTCATCGAAGCCACGCCCCAGGCCGACCGCCTCCACCAGCAGGATCTTGCTGAGGCGGCGATGCCGCGAGAACGTCTCCAGCGCCACGCGCAGGGCGGCGTCGAGCTGCGCGACCGGATCACGTTCGCTGGCGATGGCGCGATCGACGGCGGCCTCCAGCTTGGGCGTGAGCGCCTCGATCAGCGCCAGGAAGATGGCCTCTTTATTGGGGAAATGGAAGTAGAATCCGCCCTTCGAGCTGTCCGACGCCTGGATGATGTCATCCACCGCCGCGCCGTGGTAGCCTTTATCGGCGAAGACGGTCTCGGCGGCGTCGAGCAGCCGCTGGCGGGTAGCCTCTTTATCTCGCGTGCGAGTGTGCGCGGGCTGCGCGGGCGACGGCGCGAGGTCGTGCGAGTGTGCCATAGCGCCCCTCCAGTGCTGCGCTGCAAACCGACGCGCCGGTCTGTAACGTTCCACAGAGGATTGTATGGCTGGCGGGAGGAGTCGTCAAGAGCGGCGACGCGGGCGGCTGACGCGCGGGCCGGTGGCGCGGCGCACGTGGCGCTCCGCCCGGACTTCGTTGGCGCGCCTCAGCAATCGTTGTGCGCGTGTGGCCAGTCCCATATTGTTTGGCTGCAGGTCTTTGAGCGCGATCAGGAGTGCCTTGCGCGCTGGTTCGGGATCGTCCAGCCAGAGCAGCCATTGGCCACGCAGCATCGCCGCCTTGGCGAGGATGGCGCCGTCGTGGATCTCCTCGGCCTCGCGCTCGATGTCACACAGGCGACTCTCAAATTCCGTCATGTGGAGGAGCGCATCGGGATCGGGAGATCGGGTGATCTCGCAGCGCAGTAGGGTCAGTTCCGGCAGTAACTGCCCAGGCTGGTTGATCGTCTGCTGCAGGAAGTCTCTGGCCATCTTGGCGTCGCGTTCCGCGTGTTCGCGGGCCATGCGCGCCTTCCCGTGGCGATCATGTTGCAGATGAAGTTCGGCCTGGTCGAGGCGAACCTCTGCCATCTGGATGAGCAGGCGTCCGATGTTATCCGCATACGACCCTTCCTTCTTGTAGAGCGCCAGACCCTCCTCCATGCGGTCGAGCGCGCTTTCGAGCAGACTGAAGTCGCCATCGGACATATCGCTCTGTGAGCGCAGTGCCAAGCCCAGCGTCCACAGAGCCGACGCGGTGGCGTCGCGCAGTGCTGGCGCGACCGGTGTGTCGTCCTGGCGCTTGGCTGCGGTCAGCGCGCGCGCCACCGTCCCGATGGCGGCGTCGAATTGTCCTGAGGACCACTGCGTCTCGGCGATCAGCCCGTGAATAGCGACCACTGTGTCATCACTCGGCGCCGGGTTCAGCCTGACCCACGCGCGCCAGAGCGCCAGCGCCTCTTCATAAAGGATGATGGCCTCGTACTGCCGTGTCTGCCCATACAGCATGAGGCCGCAATAGAGCATCAGCAGAACTTCGGTTGGGATGTCGCGCTGCTCGTCTGCGATCTGCATCGCCTGATAGTACAGTTCATAGGCCTGGCCGCACTCCTCGCTCTCCGTCAGCAGATCCGCCTGCAAGCAGAGCAGGCGCACCGTCTGGCTGGGGTGAAGGTTGTCGCGAGCGATTTCGATCAGGTCTGCGGATACCTCGTCAAATCTGCCCAGTTTGAGCTTCGCTGGGATGCCGTCGAACAGGCCGACGAGGTGTTCGGCGGGCGCAGGCTCGCCGGGCCAGACCTCGCTGGCGGAATGCAGTATGATCGAGTCGATACCTGGAATATTCATGCAGTCCCCCCGGCGCGGCGCTCGCCCACATCTGACGACGCTCCTGCGACCAAGCGCCGACTTTCACGCATTCTACACAGGAACCGCCGGGGTGTCTATGCCATAGACCCTTATGTCTAGAGATGTAGAGGCTCTGTCACGACGCCATCCCTGCGCGATGGACGGGGAACGGTCATCCGCATATCCGGTCTGCCCAGCGACGGGCGTATCCGACCCTGCTCCACTGCCGAGATGTAGCGCACGCAGAACTGCGGAGGCACGGTGGTGGATTGGTCACAACAAGGCCCGCCCGAGCAGGATGCATCGGGCGGGCCGAAGAGCGAGCGGAGTTGGCGGAGTTAATGGCAGCTCGTCGAGCCGCCCCCTGGGCATACGGGCGCCAGCGGCGTGCCGCCGCCATCGACCAGCGCATGGCTGGACGTCACTGCCGAATGAACCGCCAGCGAGGGCTGAGCCGATCCCAGCCCAATTGCTCCCAATAACGCGACAAACAACGCCATCCCGATCAGCAGCCTGCGCATAGGTTCCCCCCTCGGCATTCCAGCAAGGACGATATGTAGTAGATACACTATTATATTAACAAGTTAATTGCAAGCAATAATACGCTAATAATATAGCGCATAGCGTTGACAGATAAGTGTAATTTGCGTCGCGAGTCGGCGCTAAGAGGCGGTTGTATTGGGATTTGACTGTCAAGTTGCGATGAATTATCAAGCTATAGGTGAATTGACAGTGTAGCGCCGTAGGCGTGCAGGAGGGGAGCAGCCGGGGCGCAGACAGCAAACGCCCCGCCATCTCGTCATTGAGATAGCGGGGCGTCGAGTGGTTTTCGCCTCAGCGGCGCGTTGCGCTGGGCGTCAGGCCAGGTTTGCTGGAATCAAGTGAACGGCACGTCGTGGGTGATGTGGTAGACATCCTGGTAGAACAGCATCGGATCGATCGGCACGTTGTTCCAGTCCACCGAGATGTGCAGGTGCGGGCCGGTTGACCAGCCAGTCGAGCCTTCGTACCCGATGACGTCGCCCTGGCTGACGTTGTCGCCCGCCTTCAGCCCCGGCGGCAGGCTCATCATGTGGCCGTAGAGCGAGGAGACATGGTTGCAGTGGTTGATGACCACCGACCACCCGAAGCCATTGGTGCCATCATAGCCCGCCCAGATCACCTGACCATCCTGCACCGCGTGGATGGGGTTGCCCTGCGCCGCTGCGATATCGACGCCATCGTGGAAGAAGCTGAAGCCGCGCACCCAGCCGGAGTTCCAGTTCGGTGAGATGAACTTGAAGTCGCGGTAGCTGCCATACGCGGATGAGCAGCGGCCCTCTTCGGTGGGCGTGCCAGCGTAGGAGTTGTACCACTCCGTGCCAAAGACGGTCTGGCCATAGTAGCCCGCCGGGTTGCGCCCACCGCAGGAGGCGACGTTGGACTCGTAGTTGGAGCCGTACTGCGAGTTGGTCGGGATCTTGTACTGCTTGCCGATCTGCAATTCCTGGCCGGGGCAGAGGCCATTCATCTGGAAGATGCCGCCGACCTGCACATTGAACTCTTTGGCCAGCGCTTCGGGGGTGTCGTTCCATCGGGCGGTGTACCAGAAGAAGCCCGGCTGGCTGCCCAATACGACCGCGCCAGAGAGCGCCTCGAACGAGGAGACGGAGGGCTGCGCGGCGGCGCCCAGTGGGGTCACCGAGACCAGCCCCGTCACGATCACGACCGCCAGCAGCGTGATGACGGCGATGCGCATGGTCAGCGGGCGCTCGCGACGCTTGAGGAACAGCTCGCCCATCGAGACGCCGCCGCCGGGAATCAGCACTGGCGCGGTCTTGCGCTTCTCTTCGTAGACCGCGGGCGCTTCGTAGCTCTCGCGCAGCGCAAGACCGCGCTCGGAATACTCCGCCGAGCGCGCGTACTCGTCATCGTCGTCGTAGGCGTCGTACTCCGCCGAATCTCCATCGGCGGCGACGTGACGCCCACTCTCGTCCCAGTCACCCTGACGATGTGTATCGCTGCTGTCTTTGCGGTTCCGTCCCATTCGGCCCTCGCTTATCTGACAAGATGATGTTGAAGGTGACGACGCCTGTGTATTGCGACGAACCCACATGCGGAAGATGCTGGAGCCATGCGGATTCGCGCGGCATGCAGCGCGCGAGAGCGGTGGGCGCCAGGGCGTCGTGCAAGGACTCACTCTGCATGCTACTGACAGGGACGGGATGTGTCAATCGGGCTGTGGCGAGATGGGGACTATGGTACCAGCAGGCCGCGCATCGCCTGGCGTTCACGCTGCTCGCTAGCGGGTGTGCGGCCCACGCGCTACAATCTTCGCTGGGCGTCTGCGCTGGCGAGCCTGACACGCCGACGCGAGCGACCCACCAGATCGTTGTCTGGGCGCCGGGCTGAGCGTACGTCGGCTCGCGCTACGAGAGGATAGAGTGTGATGTCTACCCCCGCTTCTGACCCCGCAACCGGGCGCAATCTGCAACTCGCGCGTCTGGGCCACAGCCCCGACTCCGACGACGCATTCATGTTCTATGCCCTGGCCGAGCACAAGATCCCCACCGAGGGCTTCGCGTTCGAGCACATCCTGCGCGACATCGAGACGCTCAACCAGTGGGCGCGCGAGGGTCGGCTGGAGATCACTGCCATCTCCGTCCACGCCTACGCCTATGTCGCCGATAAATACGCGATCCTCTCGCATGGCGCGAGCATGGGCGACAACTACGGCCCGATGGTGGTGACACGCCAGGCCGCCGAGATCGACTGGCTACGCGACAAGCGCATCGCCATCCCCGGCGAGATGACCAGCGCTTTCCTGGCGCTGCGCCTGCTGCTGGGCGACTTCGCCTATGATGTCGTGCCATTTGACCAGATCATGGAGGCGGTGCACGAGGGGCGCTACGACGCTGGCCTGCTGATCCACGAGGGGCAACTCACGCACGGCGAGCTGGGGCTGCATACCGTGGTGGATCTGGGTAAGTGGTGGCATGGCCAGACGGACGGCCTGCCGCTGCCGCTGGGCGTCAACGCCGTGCGTCGCGATCTGGGCCCGGAAAAGATGGCGACGCTCTCGCGTGTGCTGAAGGCGAGCATCCAGTACAGCCTGGATCACCGCGCCGATGCGCTCAAGCACGCGATGCAGTTTGCGCGCGGCCTCTCCACCGAGACGGCTGACACCTTCGTCGGCATGTACGTGAACGACTGGACACTCGATATGGGCGAGCGTGGCAAGCAGAGCATCCGCCTCTTCCTCCAGCGCGCCGCCGCCCAGGGCGTCATCCCCGCCGAGGTTCCGGTGGACTTCGTGGAATAGGGGACGACCTCACCCCCAGGCCCCCTCTCCCGCGAGGAGAGGGGGAGGCGGAAGGATTCGTGTATCCGCGAGTTTACCCGCCTGCTCCGCTAGCTCTGCGGCGCGCGGCCCAGCGCGATGGGGCGGCGCAGGACGCTGATGGCGTTCCCCTCGGTGTCGTAGGGCATATGGAAGTCGAAGGCGTCGGGGGTGGGGCCACGCTCGCTGAGCAGGCGATGACGCTCCACGGCCTCGCGCCAGGTGGGCAGATGATCGTCCGCGACCCACCAGGCGACGTAGTTGGGCCACTCCGGCGCGACGAACCACTGCTTGCGCAGCTTCAGCGCCTCGTTGTGGACACCGCGCAGTCCGTAGGCGAAGGCAAAGACCGAGGCCAGATCCCTCCACAGCGAGAGCGTCATCATCGCCTCGCGCTGCGGCCCCTTGGCGGCTGGCCACTCCAGCGTCGGATCATCGGGCAAGGCGTGCATGCCCTGCGGATAGCCGATGAATCCAGGCGAGCCGGACGCTTCGGCGAAGGAGGCAGCGACGCGCTCCTCGAAGCCTCTGGTCTGCGGATGCCCGCGCGGCTCCTGCAACACACCAAACGTAAAGAATGCGACGCGCGCCATAGCTCTCTCGTCTACTCGGTTGGGAAGCGATTTGTCGATGGGATGCGGGCCAGCGCCACGCAGCGCGTGGTCACGCTGACCCTGCGCAGGTACCGTAGCATCTGCGCCAGAGCAGGTCAAGGCGAGCAGGCGGCAGCGCCCTGCCGCAGTGCAATCCAGTCGGTCGCAGGAGTCAGGGCTGCGGTACAATACAGTCTGATATGCCATGATATGGCGGCAGGCAGGATGCGCTGGCAGGAGCCGCCGCGACGCCCATCGCGCACGCTAGCGGCTGAGGAGTTGGGAGACGCATGATCTGTCCGCACTGTGGCACGGCCAATCCTGAGAATGCGCGCTTCTGCGTCTCCTGTGGCCAGCCGCTCCCACGCATCTGCCCCAACTGTGGCGCCGTCAATCCGCCCACAGCGCGCTTCTGCAACCAGTGCGGCTTCCCGCTGGATGGCCGGCCTGCGCCAGCGCCTGCGCCCATATCTGCGCCTTCGATTGAGACGCCTGATGTCAGCGCCGACGAGAGCAGCGCTGAAGTGGGAGCGCTGGAGGAGTCCGAGCAGCGCCGCATCGTCACGGTGCTGTTCGCCGACCTCGCCAACTCCACGGCGCTCGCCGAATCGCTGGACGCCGAGGAGATGCGCGCCATCCTGGCCGACTTCTTCTCCGCCATGAGCCGCGAGATTCACCGGCATGGCGGCAGTGTCGAGAAGTATATCGGCGACGCCATCATGGCGGTTTTTGGCCTGCCCACCGCGCATGAGGATGACCCCATCCGCGCCATCCGCGCCGCCCTCGACATGCAGACCAGCCTGCGCGCCCTGAATGCCGCGCTCGCCAGCGATGACTACGCCAGCGACGACGATGGCGCTCGCCCGGAGCTGCGGCTGCGCATCGGCATCAATACAGGCGAGGTGGCCGCCGCTGTAGCGCCGCGCGAGGGCCAGGATTTCCTCATCACGGGCGACCCCGTCAATGTCGCGGCGCGGCTGCAACAGCTCGCCGCGCCCGGCGCCATCCTCGTCGGGCCGCGCGCCTATCGCGCCGCGCGGGGTGTGGCGGAGTTCAAGCAGGCGCCCGCTGTGCCGCTGCGTGGCAAGAGCCGCACCGTGGAGATCTGGGAGGTGGTGGGGCTGCTCGGCGATCAGCAGGCTCCCAGCGCTCGCCCGCGCGGACTCGATGGCGTGCAGACGCCGCTGGTGGGGCGCGAAGCCGAGATGGCGCTGCTCGACGCGGTGGCCCAGCGCGCCATGCGCGAGCGCAGGCCGCATCTCATCACTGTCGTTGGGGCGCCCGGCGTGGGCAAGACCCGCCTGGCGCGTGAGTTTACCCAGCGAGTCGGCGCACACATGCCCCAGCGGCCACCGCGTCGCAACGGCTCGCGGCGCGCACATCGGAAGCCCATCCTGCTGGAGGGGCGCTGCCCACCGTATGGCGAGGATGTCACCTATTTCCCGCTGACCGAGATGCTGCGCTGCTTCGCGGGCTTCAGCCCGCTGGAGCCTCCGGAGGGCGCCCGCGCGCGACTACTGGAGGCGACGCGCGTCACGCTGGAGAACGCCGCACGCAGCGAGAATCCCGAAGTCATCGCCGCCTATCTGGGCCACACCATCGGCATCGAGTCGCCAGAGCGGCGGCACGTGCTGCTGCCCAGCGACGCCACGCAGCTTCAGGAGGGTGCGCTGCGAGCGTGGCGCATCTTCTTCGAGGCGTTGGCCGACACGCGCGGGCTGGTGGCGATGATCGACGACGCGCACTGGGCCGACGACGCGCTGCTCGATCTGCTCTCCTACGTCGCTTCGCAGGCCAGCGAGGTCTCGCTGCTCTTCGTGCTGACCGCTCGCCCCGAATTGATCGAGCGGCGCCCGACATGGGGCGGTGGCCGCCGCAACTACGTCACGCTGGGGCTTGATCCGCTCTCGCCCAATGACGCCGCGCATCTGCTCGACGAGCTGCTGCCCGGCTCCGGCGTGCCATCATCGCTGCGCCAGAGCATCCTGGAGCGCGCCGACGGCAATCCCTTCTATGTCGAAGAGATCGTGCGGATGCTGGTGGATCGCGGCGCTCTCACCCGCGAAGAGTCCGGCGGCTGGCGGGTGTCGGCGGAGTGGGAGAACAGCGACGAGATACGTAATCCCGTCATCCCCGATACCGTGCAGGGCGTGCTGGCGGCGCGCCTCGATCTGCTGCAGCCTACCGAGCGCGACGTGCTGCAGCATGCCGCCGTCATCGGGCGCTACTTCTGGCCCGGCGCGCTGATCAATCTGGCGCAGCATCTACGCTCGGATGAGCTGGCGGAGGCGCTGTCTTCGCTCACCGAGAAAGACCTCATCCATCCCAGCGAGCGCATGGGCGTTACCATCGCCACGCCGGGCGAAACGGTCTACACCTTCAATCACGGGTTGACGCGCGAGGTCGTCTACACGGCCATCCCGCGCACCCGCCGCGCGCACGAGCACCTGCGCATCGCCGAGTGGCTCCAGGCGCTGGAGGCCGAGTCGCCGGGCCAGTTCATCGAGCTGCTGGCTCAGCACTACTACCGCTACTACACGCTGGCCAACCTCTCGCGCTCGCGTAACCAACAGCGCAGGCGCGAGGTGCGGGCGCGGGTGGTGGAGGCGCTGCAGCGCGCAGGCGAGCTGGCGGTGGCGCGTCATGCGCTGGCCAAAGCCGACTCGTACTATACCGACGCACTGGAGCTCTTCGGCGAAGAGGTTGATCCGAACGACGCGGCGATGCTGGTGGCGCTGCGCTCGGCGCGTGGGGCGGAGCGCTGGCTGGCCCTGCGCGCCGACGACGCCTGGAACGACTACCGCGATGCGCTGCGTGTCTGGTCAACGACCGCCGAGGCGCTGGCGCCCGTCAATGCGCGGGTGGAGCAGCGGGTGGCCACGCCGGTCGGGGCTGGCTCGGCCTCGCAGCCACCGTCGATCTCGCAGCCGGGCGGCGAAGTTTCGCCTGCGCTGCCTGCTATGCTGCCGCTCGACTGGCGTCAGCAGGGGATGCGCCTGTACCGCTTGCTGGCGCAGCTTCCCACCCGCAATGGTGGGCTTTTCCGCCGCCAGCCCTCGCACGAGGAGCTGGGCGCCTATCTGGAGGAGGGCCTGCGCCTGGCCGATGAGCTGGGCCAGCGCGACACGCTGGACTACGCCGAGCTGCTGACCGCCAAGGGCTTCTTCTGGTGGTCGTGGGCCGAGCAGCGCGGCGAACGCGACCTGCTGGACGCCTATCGCAGCGCGCGTGAGGCTGTGCGCATCACCGAGGCGCTGGGCGACGCGCGCGCCGCCTCGGAAGCGCTGGATGCGCTGGGCAACATCCAGGCCATCATGACCGACCTGAAGGGCTATCTGGAGAGCCAGCGACGCCGCCTGCGCTGGGTCGAGCGGATCGAGGATCCGCAGGAAGTGGTGGATGTCAACACGGAGGTCAGCCAGGCGTATCAATTTGTAGGCGAGTTTGAGGACGCTGTGCGCTACGCCCAGCAGGCGCTGGATCTGGGCAACCGGGTTGAAGAGGATGTGCTGCGGGTGCGGGCGCTCTTCCGTCTGGCGCTGGCCTACTTCGAGTGGGATCGCTGGCCAGAGGCGATGCAGGCGGGCGCCGAACTGGCGCCACTCACCAAACGCTCGGTGATGGCGCACTCGGCGAATCACCTGTGGGCCAGCCTGGCGCTAGCGACCATCTCGGCGCGCACAGGCGACGCCGACGCCTCGGAGCGACAGGGGCGCGTCGCCGTGGAGATGAGCTGCGAGCCTGCGCAGGAGCTAGAGGTAGCGCGGGCGCGGCTGGCGCTGGCGCGCGGCGAGCCGCGTGAGGCGCAGCAGACGTTATTGCACGCGCTCGATCTCCGTGCAGGTCGGCATGCGATGGCCGCGCTGATGTCTGAACTTGCCGAGCTGGCGGCGCGCGGTGGCGACCTCGACCTCTATGACCGCTTCGGCGCGGAGGCGCTGGAACTGGGCTGGCGGTCGGGCGCGCGCAAGGCACTGGCGCAGGCGATCCGGGCGCGCGCCATCGTCGGCATCAGCGCGGGTCGCTGGGAAGACGCCCTCGCCGACAGCCAGAACGCGCTGACGCGCTATCGCGAGCTGGGTTGCCAGTGGGAGCAGGCGCGCTCGCGCTATGTGCTGGCGGGGCTGTATCGCCGCCGGGACGAGCCGGGCGACGATGACCGCGCGCGTGAGGAGCTGACGCGGGCGCTGCGGCAATTCGAGGAGATGCGCGCGGTGCGCGACATCGCGCGGGCGCGCTCGGCGCTGGCAGGAGCCGAGGTGCGCCTGCCCTAGCTCCTGCCTGGCGGCTGAGCGGGCGAGCATGTGGCGGGTCGAGACTGAGGGGAGCGTGAGCATGTACGGCGTCGAGGAGACGCGCTACTGCCACCTGTGCGGCAAGCGGATCACCGGTCGGTACTATCAGTACACGAACGGCCTGACCGTCTGCGCGGCGTGCGAGCGGTCGGCTCCCCGCTGCGCGCGCTGCAACGCCCCCACGCCGACGGTTGGCGCGCGCCTCTCGCGCAGGGGCGTGCTGCTCTGCGCCCGCTGTGTGCGCGAAACCTTCGCCTGCGACATCTGCCAGGAGCCGATCCTGGGGTCGTGGTATACCTATCAGGAGCTGGTCGCTACTCCGGAGCTACGCCGCTACTGCGCGGAGTGCGTGCGCGACCGACCGCACTGCGACCTGTGCCAGTCGCCCACCGGGCCGGGCGCGGTGACGCTGACCGATGGGCAGTACCGTTGCGTGGTCTGCGCCAGCGATCTCGTCATCGGCGAGCCAGCCATTCGCCTGGTTTACACCGACGCGCTCAAGCAACTGGCGCAGATCGTGGATACGCCACTGCGCCACACGCCCCCGCTCGATGTCGTCAATCGGCGGCGCATGGGCGAGACCCGCCGCACTTATGCGCGTGAGGCCGGGCAGATGGGCGGCGCGCATGGCGAGGATGGCGGCGGGGCCGCGCGGCATGTGCTGGGCTTCTTCGTGCGCACGCAGGGCAAGCCGATCATCTATATCGAAGCGGGCCTGACGCGCGGGCTGCTGCTCGGCACGCTGGCACACGAGCTGGGCCACGCCTGGCAATCGGAGCAGCTCGGCGCCGCTGCTGGCGCGCTCGATCCGCTGGTCAGCGAGGGATTCGCCGAGTGGGTGGCCTACCACACGCTGATGGCGCGCGGCCTGCGCACGCTGGCCATCCGCGCCCGCGAGCGGCAAGACCTCTATGGCCGCGGGCTGGAGCGGCTGCTGAGCATCGAGCAGAGCAGGGGGCGCGCCGAGGCGCTGCGGGTGGCGCGCGCGGGCCGACTGTAGCGGCACAGGGAGAGTGGAGCGCATGCAGATGGCGAATGGCCAGGCGGCTGGACTGAGCGAAGAGGCGCGGCAGGCGTTCGCGGCGCAGGTGGCGCGCGAGATGGGCGCCGGGCAGGCGCTGACGGGCGCGCCGTGCGCCGCCTACGCCATCCAGGGGCGGACGCCTGCGGTGGTGGCGCGCCCCGCGCACATGGAGGCGCTGGCGCTGGCGCTGCGGCTGGCCGCCGAGGCAGGCGCCGCGCTGGCGACCTGGGGCAATGGCTCGCGCATGGCGCTGGGCTTCCCGCCGCAGCGACTCGATCTGGTCGTCAGCCTGGAGCGGCTCAACCGCGTTATCCACTATGATCCCGCCGACCTCACCATCACCGTTGAGGCGGGCATGACGCACGCCGCGCTGGATCGCACGCTTGCCGAGTCACAGCAGGCGCTGCCACTGGATCCGCCGCTGCCGGAGCGCGCCACCATTGGCGGCACGCTGGCCACAGGCATCGTCGGGCTGCGGCGTGCCCTCCACGGCTCTCCGCGCGATGTGACGCTGGGCATGAGCGGCTTCGACGCTGCCGGACAGCCGATGAAGGCAGGCGGCTCGGTGGTCAAGAATGCCACCGGCTACGGCATGACACGGCTCTATGTCGGCTCGCTGGGGACGCTGTGCGTGCTGAGCGCAGCCAGCTTCAAGCTCACGCCGCTGCCGGAGGCCGAGGCGACCGTGCTGGCGGCGGCGCCAGGGTCACACGAGCTGCTGGCGGCGACGCAAGCGGTCAATGCGCTGGCCGTACGACCATCCGCCGTGGTGGGGCTGCATGTGGCCGCGCTGCCGGAGCTGGCGCGGCTCACACCGGGGCACGAGCGCCGCCAGTTGCTCGCCATCCGTCTGCCGGGGAACGCCGCCGCCGTCAAGCGCGGCGTCGCCGAGACGACCATTGCGCTGCGCCAGGCGGGTGTAGCGCCGTTGCTGTCGCTCGACGGCGCCAGCCATGACGCCTTCTGGGCCAGCGCGAACGACTTCGCGGCGCTGCGGGCGCATCCACGCGAGGCGCTGGCGCGGCTGAACGCGCTGCCGACCGAGATGGGCGCCGCGCTCGAACAGGCGGAGCAGCTCGCCAGCGAGCATCGGCTGCGGCTGCACTGGCTGACCGATCTGCTCAGCGGGACGCTCTGGCTGCGGCTGAGCGCCGAAGACGATGATGTCGCTGTCGGGTCGGCTGCCCAGCGCGACGCCGCCTACGCCGCTGCCCTGCGCGCCACGCTGAACGCGCTGATCCATCGCTGGCGGGTCGTCACAACGCTGGCCTGCCCGCCTACCCTCAAGCCGAGTCTGGCGCTGTGGGGCGCCGATCCCGCTGGCCTCGAACTGATGCGCGAGGTCAAGCGGCGCTTCGATCCGGAGCGGCGGCTCAATACGGGGCGCTTCATCGCGGGGTTGTGAAAGCGCCGCGCTGATCCGTCGCATGGCATGCTCCGTGCGGCGACGGCTACTCTTGTTCCCTGTAGGCGCGAGCGGTTCATCAGGAAGGATGTGTGTAGGACGTTATTGATTGCGCGCTGTGAATCAGGGAGATGACAGCAGTCGCTTGAGATATCGCTTGAGATGTGGAGGAAACCAGATGGCCCAGACACCTGCGCCTGAACACGCCACCCCCCAGCGCCTCGTGATCGAAGATAGTGTGCTGGTAGAGGCTCCCATCCAGGAGGTCTACCAGCAATGGGGCGATCTCAACCATTTCCCCGATTTCATGCGCAATATCATCAGTGTGACGCCCATCGGCTCCGACCGCTACCACTGGATCGCCAGCTTCTTTGGCGAGCGCCAGGAATGGGACGCCGAGATCACCGCGCGCGAGGATCAGCGCCACGTCGCCTGGCGTAGCCTCGGCGATGCTGGCCACAGCGGCGAATTGCTCTTCGATGCGCCCAGCGACGCCGCGACCGAGGTGCGTTTGCGCCTGGAGGTGACGCCGCCCGATGGACTGGCGCAGCAGCGCATCGAGAAGCTGGCGCAGAACGCGCGCAAGAATACCCACAACGATCTGCGCCGCTATGGTCAGCAGATGAGTCCGCAGCAGAAGCAGCGCGCCCAGCGCGACGAGGCGCCGAGCGGGACGCTGAGCGTGGCGACGCAGGTGGGGGTAGCGATGGCGGCCGCCGGTGTGGGTGGCTACGTCGCCTATCTTGCCAATCAGCGGTTCCAGGCCCGCCGCGTGACGCCCACGCCGCAGCGCGCGGTCGCGCTGCCTGCCGTGCTCACGAGCTGGACGCTGCTAGGCGCTTCGGGCGCCAGCATCGCCGGAGCGGGCGTCCTGCGCCAGCTCGGGCAGATGCACGATGCGCTCTTCGTGGGGCAGTTTGCGCCTACGCTGCTGGCCGCCGCCGGGCTGGCGCGCGCCCTGGGCCATCGCGACGCCCAGGCGACCAGTGGCGCGACCATCGCGAGCTGGTCATTCCTCGGCGGCAGCGTCGGCGCGATGGCAGCCGCAGCGGCCCTGCACCTCAGCGGGCGGCGCAAGCAGGGGCTGTTCGTCGGCCAGTGGGCGCCCACGCTGATGGGCGCCGCGCTCTTCACGCGCCTGTTCGATCAAGGGTAGTGAGGCGCGAAACCGCGATGTACCTATCTCTCCCGTGACCGCATCCAGCGCTCCCTTGCGTGTGAGCGCCAGATGCGGTACGCTTTGCTTGCAGTCTGCCAGCAAGGAATTGTCGTCTTTTTCAGTTTCTCATGAGATACAAATCCCTGTTCCATCTTGTCTGACCGTCCGTGGATACCCTCGCTGATTCTCTCGCTTGAAACTCTCGCTCATTCTGGCGCGCGACCACCGCGCGCGGTGTTGGTTTGGGGTGGCCCATATATGGGGTCATGTGGTGTGGAGGATCGCCAGACATGTCGCAGAATGACGCGCCAGACCCCATTTCGAGACGACTTGAGAGATTACCGACCTGGATATTAGTTACGCTCGTAGGGTTGGGACTGGGCGTCGCCGCTGCCGCCACGGCGATCCTCAGTCGCGTTGGCTCGACACTCTGGCCGGACGTTTCGGGTTGGTTGCTTGGAGCCTGGGCCGCCTATCTCCAGCTTCCCCTTGGTCAGAAAGTCGGGATCGGCCTGTTCTTCGCACCGTTGATCGCCCTGATCCTGGCGCTCATTCCTACTGGTAAGTTCGCTGGGGCCATCACGACCAGCCGTGCGCGACGCTCCGATATGAGAGCCGTGCTTCACGAAGAGGTATCGCCCGTCATCACGGTCATAGCAGAGACAACGGTGGGCATCGCAAGTGGTGTGAAGTTGCTGGAAGAGGCCCAGCAGGAAAACCGCTTGCAGATGCACGCCCTCTTCGACTTGCTCAGTGTCACCGCCGGGCAGGGTACGACGAGCGAACGGTACACGCCGCCCAATGATCGCGCATTGCTCGACGTGCCAGTGGACTTCATCGGCCAGGATGAGCCACTGGGCCAGATCCATGCCGCGCTCGATAGCGCCTCTGCCTATCGCGGTGTCTGGGTGTACGGCCCCTCGGGCATCGGCAAGACATCCACCGCCGCCAGCGTGGTGCGTAATATGCCCATCGAACGGTTTCCGGACGGCATGGCCTATATCGACTGTCTGGAAATCACTGGCGAGGAAGCGGCGTTGCGCAAAGTCATCCAGCGGTTCGATGCGAATCGTGTCATGCCCCCTGCCAAGTTTGATGTGTTGCCCAAGGTGATCCAGACGCTGCTCGGCGAGCAGCGCACCCTGATCGTCCTCGACAATGTGCCTCAGCAAGACTACTTTCTGGCTGTCGCGTCTACGCTCACGGGCGCCAGCCCGCAGAGCCGGGTGATCGTGTTGAGCAGCAGCAGGCCCTCGTCGGAGGGCGCGGCTCAGTTGGCGCGGGTCGAAATAAAGTACCTGACCACCGACCAGGCGGTGACGCTCTTTCTGCGCTGCTACGGCATGACATCCGAACAGCCGCTGGCGGAGGAAGATCGCGCAGCCGTGCTCAGCATCGTGGAGGCGCTAGGCAATTTCCAACTGGCGGTTTCACAGTGGGGAAGGCAGGCGCAGTTGCTAGGGATGGCGCTGCCATCGCTGGCTGAGCAGCTCAAAAGGCAGTCGCAGGAGGAGCCTCCGGAACGACTCCAAGACGAGCGAGTGCGCCAAGTCTATCAGCGCAGCCTGGACACCCTGGCTCAGGAGCATGCTGATGCGGCTAAGCTGCTGACAGCCTGGGCCGCGTTTGGGGCGCCCACAATTGGCCGACGCGCGCTGGAGGCGATGGCCAGTGACCTGGGGATTCAGAATCCCCTGGATGCGCTGACGACCTTGCGTACCTGGCTGCTGGCTGGGCCAGTCGAGCCTGAGACGCTGCCTCCGGGCAGCGATACCCAGCGCTGGCAGACCCATCGGCTGATGTACGATCACGTGTCGCAACGATTCAAGGGGTGGTCGTCGCAGGAACAGCAGCAGGCGCAGACGAGTGCGCTCAAGTACCTGGCGCAGTACATGAAGCAAGCGCCTGAAAGCGCCATCGC
Source organism: Ktedonobacterales bacterium (assembly GCA_036258195.1). Lineage (GTDB taxonomy): Bacteria > Chloroflexota > Ktedonobacteria > Ktedonobacterales > JADMIN01 > JAKAIY01. The sequence continues at coordinate 22,543 of DATAED010000117.1, forward strand.
CATCGATCAGTTCGCGGCTGTCAAATCGCTCACCTATGCCCTCAGCGTTCGCTCGCCTGAGTTTGATCTGTACGCTGTCCTGCTCGGTGTTCCCATCGCGCGCTTCTGGCGCAGCCGCTGGGATAATCCCAGTAGTCTGAGCTATCTCCCCAAGCTCATTGCGGCGGCCAATCGCGTCGTGAAACGTGAGAGAACGCGCGACAATCTGCTGCTGCAAGCTGATCTGAACCTGCTCTACGGGCGCGCCATTCGCTTTGCGGGCAAATTGCCAGAGGCCGAGCGCTATTTCAAGAGTGATCGGAAGATTCGCAAGCGTGGTGAAACGCGAGATCGCAGGGGCGAAGCTGAATCGCTCTATCATCTAGGCCAACTCTATCGCATCGAAGGGCATATGCGCGCCGCGGAGAAGCGCTGCATGCAGGCGCTTACCCTGGCCAACCTGGAGCACGACGAAAAATTGCGCGGATTGGTGCTCGGCGAGATGGGCCGCATTGCGCGTATCAGGGGGCGCACCAGAGAGGCGCAGGGCCACTTCGAGGATGCGTTCAAGTTGCTCTCTCGCCTGGAAGAACCGCAGGATGCAGGAGTGATGCTGGGCTACCTCGGTCGCATCGCGCGGCTGCGTGGGCAATTCGATCTCTCCGCACGCTATTTCGAAGAGAGTGAGCGGCTGGCTCAGGTGGCGTACGATCGGCGCGGGCAAGGCGTCGTATTCTCCTATCTCGGTCGCATCAAGCGAACACAGGGCCAGCTAGCCGAAGCGAAGCAGTTCTTCGACAAGAGCTTGCAACTGGCGCGCGAGGCTGGTGATACCGCGACAGAGGCGGTCGTGCTCGGCTACCGTGGACGACTCCTCTACACCGACGGCCAACTGGAGCGCGCACGCGAGGATTTCCGGAACAGCTATCACCTCTCGCGCAGCACCTGGGACGGGCAGAACGCCGCGATGATGGCAGGCTACCTCGGGCGCGTTCGTCGCGCGCAGGGACACAGCATCAGTGGTCTGGGGTGGCGCGTGTGGGGGCTGCTTATGGTCTACCGCGTTGGCGACAAACGTGGGCAGGCGCTCTCTTATCGCCAGTTGGCGCGCTTCGCTCTGCAATTACGCCTGTTTTGGTTGGCCAGTTGGCTCGTCAATCACGCCGAAGTGGCGTTGTTTGACCTGGGAGATCGCAAGAGCCTCGCGACCGCTGAGCTACTGCAAGCGGAGATCGCTGTTGGCAGAGGCGAGTTCGACGCCGCCAAACGCAAACTGGATCGCTGCCAGTTCACGTTCGCGCGCCTGGACGACAAAGTGAACTTCTGCAACTGTCTCTACTTTCGAGCGCGGATGGCCGACGCTGAACGCGACACGGAGGTCGCCAGCGACTATTTCCAGCAGGCGCACGATGTCGCGTCCAACGTTGGCGCGGGCGACGCTGGCCTGCTGGCCAAGATCACCTACTACTGGGGCGTTAGCAAGACGCGACGCCCTGAGACACGCGCCGAGGGTAAGGCCGATAAGCGTCTGGCCAAAACCACGTATAGGGCGATGGGCGCCCGGCGTCTCCCCGAGCCGGTGGGCTGGCCCCGACGGCGTCCATCGCCACCAGCAGGATGAGCGTCGTCTGACCTCACAGCCCCTCGCTCTTGAGCGGGCGCACGATCTCGCTGGCCACCCGCGCCACAATCCCCTCAGGGTAGGGATGGCGCAGGTTCAGCACGATATGGTTTGCGCCGACGGCGATCAGGCTGCGCGCTTGGTCGCGTGTCTCCGCCAGGTCGTCATAATTGATGAGGAGCTGGATGGAGCGGGCGATGGCGCTGGGATCACGCCCCACGGCGGCGCAGTGCTCGTCGAGGATGGCGCTGCTCTGGGCGAACTCCTCCGGGGAGCCGCCCGCCGCATTCCACACATCGGCGTACTGCGCCACGACCCGCAGCGTCAGCTTCGGGCCAGAGCCGCCGATGACGAACGGCGGGCAGGGCTTCTGGATGGGCTTCGGCTCGCAGCGCGCCTCGTGAATCTGGTAGTAGCGTCCCTCGAAGCTCGGCGCCTCCTCCGTCCACATGCGGCGGATGATCTCGCAGGCCTCGCCCAGCGCGCGGATACGGTCGCCCGCCGCTGGCAGCGGAATGCCGTACGAGCGATGCTCCAGCTCGTTCCAGCCCGCGCCGATGCCGAAATCGAGCCGCCCGCGCGAGATGATGTCCACCGTCGCGCCGATATTCGCCAGCACGGTCGGATGGCGATAGGTATTGCCAGTCACCATCAGCCCCACGCGCAACCGCTGGGTGAGCGCAGCGAAGGCGGCCAGCGTGGACCAGCCCTCCAGGCAAGGGCCCGTCGGGTCTTTGCCCAGCGGCATGAAATGGTCGAAGAGCCAGGCGTGCTCGATCTCAGGGATGTCATCCGCCGCGCGCCAGACGCGCAGCATGTCGTCGTAGGTCGTGTGCTGCGGCGCCGTCTTGACGCCAAAGCTCACCGGTCGCCTGGAGCGCTCTTGCATGCCTCTTCGCCTTTCACTCGTCCGATCTGGGCCAAGCCCACGCGGCGCCACTCAGATCGTCGTCAGATGGTAGCACGTAGCGACAGCGTCTGGCATTCGGGTCGTTCTGCGTCTATCATGTGCCTAACGGGCGCGCGGGGGCGCGAGATGCGGCATGCGTCCTGCGAGGAGCAAGGGAAGGCAGAGGATGGCTGAACACGTCGATGTGCTCATCATTGGCGCAGGGCTCTCTGGCGTCGCTGCTGGTTGGTATGTGCAAATGCGCCTGCCAGGCAAGCGCTACGCCATTCTGGAGGCGCGCGACGCGATTGGCGGCACCTGGGATCTCTTCCGCTATCCCGGCGTGCGCTCCGACTCTGATATGCTCACGCTGGGCTATTCCTTCCGCCCGTGGGCCAATCCCAAGGCCATCGCCGACGGCCCCGACATCCTACAGTATGTCCGCGAGACGGCGGCGGCGTTCAGCATCGACCAGCGCATCCGCTTTCGCCATCGGGCGCGGCGGGCATCGTGGTCGAGCGCCGAGAGCCGCTGGACGGTCGAGGTGGAGCGCCTGCCGGAGCAGTCCGACACCCCGGTCGAGCAGGTCGAGATCACCTGCGACTTCCTGTATATGTGTACCGGCTACTACGACTACGCCGAGGGCTACTCGCCCGACTGGCCCGACCGCGAGCGATTCGCCGGGCGCATCGTCCATCCGCAGCAGTGGCCCGCCGACCTGGACTACGCCGGCAAGCGGGTGGTGGTGATCGGCAGCGGCGCGACGGCGGTGACGCTGGTTCCGGCGATGGCGGAGCGCGCGGCGCACGTCACCATGTTGCAGCGCTCGCCCACCTACATCGTGGCGCGGCCCTCCCAGGACGCCGTCGCCAACTGGCTGCGGCGGCGTCTGCCCGCGCGCCTCGCGCACCACATCGCCCGCTGGAAGAACATCCTGTTGCAGATGGCGTTCTTCCAGTTGGCGCAGCGGCGTCCCGACATGACCCGTCGCAACATCCTGAACATGACGCGCGAGCAGCTCGGCCCCGACTACGATGTCGAGAAGCATTTCACGCCAACCTACAATCCCTGGGATCAGCGGCTGTGCCTGGTTCCAGACGCCGACCTCTTCCGCGCCATGCGGGCGGGCAAGGTGTCGATTGTCACCGATCAGATCGAGCGCTTTACGGAGTCGGGCATCCGCACGCGGTCAGGCGAAGAGCTACCCGCCGATGTCATCGTGACGGCGACCGGGCTGCGCATGCGGCTGATGAGCGGCCTGCGTCTGGTGGTGGATGGCGCCGAGGTCGATCTGGGCGCCACGCTGGCCTATCGCGGGCTGATGTACAGCGGCGTCCCCAATCTGGCGTCGTCCTTCGGCTACACCAACGCCTCGTGGACGCTCAAATGTGAGCTGATCGCGCAGTACGTCTGCCGCCTGCTACTCTACATGGAGCAGCATGGCTATAGCGAGTGCCTGCCGCAGCGGCCCACGGACGTGCTCGAGGAGCTGCCGGGAGTTCCGCTGACCTCAGGCTACGTGCGCCGCGCGCTCGACTCGCTGCCGCGCCAGACGACGCGCTCGCCGTGGAAGGTGTATCAGAACTACGCGCTCGACCTGCTGAACTTCCGCTTTAGTCCATTTGAGGATGGCGCGCTCGTGTTCTCGCGGCGGCCCTCACCCCAGCCCTCTCCC
>DATAED010000118.1:0-9223 GCA_036258195.1 Ktedonobacterales bacterium
CTCTACAGCACGGATTCCACTGCGTCGCCGCACGATGGTGTTGCACCGTGCACTCGGCATCGTCGGCATTGCGCTGGTCGTGCTCGTGGGCGTCGAGTTGTTCCTGCGGCATGTCCAGCCGGATGGACTGGAGTATCAGGAGGTCGCGCGCTCCTCGGAATCGCAGCCGTTCACCAGAGTGATCTATACGACGCGGTACACAGCGGCGGGCGACCAGGCCACCATAGACGCCTGGTATGCGGCGTTTCAGACCGCAGAGGTCATCCACGGCCTCCGCACCTGCGCCGAAGCTGAGTGGTACAACCAGACGCTGGTCGAGCATCGCTTCACCTTCACCTGGCACGGGATCGTCGTCTTCTCCATGCGCGACGACGGCTGCCAGGAATACAGTGTCAGCAGCGGCGGGCTGGTCGATCCATATCTCTTTCGAGGGCTGAGTGTGACGCCAAGGATGTATCCGCACGCGAGGCAGCCTGTGCCGCTCCTGCCGCCTGATCCAGGGCAGACGCCGCAGCCGTAAGCCGCCAGCAGGCGGGCTCCTTCGACGTGGCGTCAACTCTACCGCCCGCCCTGCGCGCATCGCCTGGGCCAGGTTCCCACTCCCTCGCAGGGGAGGGGACAGGGGAAGAGGTTCCGCGTCCACTTGACGTAGCCCCCTGTCTTGCGTAATGTATAAAGCGACGTTTATATAGCGTCCCTTTATGAGTACCTTCTGCGCCTGTGCAGTGTTGCGAGCGTGTAACACCGCACCAGGCGTAGAAGCCGGAAGGGAAGCGACGACGCATGCAAGAGGATCCCGCCCGCGCACGCTTTCGCCAGCACTTCGACCTGCGACGCGCCCTGCGCGCGCTCGGCGACGAAGTGCGTCTGGAGATCGTGCATATGCTGGCGACTGGCGCGGAGATCAATGTCACCGATCTGGCGGCGACGCTGCTGATTAGCCAGCCGCTGGTCTCGTGGCATCTGCGGGCGCTGGGCAAGGCGGGCCTCGTGCGCAAGCGGCGGAATGGGCGTGAGGTCATCATCTCACTCGACCTCGCGCGCTATCGCTCTGTGGTCGGGCAACTGAGCTCGCTGATTGAGCCTGGGAGCCAGCGTCAGCCCGTTGTGAAGCCGGTGCGCTCCTCTGTGGAGCCGACGCCCAGCCCGGGCTGAGACCTGTTTTTCGGCTCCGAGCCGCTCTGCGCCGCTCTGAGCGATGCATGCAAAGCGCCTGCGCTGGCTGAACCGCTCAGCCGCGCTGGCAGGCGCGCGGGCCGCCAGACGTCGCGATGACGGCAGCGCCCGAGGAACTTCAGGAGGAATGTGCTACGTGGGCAAAGACAAGATTCGTGTCGCCATCATCGGCGCCGGCAACTGCGCCTCTTCGCTGGTGCAGGGTGTCGAATATTACAAGAACGCCGCCGATGATGAGTTCATCCCTGGTTTGATGCATGTCAACCTCGGTGGCTACCATGTCAGCGACATCGAGTTCAGCGCCGCGATCGACATCGATCAGGACAAAGTGGGCAAGGACCTGAGCGAGGCGATCTTCTCTGGTCAGAACAACACCTACAAGTTCAGCGATGTCCCCAACAAGGGCGTTAAGGTCTCGCGCGGCATGACGCACGACGGCCTGGGCAAGTATCTCTCGCAGGTCATCACCAAGGCCCCCGGCCACACTGATGACATCGTGAAGCTGCTCAAGGACACCGGTACCGACGTGGTCATCAACTACCTGCCCGTGGGCAGCGAGACGGCCACCAAGTGGTATGTGGAGCAGGTGTTGCAGGCGGGCTGTGCGTTCGTCAACTGCATCCCCGTCTTCATTGGCCGCGAAGACTACTGGCGCCAGCGCTTCGAGGAAGCTGGACTGCCCATCGTCGGCGACGACATCAAGAGCCAGGTCGGCGCCACCATCGTCCACCGCACGCTGGCGCGCCTCTATCGCGAGCGCGGCGTCAAGCTGGAGCGCACCTATCAGCTCAACGTCGGCGGCAACACGGACTTCATGAACATGCTGGAGCGCGAGCGCCTGGAGTCCAAGAAGATCTCCAAGACCAACGCCGTCACCAGCCAGCTCGACTACGACCTCGGCACGCCCAACGTGCATGTGGGGCCGAGCGACTACGTGCCGTGGCTCACCGACCGCAAGTTCGCCTTCATCCGGCTGGAGGGGCGCACCTTCGGCGATGTGCCGCTCAATCTGGAGCTGAAGCTGGAAGTCTGGGACTCGCCCAACTCCGCTGGCGTGGTGATCGACGCGCTGCGCTGCGCCATGCTCGCCAAGAACAACGGCATCTCGGGAGAGCTGCTGGGGCCGAGCGCCTACTTCATGAAGTCGCCCGCCATCCAGTACACCGACGAGCAGGCGCGGCTGATGGTCGAGGAGTTCATTCACGAGAATGCGCTCGGCGCCAAGCCCGCGCAGCCCAAGGCGCCCGCCCACGCGAACGGCCACAGCCTCGCCGAGGCCAGCGCTGTGCGCGATCTGCCGATGGCGGACTAACTCGCGCAGGAACGCGCGATGTCCACGCATCGCCTCGCTGCATCGCCTCGCTCTCGGCGCGTCCGGCGCTGGCGGGTGAGGCGATGTGCGACCGTTTCTGGCGTGGTCGTCTGAGATCGCCGGAGATCGCCTGTAACCGTCTGGGAGGCGAGGAGCGCGCGATGGTCTACTGGTTGACACGATTGGCTAGCTGGCTCACGGGGAAGGTTCCCCGCCGTGCGCGTCTGGCGCTGGCGGGGCCGCTGACCACGCTGGTCTACTATGCGTGGGTATCGAAGCGGCGCGTCACCATCGCCAATATGGCGCAGGTGATCGGCGTGTCGCCAGATGATCCACGCGCGCGTCGGCTGGCGCGTCAATCTTGGCGCAACTATGGTCGCTACCTCTCCGACTTCTTCTACCTGCCCAACGCCTCGCGCGAGCAGGTCATGGCGCGCGTGCGCGATGTGACGCCCGCGCCGGGCACGTTTGCCGGGCTGGATGCGGCAGCAGCGGAGGGGAAGGGCATCATCATCGCCACCGCGCACTTTGGCGCGTGGGACATCGCAGGGGTCGCGGTCGCCTCGCAGCGCCCGCTCTCTGTGCTAGTTGACACCTTCACCGACCCGCGCATGGATGACCTGATCCAGGGGCAGCGGGCGCAGTTCGGGCTGCGGGTGCTGCGCGCCGAGAAATCGCCGCGCCCCATCCTGCGGGCGCTGGCGGAGCAGCAGGCGGTGGCCATCGTCGCCGATCGGCCATTGCCAGAGGGCGAGGGGACGCCGATCACCTTCTTTGGGCGGCGCTGCTCTGTGCCGGGCGGGGTGGCGCAACTCGCGCTGCTCTCTGGCGCCCCCATCGCTGTCGGCTGCGCCCGCTATGATGATCAGTTCTCCTCGACCTACTATCTCGTGCTCGCCGATGTGATCTATCCGCAGCGCACCAGCGACCGTCATGCGGATACCATCAACCTGACGCAGCAGGTGTATAGCGCGCTGGAGCGGGTCATCGCCGAGCATCCCGATCAATGGTTCATGTTCCGCCCGTTCTGGCCAGCGGCGTCGGCGACGCCTACGGCGGATAGCGGCGCGCTGGCGGCGACTGCAGCGACCGCAGCGTCGGGAGGCGCCAATGCCTGAGCGCCCATCTTCGCTGCGCGAGCGGCTCGATCTGAAGTACTGGGTATTCCGCGCGCTGGCGGCTATCGTGCCGCTGACGCCGCTCTGGCTGGCCCAGCGCATCGCCATGGCTGCGGGACTGCTGCTGTGGCTCGGCGCAGGCTCCCTGCGCCAGCGCGCCGCACGCAATCTGGGGCACGTCCCCACACTGGCGGGCGATCCCGCGCGGTTGCGGGCCGCCACACGCGGCGTCTTCGTGACGATGGCGCTCAACTACCTGGACTTCTTTCGTGGGCGCTACGTCACGTATGAGGAGCTGGGACGCGGCTGGCAGATCGCCGGGTGGGATCTCTTCGAGCAGGCCATGCGCGCGGGGCGCGGCGTCATCGTGATGGGCGCGCATCTGGGGCCGTTCGAGTACGCCGCGTGGAAGCTGGGCGAGCTGGGCTATCCGCTGCTGACCCCGGCGGAGCGCCTGCGCCCGGAGCGCTTTAACCAGTTGGTCGCGCGGCTGCGCAATCATCATGAGGCGCGGCTCTTGCCCGGCGATGATCGCGAGACGCTGCGCGAGCTGCTCTCGGCGCTGCGCACTGGCCAACTGGCGATGTTCGCGATCGATCGATGGGTGATGGGGCCGAGCGACGCCTGGCCGCTCTTCGGCCAGCCTGCGCGCCTGCCGACGGCGCCCTTTGCGCTGGCGGCCCGCAGCGAGGCGCCCGTCTTTTTGCTGGTTCCGTGGCGGCGCGGCCACAACCGCTTCGGTGGGGCTGTCGAGCTGATCACGCCAGAGCGGCTGATTCCTGCCGAGAGCGCCGCTGCGAGCCCCGCGCCAGCCCCGCGTGGGCGTGATCGTGAGGCCGCCATTGCGCAGATGCGCCAGCGCCTCTATCCCGTGCTGGAGCGCTACATCAGCGAACATCCAGAGCAGTGGGTATCGGCGCTCTCGCCCGTGTGGGATGCGCCTGACGCGCAGCCGCAGCAGGCTCCAGCGGCGCCTGTGGAGGCCGCGACGGCGCAGGTGGTCACGCGCGGCGCGCATTCTGCTCTCTATGAGGGCAAGGTGCGCGCGACAGCAGGAGGGAGCATGGAGGTTCAACCGTAAGCGTCGCGGCGCGTAGACTCTGGCGGCGCGTATCGCCAGCGCATCGCCAGCGTATCGCCAGAGCGACCTATACGCTATCACCATTCGCGCCAGACCTGTATAATGAGGTGAATCGGCGGACAGCGCGAGGACGCGCACGAGCGCGAGCCTCGATCACAAGGAGCATTTCCCATTACGCAACCATCAGACACATCAGGGTATCGCGGGTACAGCACATCTGCCGCCGATCACACCGACCATATCGACCACACCATGAGTGGGCGCCAGCGCGGGCCACACACTGGCCGCAAGCGTGTCACTGGCCTGGCCGACCTGCACATGCACACGACCTATAGCGATGGCGTTGGCTCCGTCGAAGAGGTGCTCGCCTTCATTCACTGGCGCACGGCGCTGGATGTCATCGCCATCACCGATCACGACACCATCGAGGGCGCGCTACGGGCGCGCGATCTGGCCGCGCGACAGCGGCTGCCGTTCGAGGTCATCGTCGGCGAAGAGGTCAGCACGCGCGAGGGGCATGTGCTGACGTTGTTCCTCCAGAAGCGCATTCCCCCAGGGCTGAGCGTCGAGCGCACCATCGAGCTGGCGCACGCGCAGGGCGGGCTGGCGATCATCGCGCATCCGTTCAATCCCGTCTTCCGTCACAGCGTGCAGCGCCCGGTGGTTGATCGCCTGCTGCGGCAGCCCGAGCTGCATCCCGACGGCATCGAGACGCTCAATGGCAGCTTCGCGGGCATCGGCTCTTCGCGCGTGGCGCTGGAGCTGACGCGCTCGGTCTATCATTGGGCAGAGACGGGTGGCAGCGACGCGCACACGCCCTCGGCGATTGGCTGCGCGCTGACACGCTATCCTGGCTCTGGCGTCGAGGAACTGCGCCAGGCGATCAGCCAGCGCGCCACCTACGCCCAGGGGAGCTACTGGCGGGCGCGCGACTACGTCACGTATGTCTCGCACACGCTGGCCTATGGCATCAACGCGACCTATGAGCCGACGAGTCTGCCAGATACGGCGTTCTCGCGTGCGCGCCGCGCGACCTTCGGTCGCTTCGCGCATCGGCGCGTCGCCCATCTGATCGACTCGCTTGAAGTGGCGAGCGCAGGCGGACGCTGAGCGTCCATCTGTCGTCGCCGCGCCACGGAGAATATGGGCGAAAGCCCAGGTGAATCGCGTGAAAGTCGGACTTGTTTCGCCCTACGACTGGAGCTACCCCGGTGGCGTCCAGGAGCATATACAGCGCCTCGCCATCGAACTGCGCGAGCGCGGCCACAACGTGCGCATTCTCACGCCCGCGACGGGCGTGCGCGGGCGGCAGGTCGAGTATGGCGTGTACAAGCTCGGCTGGGCGGCGCCCCTGCACGTGAATGGCTCCATCGCGCGGGTGGCTTTCGCGCCGCACATCTCCGGGCGGCTGCGCGGCATCTTGCAGCGTGAGCGGTTCGACATCATCCACCTGCACGAGCCATTGGCCTCGCCGATGGGCCTCTATGTGCTGCATGCTGGCCCGGCGACTGGCGCGACGCTGGTCGGCACGTTCCACGCCTGGGCGCGGCACAGCCTGGCCTCGGCGCCAGAGTGGGCCTATGCCTCGGCGGCGCCATTCCTGGGACGCTACTTCCGACGGCTCGATGGCCGCATCGCCGTCTCGCCGGCCGCCGCCGAATTCGTCTCGCGCTTCTTCCCGAGCGATTTCCGCATCATCCCGAATGGCGTGGATACCCAGCACTTCCACCCCGATACGCCGCCGCTGCCCGAATACGCCGACGGCAAGCTGAACATCCTGTATCTGGGGCGCATCGAGAAGCGCAAGGGGTTGAAGTACCTGCTGCGGGCCATCCCGATGATCCGCGAGCACTTCCCGAATACGCGCTTCCTGATCGGCGGTGATGGGCCGCTGCGCGTGGGGTTCGAGCGACTGGTGGCGCAGGCGGGCTGGCAGGATGTCGTGTTCCTGGGGCGCGTGCCAGCCGAGCGGTTGCCCGCGCTGTTTACGAGCGCCGATGTCTTCTGCGCGCCCAATATCGGCGGCGAGTCGCAGGGGATCGTGCTGCTGGAGGCGATGGCCTCGGGGCGACCGGTTGTCGCGTCCGACATTCCGGGGTTCCGCTCGGTCATTCGCCACCAGCAGGACGGCCTGCTGACGCCGCCCACACGCAGCGAAGAGCTGGCCTGGGCGGTCTGCCATCTGCTGAGCGACGACGCCGAGCGCGCACGGCTGGCGCTGGCTGGCCGCCAGCGCGCCGAGGCGTTTAGCTGGGAGCATGTGGCCACTGAGGTGCTGGGATATTACGAGGAGCGGCGCTCGTCCGTCAAGCGCGGCGCGCTCTATGTGCCGCCCGAGGCGGCATCCGTCTCCCTGGCGGAATAGCGCCATTGGCGCCACGCGGCTACGGTGGTAAGGCGTTGAGGGCATCCATCAGGGCTAGCGCAAACGTCTGGCGCGTCTGACGCGGCGTTTCGTTCGCTCCAACAGATGAGCGGAGCGATACGCGCCGCGCGTGTGTACCAGCGAACGCCCTGGCGGACGTTCTGATGGTACAATGAACAACACGCGGAGCGAGGAAGAACATGTTCGGTCCGGGCATCCAACAACGAGCGAGACGCATCGCCGAGTATGTCGTGCGTCCACTCGCGGCGCTTGGCCTCACACCGAATGTGGCCACGCTCATCGGGCTGCTGCTCAATGGCGTCGCTGCGGCGATTCTGGCGAGCGGAAGCCTGCGATTTGGTGGCCTGGCGCTGCTGATCGCCGGTCTGTTCGACATGGTCGATGGGGCGCTGGCGCGTGTCACCAACAAGAAGACGACGTTTGGCGCGTTCTTCGATTCGACGATTGACCGTTACTCCGAAGGGCTGACGCTGCTTGGCGTGATCATCTTCGCGCTGCGGCAGCCACCCACGCCGACGCACACCTGGGAAGTCGCGCTGGCCTATATGGCCGCGCTCGGCTCCGTGATGGTGAGCTACACGCGCGCTCGCGCGGAGGGTCTGGGCCTCACCCTGAAAACCGGGCTGATGGCTCGCCCTGAGCGGGTGCTGCTGCTCTCGGGCGGTCTGATCATTGGCGGAGCCGGATGGCTCGTGTGGACTCTGCTGCTGCTGGCGGTTACGAGCGTCTTCACTTCCGCCCAGCGGATCGTAGATGTCGCCCGCATGCTCGCGCGCGAGCGCGTAGCGGAGAGCGTGACGGGTGGCGTGGATGCAGCGCGCGATGGATCGTTCGCGGGGGCCAACTCGGGCGCCCGGACGGCCGCCGCGCCATCGGATCACGCCATCAACTCGAATGGGCATGCCACGCAGCCATCGTATTCATCGACAACACAACATGTTCCTCCAGAGTCCACCTCATCGGCGCGGTCGAGGGGCGCCTCTGGGCCAGCGAACTGATGCGCCGGCGCAACGGTTCGCACAACGACAGGGCGGCGCTTCCGTCAGGGAAGATGGGTCGCCGGATATGACGCCGGTGGGGTTGAGCGACGCAAGGCGACGCTGAGACGCGCGCCGGGCGATGAGGTTCGACCGCCGCGATGGCGCGCTGCGGATTGGCCGCGCAGTGTGATGTGTGACGCAGGGCAGGTACACGGCTACGTGATCGCCCGCGTCGCCCGCACTGCATCCTGGCTGGTTCGGGCAGCGCGCTCGCGGCGGGCAACAGCCTCTCGTCCCGACGAGAGAGATCGAGCGTTCCTCTGGCTGGCTCTGCGTCTGGTCTCCCCCACACCGCGCGTGCATGCGCCTTCCCCTGTCATCTCACAACAGGAGAGACAGTATACCCATGAGCCAGACAACATTTGACCCCACAGCGCCTGGCGGTTCCTCGGACGACACCGAGCGCACGAACGCGACGCAAGGCGCCCAGGGCGCCGCAGCCCCCCACGGACAGAGCGCGCGGCGCCACTCGACCCGGCGCGGGCGCGCGAGCACGGCCAGCAAACCCGCCGCCGCTGAGCCAGCCACGCCCGCTGAGCCCGCCGCCATCGCTGAGCCTGCCGAGGCGGCGCCTACCGAGCCAGCCACTGAGGAGCCACGCGGCAGTCGCCGTGGCGCGCGTGGCGGCGCTGCGAAGCGCCCGGCGGCGCGCAGCAAGACTGGCGCGCAGTTGATCATCAACAAAGCGCCCGAGGAGGCGAATCCAGCCGACGTGGTCGAGACGCTAGCGGCGGCGAGCGAACCGGCGGCGACTGCGAGCGAGCGAGCCACCGCCGCCGCTGAGCCGGTGGTTGTGCCGGTCGTCTCGGAGCAGCCCGCCACTCCGCGCAAGACGCGCTTTGGCCTGCCGCGCCGCTTGCAGCAGCCGGGGACGACCAGCGCGCCCGCCGCCGTGACCCCAGCGCCCGCCGCCGAGGTTGCCGCGCCGAGCGAGCCGCCCGCCGCCGAGGTCGCCGCGCCTGCGGAGGAAGCCGCCCCGCGCTACCGCTTCGACCGCTCGCGTCGCGCCAGCGCGGCCAGCGGCGGCACGGCGGTGCGCCCGGAGCGACTGAGCAGCCAGCAAGCGGGCCTGTACACCAGCGCCGAGACAGTCGCCGAGCCGGACGCGGC
>DATAED010000119.1:0-3203 GCA_036258195.1 Ktedonobacterales bacterium
ATTCACCGGCATACGCTCAAGTATCGCCTGCGTCGCATCGAGGAGATCTGCGATGTCGATCTGAGCGATTCGCTGACCAAGCTCAATCTGCGCGCGGCGCTGCTGCTGCGCCGCGTGCGCGCCAGCTACGGCGCGGAGTGATGACCTCACCCCCAGCCCCCTCTCCTGCGGGAGAGGGGGAGCCGGAACTGGCGTGGAATGCGACGGTAGCCAGCGCCGTAACGCCTGGCCAGGGTTCCCCCTCCCTCGCAGGGGAGGGGGACAGGGGGAGAGGTCGTCCCCCGCTTTCGCCAGTGTGGCCAATCGGCGGGGAGCAGGGATAGCCAGCGTGGCCCTTGGCGCGCTCCCGATGCCTACGTATGCTGGCGGTGGCATAGGAGAGTCGAAAAGCGTATGGTAAGAGCGATCCAAAGCCCCACTCCCGCGGGAGTGGGGCTTTGGGGGTGAGGTAGCGAGGAGAGGAAGCAGGCAATGGCGCTAAAGACGCTGAATACCGAAAAGGCGCTGATCGACGGCGAGCTGGTCGCCGCCGCCGACGGCAAGACACGCACGCTGGTCAATCCCGCGACAGGCGGAGCAGGCGAGACCGTGCCAGAGTGCAGCGTGGAAGACATCAATCGCGCGGTGGCCGCCGCCAAACGCGCCTTTGACGATGGTCGCTGGACGGGGCTGGGGCCAGGTGGCCGCGCCGCTGCGCTCTTCAAGCTGGCCGACCTGCTAGAGCAGCACCTGGACGAGCTGGCGCCGCTGGAGTCGCGCAATGTCGGCAAGCCGATCAAGCTGGCGCGCGATAGCGATCTGCCCTTCGCCATCGACTGCCTGCGCTTCTTCGCGGGGGCCGGGCGCGTGCTGGCGGGGCAGGCGTCGCACGAGTACCTCCCCGGCATGACCAGCATCATCCGCCGCGAGCCAATCGGTGTCTGCGGGCAGCTCGCGCCGTGGAACTATCCGCTGATGATGGCGCTGTGGAAGATCGGCCCGGCGCTGGCGGCTGGCAACACCGTCGTGCTGAAACCCGCGCCCGAGACGCCGCTGACGGCGCTGGCGCTGGGCGAGTTGGCCATCGAGGCGGGACTGCCAGCGGGCGTGCTGAATGTCGTCCCCGGTGGCGATGAGGTCGGCGCGGCGCTGGTGGCGCATCCCGATGTGCGGCTGATCTCGCTGACCGGCGCGACCGAGACGGGCAAGGTCATCATGCAGGCGGCGGCGCAGTCGCTCAAGCGCGTGCATATGGAGCTGGGCGGCAAGGCGCCGTTCATCGTCTTTGACGACGCCGACCTGGAAGCGGCGGCCCAGGGCGCGGTGGTCGGCGGCTTTGTCAACACCGGCCAGGACTGCACCGCCGCGACGCGCATCTACGTCCAGCAGCCGATCTATGAGCAGTTCCTCGAGCGCTTCAGCGCGCTCGTGCGCGAGATTCGCGTCGGCGATCCATCATCGGAGCAGACCGACATGGGGCCGCTGGTGAGCGCGGCGCAGTTGGGGCGCGTGGAGGCGCTGGTGGGCAAGGCGCGTGGCAAATACGCGCTGGGCGGCGAGCGCGCCACGGTCCCAGGCCTGGAGGGTGGCTTCTTCTTCAAGCCAACCATCATCACCGACGTGGCCGACGACTCGCCCGTGGTGGTGGATGAGATCTTCGGGCCGGCAGTGGTCGTGCTGCCCTTCAGCGACGAGGCCGATGCCGTCGCCCGCGCCAACGCCGTGCGCTACGGCCTGGCTGGCTCCGTCTGGACGCGCGATGTGCAGCGCGCCATGCGCATGACTGGCGCGCTGGAGTTCGGCACGGTCTGGGTGAACGATCACCTGCCGCTGACTGGCGAGATGCCTCACGGCGGCTTCAAGCAGAGCGGCTTCGGCAAAGACATGTCGCCCTACGCGCTGGAGGACTACACGCAGGTCAAGCACGTCATGCTCGACACTACCGGCGACGCGCGCAAAGGCTGGCACTACACCATCTTCGGCGACGCCGAATAGCGCGACCAGCGCTCAGCCAGCTATCTCCCCCTCCTGGCTTCAGGAGGGGGAGATCTGTCTCCGAGGCCGCGTGGTCACATTCGCCTGGGCTGGTACGTCACATCTGTGATGGATGCCGACGAAGGTCTGTGAGCGCGAGAGAAAGAGCCGACGAGCGACATGGATAGACCTGATCCGGCCCACGATGCGCTGGCGGCACAGTTCGAGGCCAATCGCCCTCACCTGCGCGCAGTGGCCTATCGGCTGCTCGGCTCGGCCAGCGAGGCCGACGACGCCGTGCAGGAGAGCTGGCTGCGCCTCAGTCGCGCCGATATGAGCGCGGTGCAGAACCTGAGCGGCTGGCTGACGACGGTGGTAGCGCGGGTCTGCCTCGACATGCTGCGCTCGCACAAATCGCGGCGCGAGGAGCCGCTGGAGGAATACGTCGCGGCGGAGTCGATCACCCCGGACGAGGCGGGCGCTGATCCGGAGCAGGCGGCGCTGATGGCCGACTCGGTAGGGCTGGCGCTGCTGGTCGTGCTGGATACGCTGAATCCCGCTGAGCGACTGGCGTTCGTGCTGCACGATGTCTTCGATGTCTCGTTCGACGAGATCGCGCCGATCGTGGGGCGCACGCCGATGGCAGCGCGCCAGCTTGCCAGTCGCGCTCGCCGTCGCGTGCAGGGCGCGGAGGCCGACCCCGCGGCTGATCCTTCACTGGTCGAGGCCGATCAGGCGCGCAAACGCGCCGTGGTCAAAGCCTTCCTGATGGCGGCCCAGGGGGGCGACTTCGGCGCGCTGCTGGCGGCGCTCGATCCGGAGGTGACGCTGCGCGCGGATGCCGCCGCGCTGGCGACGGGCGCGCAGGCCGCGCAGGGCGCACAGGCGGTGGCCGCGCAGTTCTCCGGGCGCGCGCACGCGGCGCAACTGGCGCTGGTGGATGGCGCCGCCGGGCTGGTGTGGGCGCCGGGCGGGCAGCCGCGCGTCGTCTTCGCCTTCACCCTCCGCGACGAGAAGATCATCGCCATCGAGATCATCGCCGACCCAGAGCGGCTCAGTCAGCTCGATGTGAAGGTCATCGGCGGGTAACGACCTCTCCCCCTGTCCTCCTCCCCTTCAGGGAGGGGGAACCCACTTCGGGGGGTGCGGCGCCGGGCGAGCGGATTGGCCAGGCGCGGAACCTCACCCCAAGCCCCTCTTCCACGGGGAGAGGGGCTTTAATTGTCGCCGAGGCTACACTATGGCGCGCT
>DATAED010000120.1:0-5270 GCA_036258195.1 Ktedonobacterales bacterium
CCAGCGCCAGCATGCCCAGATGCCCCTGTGCCAGCTCGTCAGCCTGTGGCATGCGCGACCACCACTGCGCCGCCACGTCGAGCTGGCGCAAGGATTCGGCCCGCTCCGCCAGCTTGGCGTATCCTGAGAAATCGCCCGCCGCGCCCGCGCGCTGCCAGGCTGCGACGGCGCCCGCGTCGTCGTGGGCGCTGGCCAGCGCGTCGCCCATCCGCAGCCACGCCGAGCCATCGTCCGGCGCGAGCGCAGCGCAGGCGCGATAGGCGGTCGCCGCCTGGTTATACTGACGTTGCAGCGTGTAGACATCGCCAGCGTCGCAGAGTGGGCGCGGGTTGGCGCCGTCGGCTACGTGCGCCTGGGCATAGTCCATCAGCGCCATATCATAGCGGTAGCCCGCGCGGGCGCGCGTGGCCGCCAGCAGGTAGTCCGACGCGCCCGGCCCGATGGGAATGAGCGTCAGGCAGAGGGCCAGCAGCGTCAGCCCAAAGAGCGCATTGCGCCAGTGAACTGTCCAGTCGCCCACCAGCTTGCGCGGCCAGACCACCTCGCGGATCGTGGCCGCCAGCCCCGGCGCTGGCCTGCGCGCATGCGCCGCGCTGAGTAGCGCATCGGGCGGCGCCACGCTGGCCAGCCGGGGCAGCGTCTCGGACAATTGCTCCGTCTCCGCCAGCAACAGCCTGCTCTGCCCCTCGTCGCGGTCGGGCGTCTGACTGGTTGGATGCTCTCTCATCGCGCTTGTCGCCACCCACCGCTCACGCTGCGACTCCTTTGCGTTTCCGCTGGCTTTCTGCTGAGTTTGCGCATCGGGCCACTCGTCCGCACGCCAGCGCATCAGCGCTCAGAGGCAGCATAGGACGCTTGCGCCCGGTTCGTAACTGTTTCCACTGTCATACGTTACAACGGACGAGCAGAGGAAACAGTGCGACCCTCACCTGGGCATACCTGGTCACATGTGACGACATCGGACGACATCTGGTCGAGCGACCCCACAGACGTCAAATGGAGAGGACGTCGGCCAGCGCGAGAGCGATTACAGGAGCGTTTGCGGGTGGAGAGCGTGAAGAAACGAGCGTGGGGGAGGATGAGCGAGCGGCAGCCTGCCTTCTGGCGTGCCCGCATACGGCGCATGCGCCGTACGCCAGCCGCCAAGCGCAGCCGTGGGCAGTCGCTGGTCGAGTTTGCGCTGATTGCGCCGCTCTTTCTCCTCATCCTGTTTGGTGTGGTGGAGTACGCGCTGATCAATGCGTCGATTGGCGCGTTCAACTTCGCCGCCAAGGAGGGCGCTCGCTACGAGGCGATCATCGGCAATGGCCAGGCGCCGGGAGCCAGCCCACCGCCGCTGGATCAGTATGTCGTGAATAGCGTCATCCTGCCGCAGGTCGCAGGCGTCGTGATGGCGCAGGCGAAGGCAGTGGTGGTGTACAAAGCGGTCGAATCTGGTGGCTGCTTTGGGACGGGCTCAGTCACGGGAACGACGCCAACCTGCCAGTATCAGGACGCGCTGCAGCCGAACGGCAGTGGCGTCTGGGGGTTTACACAGAGTGGCTGGCTGCCAGGTACACCGGGTCGTAACGACCAACTCTCGAACGCGGATTACCTGGGCGTCTTCATCTCGTACCAGTATACCTACCTGACGGCGTTCTTCGCGATCACGTCTCCGACGATCACGCTCTCTGCTGTATCAGTACAGCGCATCGAGCCGCAGCAATACGGCGACAGCGGTCAGAGCCAGCCGATAGCGCAGGTGGGTGGCGGGTCGTCTCCGCCGTCGCCGTGGGCCTCGAACCCATTCTCCGCGCTGCTCGATCTCGTTGGCTTCGCGGTGATTCTGCCACGCCGCAGCTACACGTTCCTGAGAGGAGGGCGCGCATGAACGCCAAACGCACTATACGTCGCGCCTTCCCGGCGTTGGTCGGCAAGCGCTCGCGCCATCGGCTCGGCAGCCGCCGCGCGAGTCGAGGTCAGGCGCTGGTCGAGTTTGCGCTGATCATCTTCCCGCTGCTGCTGCTGCTGATTGTCGGCGCGACAGACGTCTCGACCCTGCTGAACGACCATCTCGATGTGGTCTACGCGGCGCGCGCGGGCGCACGAGTCGGCTCGGTGATCGGGAATTATGCGCCTGCCGGGGCGCCCTACACCGCCGATTGCGCGGTCATCGGCGCGGTGCAGTCGGCGCTGTCGAGTTCGCGCGGTGTAAATGTCTCGCAGATCGCAATCTACGATGCGAGCAGTGTGCCAGATGGCTCCTATAGCGCTGCCCTGGCGCAGGATGTCTACCCCGGCAATACCGTGTGCAACGCTAATGGCACGACGACGCCAGGAGCGACCAGCGCAACCTGGGCTCCCACTGGTGACAACACTGGAAAGACCGGCAGAAACAACACGCCGTTCGCTGAAGATTCTATCGGGGTAGCGATCACCTACACCTATACGTACTCATTCAATCTGTTCAATCTGACGTCGCCAGTCGTGACTGACTGGGCGGTCATGCCCATCGAGATTGTGGTGAATCCGGTCTTGCCCACTCCGACGCCGACGCCGGCGCCGTAATCATCGTGTCGCGCCACCGAGCGGTGGCGCTCGACTGAACATCTCGACATGCGCAGCCAAAGCCTGACAGAGCCTGATGGGAGAAAGATAGACGATGTTTGCCAGACAGCAAGGCGCGGCGCCGGGCCAGCAGCCAAGTCAAACACGCCATATGCGGCGGCTGATCGCGGACGATACTGCGCGCCACTCCATGCGGGTCGTGCGGCGGGCCAGCGCGGGTCAGACGCTCATCATCTTCGCCCTCACGTTCACCGTGCTCATCGGGTTCATGGGGCTGGCGATTGACAGCATTCGGGTCTATGACCTATACGCTCGCATGCAGCGCGCTGCTGAGGCTGGCGCGCTGGCGGGTGTGATCTACATGCCCAATAACTACACCGTTAATCTGCCCTCGTCTCCTTCGGACAACGCGGTCTGCCGTGCGGAGCGGCTGGTCAACCAGAACGACTTTGGCCCGCCACACTGCAAAGATTCGTCGGACATGCCCGCGATGAACTGCGCGGCGCCGTCGTCACAGGAGGTGGCAGTCTGCCCGGTGCCGAACGAGCCATACCAACTGCAGGTAACTGTCACCGAGCCGATCAATGTGCTCTTCCTCAGCGCGCTCAACGTGGGGCCAGTAACGATCACCGCAACTGCCATCGCCGCCTATCTGCCGCCGGTGAGCATTGCCTCTGATCCCACGGGCACGGGCAGCACTGGCTCCTGGGGGACATTTGGCGAGTGCAGCGGGGCTAGCTCCGCCTGCACCGGCACAAGCAGTGTGCGCAACTGGACAGGCAACATCAATGGGCCAGGCGAGCTCAAAGAGCAGGGTGATCCGCTGGTCACCTGCGCCGAGGGGCCAGGCTCGCCGAACAATCTCGACGCTGACGCTTCGGTGTCTCCCCCGCTCGCCACCACCTACGTGGGGATGCCCACCAACCATCCGCAGTATGGCTATACGGCGGCGACAGTGGGGTCGTGCGGCAACACCGATACGCAGGGCGCCTTTACCGGCCCCGTCTATTACGATCCGGGATCCAATAGCTACGGTCAGAACCACGTTGGCTATTCGTATCTGGTGCAGATTCCAGCAAACGCCACTCCCCAGGATCTCTGGGTCTGGAACGCGCCATTCTCACCGTCCCTGCCCAAGAGCTGCAACGGTCGCTCGGGAGGCCAGAGCGCGACGTCCTATGACATCTTCTTCCAGTACAACTGCAGTGGAAAAACCGGTACGTCGTATACGACCTACACGGGTGCTCCGACGTGCAGCCTGAACCCCTACGGTTGTCAGGATCCGCACCTGTACTTCAGCGTGACATACTCGATCTACCTGTTGACCGGGCCGACCGATATTACCGGTACGCTCCAGGCGTCGTTCACCGCGTGGCCCTACGCGGGGCAGGGCAGTTGCGGCAATGGGCAGTATCAGTCGCTGCCAGCGATCTCGTCGCCGTACAATGAGACGACCTTAACTGGCCTCTCCACGACGTCGGGCGTCTGCATCTCCTCGCCCTGTGTCGCGAACTGGTGTCCGGTGAACAATCAGCTTGGCGACAACGTTGGCTCCTTGTGGTCGGGGTTTCAGCTCACGTCTAATGGCGCCCCGACATTCTATCGGGTTGCCGTGGTGGCGTCCGACTATGGCTCGCCGACCAATTTTCACGACGGATATGGCTCCCATGCGTACAGCATGAAGCTGTGCCCCTATACCACGACGCAGGCGGGCGTGCAGACTTGCACGCCGGGCGGCTCCATCGGAGGCTGGAACCTCAGCGACGCGTTGTTCCTCTTCCCAGGCAATGGCGGTGGCGCCCAACCGCAGACGACGGAGTACCCGCTGGGTGTGATCGACAAGTCGTTCGCCGGGCGTACGCTCGACATCCAGCTTTACGACCCGGGCGACCTGAACGGCAATAATGGCGCTCCCAAGGGCGCGACCTACTACGCGGTGGCGCCCCCAACGGGGGCGGCTGATCCCTGCACCGCGACGACTACCGATCTCACGAACGCGGGATATACGAACGCCAACTTCGTCTTCCCATCGGGAATACGCACAGCCACGCTCAACAACCTGCCTGCGATGGAGCCAGCGTCCAACGGTGACCTGAAGTACAACGGCTTATGGGTGGACGAGCAAATATCCGTCCCATCGACCTATTTGCACTCCGACGCCACCTGGACACTCTGCGCCCAGGCGCCGCAAACGACCGACGCCGACATCCTTGGCATTGGCGTCTTCGCGCTCGGCCAAAGCCCGGTACACCTGGTGCAGTGAGGCGACTTCACCCCCTCTCCCCGTGGGAGAGGGGGAACGGATGCGCCAATAGACGCCCTCTCGCGCTGTCGCGTACACTAAGGTGTGGCGGCGCCGTGAGGGCGTCGGCGTGTCCCACGACACGAGAGGATCATCAGCCATACCCATGCGCATCTCTGACTTTGATTACATCCTGCCGCCGGAGCGCATCGCGCAGTCGCCGGTCGAGCCGCGCGATAGCTCGCGGCTGCTGGTCGTGCGCCGCGATACCCGCGCGTTCGAGCACCGCATCTTCCACCAGATCACTGAGTACCTGCTTCCTGGCGACCTGCTAGTGGCCAACCAGAGCCGCGTGCTGCCCGCGCGCCTGCGTGGGGTGAAAGCCGAGACGGGCGGCCAGGTGGAGGTGTTGCTGCTCTCGGCGCGCGGCGATGTCGGCCCGCACTGCTGGGAGGCGCTGGTCAAGCCTGGCAGGCGCGTG
>DATAED010000121.1:0-8192 GCA_036258195.1 Ktedonobacterales bacterium
CCGCCTGACAACCTGGTCGTGGGGCTATTTCCGCCAGGACGCCAGCGAGACGCAGACACATCCCAACGCTGAGGGACGCAACTCGCGCGAGCGCGCCCGCTCGCTGCTCGATGGCATGGCCGCCGATGGCCTGCTGATCCCAGCGACCGTGGAGGGACTGGCCGAGCCAGCCTATCTCGCGCCGGAGCGGCTGCCCGATCTGGAGCGGCTGCGCGCCGGAGCGACGCCGACGCGCACGACGCTGCTCTCGCCCTTCGACAGCCTGATCTGGGATCGCGCCCGCGCGCGCGCCCTCTTCGGCTATGAGGTCTGCTTCGAGGCGTATATCGTGCCAGCGAAGCGTCGCTACGGCTACTACTGTCTGGCCATCCTGCATCGCGGGCGACTG
Source organism: Ktedonobacterales bacterium (assembly GCA_036258195.1). Classification (GTDB taxonomy): domain Bacteria; phylum Chloroflexota; class Ktedonobacteria; order Ktedonobacterales; family JADMIN01; genus JAKAIY01. The sequence goes on from DATAED010000121.1 coordinate 389, forward strand.
GTGGGGCGGCTCGACCCCAAGTTCGAGCGCAAGGAGCGGCGACTGATCGTGCGAGCGCTGCACCTGGAGCCAGGCGTCGCCCCCACCGCCGATCTGCTGGACGGCCTGGCGGGCGCGCTGCGCGATCTGGCCGCCTTCCTCGGCGCCACCAGCATCACCATCGAGCGCTCCGACCCGGCGGAGGCCGCGCCCCAGCTCGCCGAGCGCGTAGCGTAAACCTCACCTGCATCTTCCACTTATGAGGACAACCGCAAGCCAGCATTGAAGCGCGGAACCGCCAGCTTCTAGCTCCCTCTCTCCTATGGGGGAGGGGCTGGGGTGAGGTCACGCCTCATGCGCACTTCTCCCTGCAATATCTGCCAGTGTTCGGAATGATGTCACTCGATGTCCTATATGGCGCGCGATACTGCCTCAGGCGTCTTCCCATACAATAGCGGAGAGGAGACTATCGATGCGGTATGGACTTTCGCTCCCCAATGGCGGGGTATGCGGTGATGCGCGGATTCTAGCGGAGCTGGGTTGTCTGGCGGAGGAAGCGGGCTGGGATGGCGTGTTTGTCGAGGACTACATCGTGCATCAAAGCGACGGAGCGGTTCCCACCTGTGATCCCTGGATCGCCCTGGCGGCGATGGCGGTTGGCACACAGCGTGTGCTGCTCGGCACATCGGTGACGCCGCTGAGCAGACGGAGGCCGTGGAAGGTGGCGCGCGAAGCCGTCGCGCTGGACCAACTCTCGAACGGGCGCTTCATCCTGGGGGTCGGCTCGGGCGATGTCAGCGAGGCGGGTTTCAGCCGCGTCAATGAAGCGCGCGACCCGAAAGAACGCGCCGCTATCCTGGATGAGGCGCTCGATGTCATTCTCGGCCTGTGGACAGGGAAACCATTCAGCTACCAGGGGCGCTACTTTCAAGTCAACGAGCTGACGTTCCTGCCGACGCCAGTGCAGCGGCCACGCATACCGATTCTGGTGGGCGGCGGCTGGCCGCTACGTGGCCCATCCCTACGAGCGGCGCGCTACGATGGCTGCTGCCTCTACAAGCAGCACGCGGAGGGAGATTTCAGCGATTGGACCCCAGATGAGGTGCGCGCGCTCCGGGCTTTCATCGATGAGCATCGAACCGAAGAGCAGCGCGCGAAGCCCTACGAGATCAAGCTGGGAGGACGTAGTCGTTCCGACGATTGGGAGCAAGACCGCGCGCTGATGAAGGCGCTGGCCGAGGCGGGCGTGACGTGGTGGGTGGAATATGTGCCAGCAGGCGAGCTCGCTGTGATGCGCGAAAGTGTGCGGCGCGGCCCGCTACGGATCGAATAGCGATCGAGGACGATGCGAGCGCCAGCTTCACTGGCGTTTGAGCCGAAAGGGATATGACCGATGCGATACGGATTCATTCTGCCCGGCGGCGATGCCCGCGTGGTGGCGGAGTCGGCGCGCGCGGCGGAGCAGGGTGGCTGGGACGCCTTCTTCATCGCCGATTGCGTCTGGAGCGTCGATCCGTGGGTCAGCCTGACAGCGGCGGCCATGCTGACGGAGCGCATCGAGCTGGGGACGATGCTCACGCCCGTCTCGCGCTACCGTCCGTGGTCGCTGGCGGCGCAGACCGCCACGCTCGATGACCTCTCCGGCGGGCGCGTCATTCTGGCCGTCGGGCTGGGGGCGCTTGACACCGGATTCGCCGAGTTTGGCGAGGAGACCGATCGCAAGACGCGCGCGGAGTTGATGGACGAGGGGCTGGCAATCGTCGACGGGCTGTGGCACGGGCAGCCATTCACCTTTGATGGCAAGCACTACCATGTGCGCCCGACGACCTTCGCTCCACCGCCGTCGCCCGTACGCAAGCCGCGCATCCCCGTCTGGGTGGTGGGCGCCTGGCCGCGTCCGAAGTCGATGGATCGCGTGGCGCGCTGGGACGGATTGCTCCCCAATAAGATCGGCGCCGATGGCCAGCAAGAGGACTACACCCCCGACGACCTGCGCGCCATGGCCGCCTACCTGGCCCAGCGCCGCCCCGCCGACGCCGCGCCGCTCGACATCATCGTGGAGGGCGAGACGCCGGGCGACGATCCAGCGGCGGCGCAGGCTATCGTGCGACCGATGCGCGAGGCGGGCGCCACCTGGTGGCTGGAGTCGCGCTGGGGCGATGGTCGAGCCGACGAGGCTCAGCAGCGCCTGCGCCAGGGTCCACCCCGCGACGCCTAGCGGCATAATCGCTCATCCAGTCAACCCATCCATCACCCCTGGCCACGCGATGTATCCCTCGGCCTGGGTTCCTCCTCCCTCGGAGGGGAGGGGTCAGGGGGAGAGGTTCCGCTCGCCCCGCAGTTTCCCCCAATCGGCACGGCCACTCTCCGAGCTCATTCAGCAGAGCATGCGCTCCATGAGATACGATAGATGCGCTATGCTAGGCATTCACTCGCAGCAGTCGTGGCATGCTCCCTGAGCCGATAGATGAGGATGCTGGATGATCGAGCGCTACACCCGGCCTGATATGGCCCGTGTCTGGTCGGATGAAAACAAGTTTGACACCTGGCTGCGCGTCGAGCTGCTGGTGTGCGAGGGCTGGGCGCGCGATGGCGTCATCCCGCCGGACGACATGGTCAAGATTCGCGACGCCACCTATGACATCGCCCGCGCGCACGAGATCGAGCGCGACACGCATCACGACGTCATCTCCTTCTTGCGCTCCGTGCAGGAGAAGCTGGGGCCAGAGGGACGCTTCCTGCATCTCGGCATGACCTCATCGGACATGCTCGATACCGCGCTCGGCGTGCAGCTTACCCAGGCAGGCTCGCTGATCCGCGAGCAACTGGAGCGCCTGACCGAGACGGTCTCGCAGCTCGCCATCCGCCACCGCCTGACGCTGATGGTCGGGCGCACACATGGCATCCACGCCGAGCCGACGACGTTTGGCTACAAGCTGGCGATGTGGGTGGACGAGTTGCGTCGCAGCCGCACGCGGCTCGATGCCGCCATCGACGACATCGCCGTGGGCGCCATCTCTGGCGCGGTCGGCACGCACGCCACCATCCCGCCGCACATCGAGGAATATGTCTGCGCGCAGCTCGGGCTGCGGCCCGACCCCGTCTCCACACAGATCATCCAGCGCGACCGCCACGCGCACTTCATGACGACGCTGGCGCTGATCGGCTCCTCGCTCGATAAGATGGCGCTGGAGATTCGCCACATGCAGCGCACCGAGCTGAGCGAGGCGTTCGAGCCATTCGGCGCGAACCAGCAAGGCTCCTCGGCCATGCCGCACAAGCGCAATCCGGAGAAGGTCGAGCGCGTCTGCGGGCTGGCGCGCGTGCTGCGCGGGCATGCCGTCACGGCGATGGAGAACGTGGCGCTGTGGCACGAGCGCGACATCAGTCACTCCTCCACTGAGCGCATCATCATCCCGGAGGCATGCAGCCTGCTCCACTACATGCTGTGGCTTTTCAATGAAGTGATGGCCGGGCTGGAGGTCAACCAGGCACGCATGGCCGCCAATCTGAACCTGACGCGCGGCCTGATCTACTCATCGCGCATCCTGCTGGCGCTGGTGGAGCGCGGCATGGATCGCCAGGTGGCGTACAAGCTGGTGCAGCGCAACGCGCAGAAGGTCTGGCGCGATGAGGATGAGGGGCTGGGGCTGCTCGCCATGCTGAAGGCCGACCCGCAGGTCACCGAGCGCATCAGCCCGGACGACCTGGACGCCATCGCCGACCCCAACGCCTATCTCACCCACATCGACACCGCCTTCGAGCGACTGAAGTTGCTGTAGGGGGCGACCTCACCCCCCAGCCCCCTCTCCCGCAGGAGAGTGGGAGCCAGGATGAGGCGATTGGCGCGGAGTGACCAGGCGCGACCTCACCCCAAACCCCTCTCCCACGAGGAGAGGGGCTTCCGGAAGCGGTGTGGCGGCGCGGCATGTCGCTTCAGCAGGGGAGAGCAGGGGAGGGAGGATAGCGCTGGCCACACACTGATCCCCTGGCCTGGGTTCCCCCTCCCTCGGAGGGGAGGGGGTCAGGGGGAGAGGTTCCGCCCGCCCTTCGCGCCTCGCCTGCCAGCGATTCTTTCCACTCCCATTCAGGGAGGAGAATAGAGGTCTCACTTCTCGCCGCTGAGTGCGTGGCGCAACTCGGCGGGCAACGGCATGGGGCGCTGGGTGGCGCGATCCATCGCCACCACTGTCATGCGGCCCACCGCCAGCGCGGGCGCGTCGTCGCCAGCGTCGGCGGGGCGTGCGGCGAAGGCGATGGTCCACGAGGTCGCGCCGACGCGCTCGATGCGCGCCTCCACGTCAAGCTCATCGTCGAAGGCGATGGCGCCCTTGAAGTCGGCGGAGACATGCACGCGCGGAAAGGCGACCTCTTGCAGCGCTGTGGCGTAGGGCAGGCCCAGACCGCGCATCAGCGCGTGCTCGGCGACCTCCCAATAGCGCATGACAGCGGTGAAATGGATGCGCTCACTGCTGTCCACATCCACAAATGGCACCCGAATTCGCACGGTCGCACGCGGCATGTCGCTGACTCCTCCATCATCTCGCTCACTCAGGAGGATCGCGGCCATGCATGGCCGCGATCCTGCCCGTATGCTACCACGCCGCCAAGTGTGAAGACCTCACAATCCGGGCAAGAACAGGCCCAGCCATTTTGACACGCCAAACGCCCGATGCTACACTGCCTCAGGGGTCGCGAGTGGCTGCGCATCCGCGCTGCATCGGGGATGGCGACTTCGCACGAGAGCCAGTACGCGCTGCGCAGGGGATGCGCGCCAGATGTCGAACGCTGGGAGCAGCCGGGAGTTATGAATAGCAGTATCAGCGCCGCTGTGCGACGCCTGACCAATATCTTCCTCGCCCTGCTGCTGATCATCAGCGCGGTCGCAGCATACACCCAACTCAGTGATCGCGCCTTCTTCAACGGCCCAGTGCTCGCCGAGAGCGAGACGTACAACGCCAACGGCCACTGCCCGCCGTATGACGCCGCCGTGCGCGGCACGATCTACGACCGCAACGGCGTCAAGCTGGCGTGGTCAGTGCAAGACCCCAATGCCCGCTGCGGCTACCGTCGTGTCTATGCCGACCCGACGCTCTCGCCGCTGATCGGCTATTTCAGCTACAAGTACGGCACGGCGGGCATCGAGGCGAGCTACGACGACAAGCTATCGGGCGCGCAGACGGGCGTGACGACCTCGCAAGTCGTCAATCACCTGCTGCATAAGCCGCAGTTTGGTCAGGATATCTACCTGACCATCGACGATAAACTCCAGCAGTACATCAACCAGATCTACAACTCGTCGGCGATCTTCGGCGGCGTCTGCCAGGCCGATGGCAGCAACCCGCCCGGCGCCATCGTGGTCGAGAATCCCAACAATGGCGAGATTCTGGCGATGGTCAGCCGACCCTACTACGATGCCAACAAGATCGACCAGGCTGGCTACTTCCAGCAACTCCAGAACGATCCCAGCTTCCCGCTGCTGAATCGCGCCTCGCAGGGGTTGTATGATCCCGGCTCGACCTTCAAGACCGTGACGCTCAGCGCAGCCATCAACGAAGGCGTGACCTCGCTCGACTCGACCTTCTCGAAAGACGACGCCACCCACTTCGTCGCCAATGGAGAGCACATCGACTGGGTGGACTACCTCGATGGCCAGTGGCAAAATGCGCAATTCCCGCTGACCGTGCAAGACTCCTATGCCTACAGCGACAATACCGTCTATGCGCGGCTGGCGACACAGCTCGGCGCCGATAAGTGGCTGCAATATGTGCGCGCATTTGGCGTCGCGACGCCGGGCCAGGGCATGCCGCAAGCCAAAGATGTCAGCTTCGATGCGCCAGCCAATCAGAGTTCGGCCTTCAACGCGCTGACCAACGGCCAGCCGACGCAATTCGGGCCAAACCTGCTGGCGGAGAGCGGCTTCGGGCAGGGGCAATTGCTGATCTCGCCGCTGACCATGGCGACGGTCGCCAGTACCGTGGCGGCCAATGGCTACCTCTACACGCCGCACGTCGGCCTGAAGGTCGTCCCCAGCGGCGTCGCCGCCAGCAGCGTGCTGCCCAACGCGCCGACGGTCTACGATCAGGTCTTGCGGCCGGAGACCGCTCAGGCGGTGCGCCAGGCGATGTGGGCGGTCTCGCAATATGGCACGGGCTCGGCGGGTCTGGGGCCACACAACGGCTACCACGTGTACAATTCGCCTGCGCACATGGGCGGCAAGACGGGCACCGCGCAGACCGACCAGGCCAACCCCGAGACGTGGTGGATCGGCGTCGCGCCCGATGACGCGGCAGGCGCGGGGAGTGGGCCAGCCAAGTACGCCATCGCGCTGCTCAAAGAACATTCGGGTGAGGGCGCGTGCCAGGTCTACGTGGCGAATGATACGATGCTGTATGCGCTGCAGCACAACATCGGCTATTGATGACAGACGGGCGACACGACGTGACGACCCCCACTGCTGGCGCGTCTCACACGATATGGCTCAGTGGGCCAATGCCCAATTTATGGGGATGGCCAGCGCCTGCCAATCTGGAGACGCGCGCCATGGAGCGAGTCAGCGAGCGCGCCATGAGGAGGCGGCATGGGTGAGCTGCAGGGCCGCGTGTTCGGCGGCTACCAGCTTCAAGAGGAGATCGGCGGCGGCGGCGTCGCCGAGGTCTACCGTGCGAAGCAGGCGTCTGGCGGCGGGCGCGAGGTGGTCATCAAGGTCATCTATAAAGAGTTTGCCCGCCAGCCTGGCTTCGCGCGCAACTGGGCATATGTCACCGAAGCCTCCACCAAGCTCGCCAGCCACCCGCATATCCTGCCGCTGGTCGCCTTTGGCGAGGAGAACGAGTACCTCTATCTCGTCACCCCATACGTCGAAGCCGGAACGCTCGCGAACTGGATCAACAAAGGCGGGCGCATGGGCGCCAGCGACGTGGCGCCTTTCTTCCAGCAGCTCTGCGGCGCGCTGAGCTATGCGCACAGCCTGGGTGTCGTCCACGGCAACCTCAAGCCCAGCAATGTCTATCTGCACGAGGGGCGACACATTTTGCTGGGCGATTTCGGGCTGCTGTGGGATGTGCATGCCCTCGATCCAAGTTGGTCTGGCTCTGGGGTCGAGGCATTTGAGTATCTGGCGCCAGAGGTGTTTAGCGGGCAGATCTCGCAGTCGAGCGACATCTACAGCCTCGGCGCGACGCTCTTCCACTCGCTCGCGGGCCACCCACCCTTCCACATGAACAAGCTGGCCGACCTGATCTCCGCCGCCCAGCAGCAGCCACCACCCAGCCTGGGTCAGCAGCAGCCACCGCTCGCCCCGGCCATCGCCGCGCTCGATCCAGTCGTGGCGCAGGCGATGGCCAAGCGCCCGGAGGATCGCTTCGCCTCGTCGGTTTTGGTAGGGCAGGCCATCGAATCCGCTGTGCGGCAGGCGGTGGCGCAGGGCGGATTCGGCGCCTCGCAGCCCAAGGCGCAGTGGCAGGCGATGCCCTCCACGCCCGTCTCAGCGGGCGTCTTCACCGTGCCTAGCGCTCTCTTGGGCGTTGTGCCCGGCCAGCCGCCAGCTCCGGGCATCGCGCCTGTCTTCGGGGCGCCGCCAGCGGCTCCCGGCGCGCTGCACGGCATGCTCGGCGACCTGGTGGATAGCTCGATGGAGGATGGCGGCGCCGCGCTCAGTGGCGGCATGCCGTTCAATCCCGCCGCATCGCAGGCGCTGGAGCCACCTACGATGCGTGTGCCTGCGCCTGGGCCTTTGGATCCGCCCACGATGCGCATGGCTGCGCCACCGCAATTTGCGCCGCTCGGCTCCAGCGGCGGCCTCGCCAGCGACGACCTGCTCGAT
>DATAED010000122.1:0-1790 GCA_036258195.1 Ktedonobacterales bacterium
AGGATGTTCCGGTCGTCTTCGCGTTCCATGGCTATGCGCGCGCCATTCACGAGCTGATCTACCACCGCCCCAATCCGCAGCGCTTCCATGTGCGCGGCTACAACGAAGAAGGCACGACCACAACGCCATTCGACATGGTCGTGGCAAACCAGATGAGCCGCTACCATCTGGCGATGCTGGCGCTGCACCACGCCAGCCGCGTGCGCTCGCAGGTAGGCGCGCTGATCGACGCCTATCAGGAACGGCTCGCGGCGCACCAGGTCTACATCCGCGAGCACGACGCCGATCTGCCAGAGATACGCGACTGGCGCTGGAGCCAACTCACCGACGACCAGCCGCGCGGCCAGACGCATAACTCGTCGCGCCCGCGCAAGCCGCGCTAGTAGAGATCAATCCGTCGGCGCCGCGCGGGGCGAGGAGGTCGCGCTCGCGCGGCGCCGCATCACCCAGAGCGAGCAGCCCTGCGCTGCCAGCGCGCACATCACCGCAGCGAGGAAGGCGGCCACGATGCCAGCGCGCTCCAGCAGCAGCGCCAGGGCGACGAAGAAGGCGGCGAAGGAGAAGAGGCCCAGCAGCAGTCCGCGCAAGACCCCCACAGCCGCCGCTGGCCCCTGCTGGCGCTGTGCGAAGACCGCCAGGATGGTAGCGTAAACGGGGAAGGGCGCCAGCAGGCCGGTCATCTGGGGGCCGAGCGTGGGCGCGGCGTCCGTCAGCAGCACGACGAACGCGGTGGCCACGAGCATGCGCGCGGGCAGGTCCCACCACGGCAACGCGCTGGCGGCTGCGCTCTCCGTCGCCTTCGTCATCTCAGCGGCGCCTGCCGCGCGCCTGCCCGGCATCAGCCAGAGCGAGGCCAGCAGCGCCAGCACAATCGCGCCACACAGCGGCGCCAGCGAGAGCTTCACGGCGCTCAGAGCGAAAGCGCCGCTGAGGAAGGCGAGGCAGCCGCCCACCACCGCCCACCAGCCGCCACCACGCCAGGCGATCCAGCCATACGCCAGGCAGAAGACGCACTCCGAGAGCGTCCCCGCCAGCGTCCCCGTGGCGGCGGCGGCGGCGAACGATGCGCCGTGCGCCAGCGCCAGCAGGAAGATGACCGGGCCGGAGGTCAGCGGCAGCCCTACCAGCCACCCGCTGATGGCTGGCCCCCAGCGTCGCCCGGCCAGGCTCGCCACGCCGATCAGAATGGGGGTGAGGGTGAGCTTCAGCGCGATGGTGATCATATCTATATGCTAGCATGCCAGCCCAGAGGGTAGGAGCAGCAGAGAGGATTCGCGCCACCGACAGCCTAGTTCCAGGGCGACGCATGGGAGGCGACGAGTCCGCACGTTTCGCACAAGTAGAGGCTGCGGAAACCTTCGCCGTACTCGCGCACATCGGATACCACCGTGCTCAAGTGAAACATGAGCTTCTGACACGACAGGCAGTGCGGGTTCGGATACAGGCCGATGGGAGGGCCGCCGACATCGCCCATGACACTGGGAGTCAACTCGACATGACAGTTGGCATAGATGAGACGGTCATCGTATGGGAGCAACTCCAGGCGCCCTTTCCCAAAATCACGACTTGTGACTGCCTCCTCGCGTAGCTGTTGTCCCCTCTCGGCATCGGTATCAGCCTCTCCTTGCAGGACTACTTGCGCATACCGTCCATCACCCAACGGCTTGCAGAATACTGTCCAATTGCCATCACTCGGTGGGCTGACCAAGTGGACACGCGACGCAGGAAAAGCTGGCAGGCCGGGGATTCCTGCGAGATCGAGCGAGCAATAGTGCCAGGTAATGACGTCC
>DATAED010000123.1:0-16863 GCA_036258195.1 Ktedonobacterales bacterium
CTGAGCGACATCCGCGTGCGCGAGGCGCTGGCGCTGGCCATCGACAAGCCCGCGCTGGCGAAGAGCATGGGCGGTGTCGCCACCAACCATCTCGTCCCGCCCGGCATCGCGGGCCTCCCGACGTCGCTCAGCGGCCCGCTCGCCTCGGCGCCGCTGGCGGGCGATGTCGCCGAGGCGCAGGCGCTGCTGCACAGCTACGTGACGGATGAGTGTGGCGGCGTGGCCAGCGCCTGCCCGCACATCTGGGTGTTTGATACTGGCTGGCCGGGCGCCGGGACGACTCCGATCTCCTCGCTCATTGCACACTGGAAGGCTACGCTCCCTGGCCTATCCATCATCGAGACAGAGCCACCTGGGATGCTTACCGCGGGCCCGTTTCACGTCGCGCAGCCGATGATCTGGGACGAGGACTACCCCGACCCGCAGGACTGGCTGGCGTACTTCGCGCCGGAGCCAGCCGCGACGTTCGGGCCGTGGATTCATGATGCCAGCGCCGATGCGCTGGTGGCGCACGCCGAGGAGACGCGCGACCCCACTGCTCGGCTGGCGCTCTACCACGAAGCCGAGGAGACCGTCATCAACGACGCGCTGGTCGTCCCCATCGCGCAATTGCAGATGACGTGGGGTGTCAAGCCCACCGTCGCCAACTTCCCGGCCAGCCTCACATCCACCATCGCGCCCGCCGCCTGGGCGCGCATCTATCTGACGACGCCAGCGAGCAGGTGATGGCCAGCGGACGATGGCAAGGATGCGGCTTGAGGGGCATGGCGCGTGGTACACTGGCCCAGAGCGACCTATGGTGACGCGACAGATAGTTCGACAGGCGTGGCGCGATGTCGCAGCAGCGCCTGCCTGGCTGGCCAGGTGAAGGGATGGCGATAGATGCCCGATAGCACATCTCAGGCGACGAAGCCGAAAACGCGTTCGCAGCGACGCGAGACGCCGCAGCAATCGGCGCCAGACCTCGGACGCGAGCCGCATACCGACCTGCTGGCCTGGCGCGACGAGTTTCCCATCCTCCAGCGCAAGACTTACCTGAATAGCTGCTCGCTCGGCCCGCTCTCGCGCCGTTCGATGGCCGCGCTGACGATCTTTCAGGAGCAGTGGAATGAGCACGGCGCGCAGGCGTGGTATGGCCTCTGGATGGGCGAGTTGGCGGCGCTGCGGGCCAAGGTGGCGCGACTGATCGGCGCGCAGCCCCACGAGATCGCCATCGCGCCCAGCGTCTCCGGAGCGCTCAGCGAGATCGCCAGTGGGCTGGACCTCGGCCCACGCAACAAGGTCGTCTGCGCCGATATGGACTTCCCCACGCTCTCCTATCAATGGCTGGCGCGCCAGCGGCAGGGCGTCGAGGTCGCCTTTGTCGAGAGCGAGGATCGCATCACGCTGCCCGCCGAGCGCTTCCGCGCGCAGATCGACAAGCGCACCGGGCTGGTGGCCACTTCGCGCGTCTTCTACCTCAGCGGCTACATCCAGGATGTCGCCAAACTGGCGAAGATGGCGCACGCCAAGGGCGCCCTGCTGCTGGTGGATGACTACCAGGCGACGGGGCAGATCCCGCTGGATGTGAAGGCCGCCAACATCGACTTCCTGGTGACGGGAACGCTCAAGTGGCTGATGGGCGGGCAGGGCGTCGCCTTCATCTATGTGCGCGAGGGGCTGATCCCCACGCTGCGACCCACGCATACCGGCTGGTGGGCGGCGCGCGACCAGTTCCAGTTCAACACGCGCGAGTTTGCCTATCGCGATGACGCCCAGCGGCTCGAAGCGGGCACGCCGCCCGTGCCAGCCATCTACATCGCCAGCGCCGCGCTCGACATCGTGCTGGAGATCGGCGTGGAGCGCATCCGCGAGCGCACCCGCTGGCTGGCCGACGACCTCGCGCGCAAGGCGCAGGCGCGTGGCTGGAAGCTGCGCAGCCCACTGGATGGCGCACAGCGCAGCTCGATCGTGTTGGTGGAGATGGAGCAACCCGACGAGCTTGTGCAGCAGCTCACCGAGCGCGACATCATCATCGACTACCGACCGGGGATGATTCGCATCTCGCCCAACTTCTACAATACCGTCGAGGAGACCGATCGCATCCTGAGCGCGCTGGATGAACTGCTCGCCCAGCGCGCCTGACCGGGCGCGAGCCTGGGCGTGTAACGATGCGCGTAGCTGAGAAGGAGTGGTGTATGGCGCCGGATGTATCCTCGCCCCTGAGCGCCTGCCCGGCGTGCGGGGCCAGCGTCGCGCGCGAGGCCAGCTATTGCGCGGCGTGCGGGCAGCCGATACGCCGCCTCACAGCGGTGCGTGTCGTGGAGGCCGATGGCGCGGCGCTGGAGGCGCAGGCTCACGACGCGACATCGGAGACGCTGGCCCTGACGTCCGAGGCGACGCCCGACTTGCAGGCGCTCACGCTGGGCGAACGGCTGACCACGCTTGCCAGCGTCGCATGGCGCCAGCCCGCTGTGCGCTCGGCGGTGAAGACGGGGGCCAGCGCGGTGGCGCTCTCGCTGGTCTGGCGCGTGGCCGGGGCGGCGCTGCGTGGCGGCAGGGCGCGGCGGATGCTGCTGGCGCAGGCAGAGAGCGAGAGCCTGGCGCCGATGGTCAATGAGCTACTGCGCGGGGCCACGCCGGGCAAGCGGCTGCGTCGGCGTGGGCGGCGCGGCGAGATCATCGAAGAGGTGGTCTACGTGCGCCGCATCTTCCGGCGGTGAGCGAGCAGGTGAGTCGCGGCCTTAAAAGGCCGACGCACGCGACGTTTGGGCATAAATGCCCCCCGCGCGTCGGCCATTAATGGCCAGCGCCGACGTGCTCCGGCCTTTCAAGGCCGAGAGCAGAGAGAGCACAATGAGGGAGAACAAGCCACCATGGCGCTGGTACTGCGCGAAGAGGATGTGCGGGCGCTGCTGAGCATGCCCGAGGCGATGCGCGTGCTGGAGGGGATGTTCCGACGGCAGGGCATGGGCGACATCCGCAATCAGCCGCGCGTGCGCGTCGCGCTGCCAGGGGGGCGCGGCGTGATGCACACCTTGCCCGCCTATGTGCCAGGGCTGCCGGGTGATCCCGCCGCCGATGGGCCAGGCTTCGTCGGGCTGAAGTCGTATGTCGCCGTTGCTGGCAAGGTGCGCTTCGTCGTGCTGCTCTCTTCCGCTGAGGATGGCCGTCTGCTCGCCGTCGTCGAGGCTGACCTGCTGGGGCAGATGCGCACGGGCGCGGCATCGGGCGTGGCCACGCGCCACATGGCCCGCGCCGACGCCAGCGTAGCCGCGCTGATTGGCGCCGGTGGCCAGGCGCGCACGCAGGCGCTGGCGATGGCGGCGGCGCGTCCGCTCAAGACGCTGCTGGTCTCCTCGCGCGATCCGGAGCGCGGCGCGGCCTTCGCTCGTGCGATGGCTGAGGCGACCGGCGTGGAGACGCGCGCGGTCGCCAGCGCCGAGGAGGCCGTGCGCGCGGCGGATATCGTGGTGACGGCGACCACTGCCCGCGAGCCTGTCATGCGTGGCGAGTGGCTGCGCCCCGGCGCCCATGTCAACGCGATGGGCTCCAACTGGGAGCATCGCCGCGAGGTCGATACCGAGACTGTGCTGCGCAGCGACCTGATCGCCGTGGATGACCAGCAGCAGGCGCAGATCGAGGCGGGCGACCTGCTCATCCCGGAGCACGAGGGGCGCTTCAGCATGGTCGAGGCGGCCAGCGAGGGACGACTGGTCGAGCTGGGGCGCATCGTCGCGGGCGAGATCGCCGGACGCCCCAGCCCCGACGCCATCACTCTCTTCAAGTCGCTGGGCATCGGCGCGGAGGATGTGGCGACGGCGGCGTATGTCTATCAGCAGGCGCGCGAGCGCGGCGTGGGCGACGAGATCGCGCTTCTGTCCTGACGCATCCTGACGCATCCTGACGAATCGAGACGAACTCTGCGCTCCCCTCGCCCTCTGGGCGAGGGGTTGGAGAACGGTTCAGGAGTGACAGCACACACATGGCCAGGCAAACCTCACAGCCACGCGACAGACGCACGACTGCGGCGGCGGCCAGGCGGCGCATCGCCCACTGGAGCGGTGTCGCGCCGACCTATGACATACACCGGCCCGCTGCGCCTGCCGTGCTGCCCGCGCTGCTGACCCAGCTCGCCGAGACGCCGCGCCCCGCGCTGGTGGTCGATCTGGGCAGCGGGACGGGCCTCTCGACGCTGCTGTGGGCCGATGTTGCGCGGGAGGTGGTGGGCGTCGAGCCCAACGACGAGATGCGCGCCCAGGCCGAGCGCCGCGCCGCGCGTGAGCGACCCGACGCTGCCCACCTGCGCTTCATCGGCGCGACCGCCCAGCGCACTGGCCTGCCCGATGGCTGCGCCGACATCGTGACCGTGTCGCAGGCGCTGCACTGGATGGAGCCGACCGCGACCTTCGCCGAAGTGGCGCGCATTCTGCGGCATGGCGGTGTCTTCGCGGCGTATGACACGACCTTTCCGCCGATGGTGAACTGGGAAGTCTGGCGAACCTTCATCGACTTCATGACGCGCGTCGATGCCACTGCTGCGACACAAGGCATACAGTTCCGTCCGTCAGGCTGGGACAAAGCGGGTCATCTCGAGCGCATGCGCGCCAGCGGACAGTTTCGGCACGTCGAAGAAATTGCGGTGCATAGTGTCGAGCAGGGTGACGCGGAGCGCTTCATCGGGCTGACCATCTCGATGTCATCACTGCTCGCCACTGGCGCGATCCCCGCCGAGACGATCGACCTGGCGGCGTATGAGCAGGCGATACGCGCGGCGCTGCCAGCAGAGCCGATGCCCTGGTATTTCAGCTATCAAGTGAGGCTTGGTGTGAGATGACCGATGCGCATCGTTCCCGCCATTTCCGCCATTCCCGCTGGCCCATCAAGGGTGGCTCGCTGGGGCTGCTGGCGGCGCTGGGCGCGCTGCTCGCCATGCTGCTGGCGGGCTGCGGCGAGCAGTCTGGCTCATGGCGGCTGATTGGCCCGACCCATGGCGCGAACGTCTACACACTGGCCGCTGATCCGACGGTGGCGGGACTGATCTACGCAGGCGGCGACAACGGCGCTGTCTATCGCGGGCTGGCCGATACGACGGGTGAAGTTTCCAGCGGCGAGGGCATCCCGCAGCGTGCGGCGGTGGCCAGCCTGCTCCCCGATCCGGCGCATGCGGGGGTCGTCTTCGCTGGAACCAGCGCGGGCCTCTATCGCAGCGCCGACTATGGCGACCACTGGAGCGCCTATGGCGCTGGCCTGCCTACCCAGCGGGATGCCGCAGCGCTCGCCGCCACGCCCGACGACGCGACCATGCTGGCGGGCATCGACGGTGGCGGCGTCTATCGCAGCGTGGACGACGGCGCTCACTGGACGAAGGTCGGCGGTGGGCTGCCTGCGCAGGCGTCGCCCGTGGCGCTGGTCTGGGATGCGCCGGCAGGCCTCTGGCTGCTGGGATTGAACGGCGCGACCGGCCCGGCCCTCTACGCCAGCGCCGATGGCGGCCAGAGCTGGACGCCGCGCGCCACCGGGCTGCCCGCCGGCGCGCAGGTGAATGCGCTGGCGCTGCTTGGCGGCTCAGGGGCATCGGCGGCGACGCTTGCGGTATTCGCTGCGACCTCCAGCGGGCTCTACACCAGCGCCGATGGCGGCCAGAGCTGGAGCCACATCGGCGGCTCGCTGCCAGCGGGAAGCGCGCTGGCGCTGGCGACGCTGCGCCAGCAGCCCACCTGGCTGTATGTCTCCATCGAGAACGGTGTCTTCCACTCGACCGATGGCGGCGTGCACTGGCAGGAGGTGGCGCCTGGGCTGACGACCAACGTGCAGGACCTGGCCGCGACAGAGGGCAAGACCAGCGGCCCCGTCGTCTTCGCGGCGGTGGGCCAGGTGGCGCGCTACCCCACAGGCATCCCCAGCGGCGGCGCCAACATCCCAAGCTGGCTGCCATTTGGCTTCATCCTGATCGTGCTGGTGGGCGGCGGCTACTTCATCTCGCGGCGCTCGCGGCGCTTCGGCTATGCGATGGGCGCGATGCGCAATGAGGCCAATACGGGCCGCGCCGCCGAGGAGGCCGCGCGCTGGCAGCGCGAGCAACAGGCGCAGCGCGAGCGGCAGCGTCCGCCCTCTGGCGTGGCCAGCGGCCCCACGCAGCACGGCGCGGAATCGGAGCGCGCCAGCGGCGGCTCTGGGCAGGACTCTGGCAAAGGGCGCGTGATCGCGCCATCCGACCTCACCTCGCGCGCCAGCACTGGCGTCCCCGCCAGCCAGACCAAGGCAGCGCAGAATGGCCACGGCAAGCCGAAGCGGCGTAAGTAGAGATGAGCGATGACACCCCGACGGAGTCGACGACGCAGCCAGCGCGCCGCGCCATCCCCAGGCTCGTGCTGGTCTGCGGGCTGCCCGGCGCGGGCAAGACGACGCTGGCGCGGCGGCTGGAGGTGGCGCTGCCCGCCGTGCGGCTGTGCCCTGATGAGTGGCTGGCAGCGCTGAATATCGATCTGCGCGATGAGGCGACTCGCGACAGGCTGGAGCGGGAGTTCTGGCGGCTCGCGCAACGTATGCTGGCGCTGGGGCAGAGTGTCATCCTGGAGTCGGGTTTCTGGCAGCGCGCAGATCGCGATGAGAAGCGAGCGGGGTCGCGTGCGCTGGGCGCGGCGGCGGAGCTGCGCTATCTGCACGCGCCGCTCGACGAACTGTACCGCCGCATCGAGCATCGCAATGCATCGCCGGCCCCTGGCGATGTCATCATCACGCGCGCTGACCTTGAGCTGTGGTTCACCATGTTCGAGCCGCCCGACGCCGCCGAGCTGGCCCTCTTCGACCCATCCACCATCCCCTGATCCCCTCACGCTTACGTCTGGCTGACCCACTAGCGCAGCGCGGCCAGCCAGGCTGCGGTGGCGCGTGGCGAGCGCAGGTGAATGAACGTGATGTGCGCGTATGCGGGTGTCGCGGGGATCAGCTGATACTCGCGGCGATGCTTGGGCTGCGAGGTGAGCGCCCAGATAAAGAGCGAGTCGCGCGTGAAGAATTGCGGCCAGAGCCGCTCGCGGTTGCCGCTCCACAGCTCCTGCCGCCCCAGCGTGCGCTGGAGGGTGCGCCGCAGCAGCCGCGCGAAGATGACAGGCATCGCGTAGTCAATCCAGATGATCGCCTGGGCGCGCGGCCAGAAGAGGTCACGCGCCTGGCGGTAGTTGCCATCCACCACCCACTCGTCGCCCGCCGTCGCCTGGCTGACACGCGCGCGAAAGACCGCTGGCTGGGCGGGTGTCCAATACGGCTCCCACTGGAAGCTATCCAGCTCGATGTAGGCCACGCCCAACCGCCGCGCCAGCTCCTGTGCCAGGGTGGACTTGCCCGAGCCGGTGACGCCCAGCACGACAACGCGCGTCCCCAGCGCGGCCAGCGTGGTTGGCGGGGCGACTGGCGCACTGGCTGGCGCGGAGGTGTTCATCGCTGGTGGGCGGGTCATGCTGCGGCTCCTCTGCTCCTGGCGCATGGTGGCCGTGGCGTTGGGGATGCGCGCACGGGCAAAGCAGTATAACACACTGGAACGACCTCACCCCCAACCCCTCTCACACAGGGAGAGGGGAGCCGGAGGCGGCTACGCGGGCGCGCTGGCGAGGCGGGCGAGCGCTTCGTTGTAGGCATCGACGATGGCGACGCGCTGATCGTCGCTCCACCGCTGCCTCTGGGCGTTGGCGTGCTCTTGCAGCTCGCCCAGCAGCGCGCTCGCCAGACTCAGCAGCCGCTCGCGCTCGGCGCCGGAGTAATCGGCAGCGATGCGGTCGCGCAGGTGGACTCCCACATAGCGGTAGAGATCGGTGAGCATGCGCGCCGCCTCCGCCTGCGCGTGGGCGGCGTCCTCGGCATGAGCCAGCCGCTGAAGCGCGTCGCCATGCAGGCGCAGCAGGCCAGCGGCGATGCGCTGGGTGGCGCGCGGCTCGGCGGCGTCCCACGCGCCATACAGCCGCCAGTAGCGCAGCAGATAGGGCGCGGTGTGCGCGTCGCCGCGACACAGGGCGTGCCGTGCGCCCGTCCACAGCGAGTCGATGCGGTCTGGACTCTCGCCGATGCTGCGCAGCAGGCCAGAGAAGAGATCCGTCTCCCCGTCATCGGTGGGCAGGCCAATCGCCACCGCTCGCAGCAGCGCGCCCATCGCCACATAGCCAAGCTGATACGAGACGGCGGTGGGCGCTCCACCTGCGAACTGCGCGCTGCCCGTCACCAGATTCTTGAGCGCGCGGTAGCGTCCACGATCATAGCGGTTGTCGCGCTCAGCCTGGAGGTCGCGCGCCGTCACCAGAAACGCGCCCAGCCTCTGCGCAATCGCCCGCGCTGTCCCCAGATCACCACGTGTGGTGGCCGCTGCGAGGCTCGACTGGAAGACGGTGTAGCCATCCTGCGCTTCCCACTCCTCGAGGGGCGTGGCGCGCAGATCATCCACCGCCCAGCGCGCCGCATACTCGCCAGAGAGCCGCCACGGCAGCATCCACAGGTAGCCCAGCATGAAGAAGACGACGGCGGCGAACCACAGCAGCACTTGCCAGAGTTGCCCCAGATAACGCGGCGGCGCCAGCAGATAGATCAGCCCGACGCCAGTCGTCGCTGTCCAGCAGAGGAGGAACGGCGCCAGCGAGAGCAGCATGGCGCGCGAGAGGGCCAGCGACATCAGTTGCCCGGCGGTTTGCAGCCCCGCGACGTTGTAGCCGATCAGGATGGCGACGATGACGCCGAGTGTGGTGAGCGCCGCGCCCAGAAACGTCGTAGAGTCCACACCGGAGCCAGCTACAGGACTGCTCAGCGCCGCGACGAAGCCCCAGCCGACACGCGGCGCCACCCAGCCGATCAGCGCGCCAACGACCAGACACAGCGCGGCCAGCGCCTGAAACGCGCCGCCGACACTCCGAACCTGCGCCGAGCGCGAGCCTGCCATGCGTCTTCCCTCCACTGCGTGCCACGACCTGTAGCGATCTGCCCTGCCTGCCTGCCAGTGTAGCGCATCTGGCGAGAGGCTGTGCGGTGGCATGCGCGCGAGCCAGGCGTGGCGCGAGCGCGCAGAGGTGTGCTATGTTGGCGGCCAGAGAGGCGTTCAGCAGACGAGGCATCAGAGGAGAGGAGCGCGGAACTATGGCAGACCAGCCCAGCACGATCCCAGAGTCATTCGCGGGACTCCAGGAGGCGTTTTTGCCCGAGCGGGCGGCCACCGTGAACAAAACCATCCAGTTCAACTTCACCGGCGCGGAGGAGGGCATCTGGCACATGGTGGTCGCCAATGGCACGCTCACCTGCGGCCAGGGCGCCGCCGAGAATCCCAATGCCACAGCCACCGTTGACTCTGCGGATTGGCTGCGGCTGCTGCGTGGTGAGCTGAATCCGATGACGGCGGTCATCAGCGGCAAGCTCAAGATCAAGGGCGACCCGCTGCTGCTAGCGCAGTTCCAGACGTGGTTTCGGACGCCAGCGTAAGGCCCCCACCTCAACCCCTCCCCCGCTGCGGCGGGAGAGGGGCTTCGGCATCGCGCCTGGCGCGACCTCACCCCCAGCCCCCTCTCCCACAGGAGAGGGGGGAGTAGCCAGCCTCCATCTATCGGATTTGCCGTTTGCTCGGCGGATTGGGGCGCGCACACGCGACATCTGGCACAGAACTTGTTGAGAAGCGAGACGTTGTGGTCGCCACTGGCGTCGCCACGCCGTTCCAACGCCGTCACGTTGGGCGGACACGGCGTCGGGCAAGGAAGGGCGGTCACATGCGCATGGAGGCGCAGGCGCGAGCGGACGTATCTGCCACAGCAGTGGGTACGCAGCCCACGAGGTTGCGCCTTGCTGAGGTGGCAGGCGTCCCGTCTCGGCGCCCTTCCGGGAAACCTGCTATGGCCGATCAGGGATGATCGGCCATCATCATTTCTGCGGCGCCGCTTGCCCTGCTGCGGGCGCGCTCCGTTCCTCTGAGGGCGCCCACCGCGCGAGCAGGCTGCGAACAGACGACGAACAGGAGGTTCGATCAATGGCACAGTCCAACGACCTGCGAAACAAACTGATCAATTGGCTACAAGAGGCCTATGCGATGGAGCACAAGATTGTGCAGACCCTCGAAGGCCAGGTCAAAGAGACCGAACGCTATCCAGATGTCCAGTCGCGCATCCAGCAGCATCTGGAGGAATCGCGCCAGCACGAGCAGCGCATGGAAGAGCGCCTGAATGCCTATCAGGTCAAGCCCTCCGCTATGAAATCAATGGGCGCCAGTCTGGCTGGCAGCCTGATGGATGCGGCGACGGGCGGGCACGGCGATCCGCTGGTGAAGATGGCGCGCGATGACTACATGACCGAACACATGGAGATTGCCGCCTATGGCGCGCTGATCGCCGCCGCGCAGGCCTATGGCGACACCGACACCGTCCAGGCGGCGCAAGCCAATCTGCGCGATGAGTGGCGCATGTCGGACTGGCTGGAGCATCACCTCGCCGACGCCGTGCTCTACGCATTCCAGGAAGACGGCATCACCCTCGATGCGGCCATGACGCCCACCATTAAGAGCACGGTGACGCAATCGCTGATGCAGACCCGCAGCGGGGCGACTGCCACCAGAACCGCCGATGGCATCCCCGGCACGCTGAGTAGCTCCATCCCCATGCCGCCTGCGACAGGGCTGGGCCGCTCCCCAGACCGCCTGACACAATCCGAGCGCACGCTGAACGCCTCCGGCGACGAGACCGATACCCATATCGAGTATCCCACCGAGCAGACGGGGCTGGGCCACAGCCTCGAAGATCCGACCACACAGCCATAGCGGGGAGCAGCGCATGAATCAGAGCAGGGATGCGATGACGAAGCGCCGCCGCATGACGCCTCTGGGCGCCCTGGCGCGCTCGCCGGAGTCGCAGGGACGGCGGCGATGGATCTCGCTGGCTACCTGCGGTTTCGCCGTGGCGGCGGGCAGGATGACCCGCTGTCGTGGGAGTTCTCGCCGGGCCTGCAGGAGTGGGAGCAAACTCCCGTCCCCGGCCAGGTGGGCAAGCGGCTCTTCGAGGGGCTGCTGCAGCGTCCGCTGCCTGCCCGCTATGCTGCGCTCACCAGCGGCCTGACGCACTGGCTGTATGGCGTGGGCTGGGGCAGTCTGTTTGGCCTCGTCGTCGGTTCGTCGAAGCTCGCACGGGCGCCGCGTGCACTGGTCGGTCCGCCTTTCGGCGCGGCAGTGTTTGGGACAGCGTATGTCATCCTGCCGCTGACGCGCCTGTACAAACCCATCTGGGAATATGACAACCAGACGCTGGCGAAAGACCTCAATTCGCATCTGGTCTATGGCGCGGGGGTCTCGTCGCTCTTCGCGCTGCTCTCGCGCGTCTAGCGCCGTTTCGCCGGGCCGTTGCGCTGGGCATGCATCTTGCGGCGCAGCGGCCCACAGCGAGGCGGCGAGGATGCCCCGCGCAGACTCCCTCACAGCCAGAAGATCACCACTGAAGAGCGCAGCGTAGATGTGTTGAGCGTGGCAGTCGCAGGAGGCAGAACGCAGATGACGATCAACTCACGCAACTCTGAGCAAGCGATGGCCGATGGAGCGTCCGATGGCGCGCAGAGCGGGCTGGGCGGGCTGCTGCGGCGGCATGTGGGCTTCTCTCCCTCGCCCATCAGCAAGCGCAGCCAGCAGCTCGAATCGCGCCTGAAAGGGGCAAAGGTGACGACTTCGGTCTGCCCCTATTGCGGCGTCGGATGCAGTCAGCTCGTCTACTCGCGCGATGGCACGGTCATCGACATCGAAGGCAACCCCGAAAGCCCCATCAACGCAGGCCACCTCTGCCCCAAAGGCGCTTCCACCTATCAGCTCATCAACAACCCCAACCGCCCCACCAGCGTGCTCTACCGCGCGCCCGGCAGCGACCACTGGGAGGAGCGCCCGCTCGACTGGGCGATGGACCGCATCGCCGAACGCATCAAAGAGGCGCGCGACCAAGACTTCATCATGCAAAACGCCGATGGCGTGCGCATCAATCGGCTGGAGAGCATCGGCAGCATCGGCGGGGCCACCCTCGACAACGAGGAAAACTACCTGATGCTCAAGCTGTTCCGCAACTTAGGCGGCGTCTACATCACCAACCAGGCCCGTATCTGACACAGCTCCACTGTACCCGGTCTGGGTACCAGCTTCGGACGTGGCGGCGCGACCACTGCCCAGTGGGATCTCGTCAATAGCGACTGCATCGTCATTCAAGGCTCCAACATGGCGGAGTGCCATCCCATCGCCTTCCGCTTTGTGATGGAAGCGCGCGAGCGTGGCGCGAAGATCATCCATGTTGATCCGCGCTTCACCCGCACCTCGGCCTGCGCCGATATCTACGCGCCTCTGCGCCCCGGCGCCGACATCGCCTTCCTCGGCGGGCTGATCAACTATGTCATCGAGCATGACAAGTGGTTCAAGGAATACGTGCTGCGCTACACCAACGCTTCCAGCATCATCAGCGACGAGTTCCGCGATACAGAAGACCTGGAGGGCGTCTTCTCCGGCTATGATCCGCAGAAAGGCAAGTACGACTTCAGCTCGTGGAGCTACAAAGGCGAGGATGTGCCAGCCGCCGCCGGGCATCATCAGGCGATGACTGGTGAGAGCTACTCGCATCGCTCCACGCGCGAGACAAGTGGGCCGCCGCCGCGCGACGAGACGCTGCAAGACCCGCACTGCGTCTTCCAGATTCTCAAGCGCCACTACGCGCGCTACACGCCAGAGTTTGTCGAGCAGGTCTGCGGCACGCCGAAAGAGGTCTTCTTGCAGGTGGCCGAGGCCATCAGCGCCAACTCTGGCCGCGACCGCACGACGGCCTTCTGCTACGCCGTCGGCTGGACGCAGCATACCGTCGGCGTGCAGATCATTCGCACGTCGGCCATCTTGCAGTTGCTGCTGGGCAACATCGGGCGGCCAGGCGGTGGCATCCTGGCGCTGCGCGGGCATGCCGCCATCCAGGGCTCCACCGACATCCCCACGCTCTACAATCTGCTGCCGGGCTACCTGCAGATGCCTATGGAAGCTAACATCGACTTCCAGCACTACATCGAGACGCTGCAATCGCCGACTGGCTGGTGGCACAACCTGCCGAAGTACGCCGTGAGCCTGCTCAAAGCGTTCTACGGCGACGCCGCCACCAAGGACAACGAGTGGGGCTATCACTATCTGCCCAAGCTCGATGGCGATTACTCCTACTACCCGATGTTCTTCCGCATGCAAGATCGCAAGATGCGCGGCCTGCTCGTCTACGGCGAGAACTTCGCTGTGGGCGGCCCTGCCTCGCGGCTGGAGCGCGACGCCATGCGCAAGCTGGAGTGGTGCGTGGTGCGCGACCCCTTCCTGGTGGAGACAGCGGAGTTCTGGCGGATGGACGGCCATGACCCGGCGGAGTGCCAGACGGAGGTCATCTATATGCCCGCCGCGTGGGCCGCCGAGAAGGACGGCAGCCTCACCAACACGCAGCGCCTCTTGCAGTGGCACGACAAGGCGGTCGATCCGCCAGGCGACGCGCGCTCCGAGACGTGGTTCACGGTGCACCTGGGGCGCAAGCTACGCGAGCTGTATGCCGACAGCCAGCAGGAGCGCGACAAGCCGCTGCTGGCGATGACGTGGGACTATCCGCTCGAAGGCGAGATGCAGGAGCCGAGCGCGCTGGCGGTGGCGCGCGAGATCAACGGCTACGAGGTGGCGACGGGCAAGCAGGTTCCGGGCTATAAGCCGCTGAAGGACGATGGCAGCACGGCCTGTGGTTGCTGGATCTACTCGGGCTACGTGCCTGAGCGTGATACCAACCTCGCCGCCAGCCGCACCCGCGACAAGCCCGACGAGCAGACCAACCACAGCAAGTGGGGGTTCGCCTGGCCCTCCAATCGGCGCATCATCTACAATCGCGCCTCGGCGGATCCCGATGGCAAGCCGTGGTCCGAGCGCAAGGCGCTGATCTGGTGGGATCAATCGGCCAACGGCGGCAAGGGCAAGTGGACGGGCTACGACACGCCCGACTTCATCGAGGATAAGCCGCCGCACGCCGACGCCGACGAGACGGGCGAGGGCATGGACGCGCATTCTGGCGCCGACCCCTTCATCATGAACGCCGATGGGCGCGGCTGGATCTACGCGCCGCACGGCACGACGGATGGCCCGCTGCCCACGCACTACGAGCCGTTCGAGTCGGTGATGGAGAACGCGCTGTACCCGAAACAGCAGTGCAATCCGTGCCTCATCACCTTCGACCGCCCGGATAATCCCTACAACGGTGGCGCGCTGCAGGGGCGCCCGACGACCTCGCATCCCTACGTGCTGACGACCTATCGAATCACCGAGCATCACACCTCGGGCGCGATGTCGCGCTGGAATAGCTGGCTGGCCGAGCTGCAGCCCGCGCTCTTCGCCGAGATCAATCCTGAGCTGGCGCGCGAGAAGGGCATCGCCAATGGCGACATGGTGACGATTGCCACGGCGCGCGGCGAGATTGAGGCGCGGGCGCTGGTGACGCCGCGCATGCAGCCGATGCGCGTGAATGGCCAGGTGACGCATGTGATCGGCCTGCCCTATCACTGGGGGCCAGCGGGCATCGTCACTGGCGACATCGCCAATGACCTGATCAGCGTGGTGCTGGAGCCCAATGTGAAGATCCACGAGGCCAAAGCGCTGACCTGCGACCTGCGCAAAGGCCCGCGCTCCCAGCCCGCCCTGCCCGATGCGGAGCGCCGCCAGCAGCCGCTGCCCATGGCCAACCTGAGCCAGGGCGGCGTGGTGGCGCGCTCGCACAGCGAGGGTGAGGAGATGCTGCATCATTCGCCGCTGTCAAGGCAGCCGAGCTAGCGCGTGCGGAAGGAGAACGTGATGGCCAAAGGATTCTTCACCGACACGACGCTCTGCATCGGCTGCAAGGCGTGTGAGGTGGCCTGTAAACAGTGGAATCAGTTGCCGGCGGACGACTATGAGTTCACCGGCATGAGCTACGACAATACCAAGGCGCTCGGCGCGACCACCTGGCGCCATGTCGCCTTCATCGAGCAGTTCGACCGTGGCGCGCAGGTGAACGGCCACCCGGTCGGCGCGCACGCAGGCGCGGCGGCGATTGGTGAGCGGGTGCGTGGCGATGGCCAGCCCCTCGACCTGATGTCGCTGCGCTCGAACGGCGCAGCCCATCATCCGGGCGATGGCGCGGGGCCAGCGGGCGCGATGACGCTGACGCGTGCGCGCACGGTGGACGCCCAGACGGGTGGGCTGCTGGGCGACCACCGCTGGCTGATGATGAGCGATGTCTGCAAGCATTGCGAGCGCGCGGGCTGCCTGGAGGCCTGCCCTACTGGCGCCATCATCCGCAATGAGTTTGGCGATGTCTATGTGCAGCCCGACATCTGCAACGGCTGCAGCTACTGTGTCGTCGCCTGCCCCTTCGGCGTGATCGACGTCAATCCACAGGATGGCCGCGCGTGGAAGTGTACCCTCTGCTACGACCGCCAGCGCGATGGATTGACGCCCGCCTGCGCGCAGGCCTGCCCCACACAGTCCATCCAGTTTGGCGAGGTTGCGGAGCTGCGCGACCGGGCGCGGGCGCGTGTGGGCCAGCTCCACGAGCGCGGCATCGACGACGCCTATCTCTACGGTGTGGATGAGCAGACCAGCGTCGGCGACATGAACGCCTTCTTCCTGCTGGTCGATCAGCCAGCGGTCTACAACCTGCCCGAGCGGCCCAGCGTGCCACAGGCGCAGGTGATTCCGAGCTATGTCGCGACGGCGCTGACGGCGGTGGCGCTGGGGCTGGCGACGGTGGCGGCGTTCGCGCTGCGGCTGCGCAGCAGAGCATGAGGAGCATGTGATGAGCATCATGGAGCAGTATGACCGGCCACCTAGCGAGGTATTGCTGCCGAACCTGCGCCCGGCGACACAGGCCTACGACCAGATGGAGCCGCAGCCGACCTACTATGACCGCCCGATGATCAAGCCGCCCACGTGGCGGTGGTACATCCCCGGCTATTTCTGGCTGGGCGGTGTCGCAGGCGGCGCGGCGACCATCGGCGCAGTGGCGCGCTACCTGGGCGGGCGCGGCGGGCGCGAGACGGCGCGTCATGCGCGCTACCTTTCGCTGGGGCTGGGGCTGGCCTGCCCCGCGCTGCTGATCGCCGACCTGCACCGACCAGAGCGCTTCCACCACATGCTGCGCGTGTTCAAGGTCAGCTCGCCACTGAGCGTGGGAACGTGGATTCTGACGGGCTTCGGCGCTGTCTCTGGCGCGCTGGCGGTGCGCCAGGCGGCGGAAGATGGCCTCATCATTCGCCGCGAGAGCACGACGGGGCGGTTGGCGCGCACGCTCATCCCGGAGGCTCCGCTGACCATGGCGCATGGGCTGCTGGGGCTGGGCCTGGGTGGCTACACTGGCGTGCTGCTGGCGGCGACGGCGGTTCCGCTGTGGGCGGCGGGCGGCGTGCTGCTGGGGCCGCTCTTCGAGTCGACCTCGCTGGCGTCGGGCGCGGGCGCGCTGGGGCTGCTGGGGCTGGCCTTTGGCAAGCGCGACGAGGCGAGCGAGCGCGCGCGCCAGACGGTGGAGGTGGTCGAGGCGGCCAGCACGATCTCGCAGGTGGCGCTGGTGCTGGCGCGCGACGCGGCGGTGACGAGCCGCATCAACCGTCCACTGCGCAGTGGACGTTGGGGCGCGCTCTATCGCGCTGGCGCAGTCGGCGGCGGGATGGTAGCCCCGCTGGCGCTGCGGCTGGTATCGCGCCTTGTGGGGCCACGCGCCGCCCGTACGCTCTCTGGCGTGGGGGCGGGACTCTCGCTGCTGGGCGCGCTGGTGGAGCGCTTCGCCCTGGTGGAGGCGGGCAAAGTCTCTGCGCGCGACCCGCAGGCGTATCAGGAGCTGACGGCAGGCGCGCCGGGTGATGCGCGTC
>DATAED010000124.1:0-3450 GCA_036258195.1 Ktedonobacterales bacterium
GTTTACGAAGACCTGGCTCCCAAACGAGGCTCTGACGCAAGGAGAAAGGGCAAAGCGTCAGATCTCGATATCGACCTCAAGCCGATAAAGTCGATGGAAGGGCGCTTCCGCGACCCGGCCGCGCCTGTAGACCCATATTTCCTGTTGGAACTGTATGGACCGGATCAGCTTGCGCTTGCGTTGAGCCGCTACACAGCGCCACGCTTGCGGGAAGGTGTCAAGGCGGTTCAGGCGCGTCATCCAGGCACGAAACCAGCAGGGACTGGTAAACAGCCGATGATTGACTATATCGTGACCATCCTCTTGCCATTGCAGCTGTAGGTCAACAACGTCTTCAGGGTTATCGCAAGCAAATGGCTCCCGGCTCAGACAGAGCCAGGGAGCCATCCTTATGCGCGAGAATTCGAATGCCTCGAATCACGGAACTCACGCTGAGAGCAGCTCGGCCTCTGGCTCCTCCTCAGCCTCCGTCTGCTCTGACTGCGGCTGCGCCGCCGCCATCGGCAGATCCTTCAGGAAGAAGGTCACGACCAGCGCGAGGCCCGCGAAGACCAGCACCGCGACGAAGCCGTGATGCAGCGCGCCCGCCAGCGCCTCCTGGCCCGCGTGCGTCGTCGGCAGGCGGCGCAGCAGATTCGGCGGGATACTACTATTGACGGCAGCGCCCACCACCGCAATGCCCAGCACCGCGCCGACCTGCCCCAGATAGCGCGTCGCTGCTGTGCCAACCCCAAGCTGACTCGCGGGCAGCGCATTCTGGCCCGCCACCATCGGAACCGCGAAGAAGACGCCCGTACCCAGCCCGATCACGCACATGTAGAGAATGGCCTGCCAGATGGCCGTCTCGGTCGTCATCGTCGCGATCAGGAAGGCGCCCACGCACATGATGACCGCCGCTACGATCGTCACCGCCTGATAGCGCTTCATCTTCGCGATGATCGGCCCGCTCAGCATCGCCCCAGCTACCATGCTGATGGAGAGTGGCGTCATGATCAGCCCGGTCGCCGTCGGCGCGATGCCCAGCGCGCCCTGCAGGAAGAGCGCCAGATAGATCGTCAGCCCCAGCAGCACCATCATCTGCAAGAGCGAGAGCAGCGCCGACGCCGTGAAGACCTGATTGCGGAACAGCCCCAGCGGCAGAATCGGCTCCGCGACGCGGCGCTCGACCATCACGAACAGCCCGAAGAGGATCACACCGGACACCAGCAGCAGCGGCGCCCGCGAAGCCGCGCCCGGCGTGACCGCATCGCTGGCCAGCGTCAGCCCTAGCAGCAGACAGATCGTCGCCGCCGCTGAGAGCGCCGCGCCTACCACATCGATGCGCCGCAGCGATTCCCAGCTCAGCGAGTCGCTGGAGCGCGCCGAGAGATTGTCGGGCAGATAGATCACCAGCGCCGCCACCACCAGCGCGCCCAGCGGCAAATTGATGTAGAAGACCCAGCGCCAGCGCGTGCCCGCCGTCACCAGACTGCCCAGCAGCGGGCCATGCTCGGCCAGCCAGCCGCCCAGCGTCGGGCCAAACACGCTGGAGAAACCATAGACCAGGCCAAAGAGGCTCATCAACTTGGCGCGCTCGGCGGGCGGGAACAGATCGCCGATTACCGTCGCCACCAGCGCCATCCCGATGCCAGCGCCCAGCCCTTGCAGCGCGCGGAAGGCGATGAGCTGATTCATCGTCGCCGAGACACCCGCCAGCGCCGAGCCGACGAGAAAGACCACCGTGCCAGCGACCAGAAACCACTTGCGCCCGAACTGATCAGAGAGCTTGCCGACAATCGGTACCATCGTCGCAGTCGCCAGCACATACGCCGTCACCACCCAGGTGTAGCGATCCAGCCCGTGCAGCGTGGCGATGATGCGCGGCAGCGCCGTGCCGACGATGGCCTGATCCATCGCTTCGAGCAGCAGCGCCAGCAGCAGCGCGCCGACTACGCTCGCCAGCGCCATGCCGCGCAGACGCGCTGCTGCGAACGAGACCTCCTCCGTAGCGCCGTCGATGCTCATACTCGTCGAGGTCGTCATCGTGTCGCTCCCATTCATCGATTGACCATGCTTGACATCGTTCATATCTACAGTCTAAGCTCAAAGCAGGACAGGATCCGCCCTTGTTCCTACAGCAATCCGCAAGATGCGTTAAAATTGGCCAAAACGCTTACGGCGCCAGGAATTGCAACGGGCGGGCGGAGATTCGATGAGCGGAAAGTGGGTGAGCCGCCATGTATCATCCGACCAGCCGTGTGCTGACAGTGCTGGAGGTGCTGCAATCGCGGCCATCCATCAGTGGGCCGGAGCTGGCCGCGCGGCTGGAGATGGACGTGCGCACGGTGCGCCGCTATATCGCCCATCTGCAAGATGTCGGCATCCCCATCGAGGCCCGGATCGGCCGCTATGGCGGCTATCGGCTGCGTCCTGGCTTCAAGCTGCCGCCGCTGATGCTGACGGAGGAGGAGGCGGCAGCCATCATGCTGGGGCTGCTGGGAACCTCCTGGCTGGAGATCGGGCAATCCTCCGCCGCCGTGGAGGGCGCGCTGGCGAAAGTCTCGCGCGTGCTGCCACCGCAGGCGCGCGAGCGGCTGAACAGCCTGGGCGCGCACCTCTTCTTCTTCTCGGCGGGGCAGCGCGACCACCCCGACGCTGCGCTGCTGATCAGCCTGAGTCAGGCCATCGGCCAGCAGCAGTGCGTGTCGCTCGACTACCGCTCTCTGGGAGACGAGATGACGCATCGCACGGTAGAGCCATATGGCGTAGTCGGCTGGCGGGGCCACTGGTATCTGGTGGGCTACTGTCATCTGCGCCGCGACCACCGCACCTTCCGCATCGACCGCATCCAGCGGGCGAAGGCGCTGGAGGAGCGCTTCCAGCGCCCGGCGGACTTCGACTGCCAGGCGTTCATCATGCGGCGCTATGGCGCCCCGGCGGGTAGCGTCGCTATCGAGGTGGAGTTTCGGGCGCCGCTCAGCGCGGTCGAGCGGCGCATCCCCGCCGCCTACGGGCAGCTCACTGCGACGCCTGACGGAACGCTGCTCCAGAGCCGCTACGACGATCTGGACGACATGGCGCGCTACCTGCTGGGCGTTAATCTGCCGTTCGTCGTGCGCCAGCCGTCGGAGCTACGCGACGCGCTGCGCCGCCTGGGCGAGCGCATCCTGGGGATTGCCAGCGCCATGCCAGCGGCGGAGGATGCGACGTCGGCATAGAGCTGGCCTGGTTCCGCTTGTGGCAGTAAGTCAATTCGTCGATGTCGTTGGATTATTCAACGACTATCCAGTATGGGTCAGCGGGTATCAGTCATGCCAGCGGGCGAAGTCGCACGTCCAAAACTAGCGCGTCAGAAGAGGTCAAAAGTACATGCAACTCGTCACACAATGTTCTCCAAGTTGGATCCCGTGGGGATCTTTCTGTCATCAATACGGCACACACCCTCGGATGGCGTTGGCTGAGAAGGTTCCG
>DATAED010000125.1:0-22422 GCA_036258195.1 Ktedonobacterales bacterium
CCAGCGCCTACTCAGTCGTCCCTGGCACGAGCATCCCGATCACCATCCCCGGCATGCTGTGGTTTCTGGCGCTGGGCGCGCTGGCGGTGGCCGGGCTGCGCTGGGCGTGGCGCGGCGAAGCGGAAGACCCACGCCTGCGCATCTCGACCCTGCTGCTGACGGTCGCCGGGCTGGTCTTCATCATCTACCTCGTCTACTGCGAGATCGTGCTGGTGCAGCGCATCTGCGAGTGGTGCACGGTCGTCCACCTGCTGACGCTGGCGTCCTTCCTGATCGCGCTGACCCGCTGGCAGCGACGCGATGAGCCAGCCTACGAGGCGCCCGCTCCCGCATCTGGCCGCGCCACAAGCAATGGTCACAACGCCAGCGGCCAGCTCTCGCCCTCTGGTCGGCACGCGCCACCCGCGCTCTCACACCGCACCCGCCGCGCGCTCAACCAGCGCCCACCAGCGCGCCGCTAGAGCAGGGCCGTCGCATGCTATACTCAGGGCAGGCTGCGTGGCATACGGACGCCACTGAGGAACATGCGCATGACACAGATCACGATTCCACTGGACGACGAGAGTGTAGCCCGGCTACGGGAACTTGCGCAGCAGCGTGGTGAGTCGATGGAGCAGACTGCTCAAGCATTGCTCGTTTCGACTCTGCCACAAGCGCCAGCGCGCCTGGCGCCAGAAGATCCGGACGGCTCTCGATTGATCTTGAGTATGCTTGGCTCGATCCCCTCCTGGCCAGGCATCGAGGGTTCGGTCAACACAACCAATGAAGAGATCGACCGCATTCTCGCAAGCGAAGCCATGAATCCACATGATGACAACTAGCATCTTTGTGGACACATCGGGCTGGATGGCAAGCCTGGTTGCCAGTGAGATGTAACACGCGACATCGGATCAGGAGATGCGACAGGCGCTTGGTAATCCTGGTATCGCCATCTACACGACGGATCACGTCATCGCCGAGCTGGTTGTGTTGATGACTGGCCGCCATCTACCACGCGCCCAGATCTTGCGGGATGTGAACAACCTTCTCATTGCGCCTAGAATCCACGTGCTTTTTACCGACCAGGCGCTCTTTACTGACGCCTGGAACCTGCTGAGTGAGAGGCCTGACAAGGACTGGTCACTGGCTGATGCGATTTCTATCCGCCAGATGCAGCGATTGGGCGTGACCGAGGCGCTCACGAACGATCACCATTTCGAGCAGGCGGGATTCACGCGCCTGCTCAAGTGACCCGGCGTCCCGACTGCGCCGTCTTCTGCAGCCCGCCACAGCCCCATCTCCGTTTGACAGGCGTGCGCCGCCGCGCCTACACTCCCTGAGGCGCCGGAGTAGCGAGTGGAAGCGTCAGGGAGCGCAGCATGGCAAGCAGGGACGAGGTTTTTGACGAGGAGATGAGGCCGGGGGGCGGGTACGACATCCTGCGTACACCTGCGCAGGCGTTCCGCGACCACCTGACGGTGCGCAGCTACGAGGCCGGGCGCGAGGGCGGCGTGCATCCCGCGACCATCCTGCGCTACCTGGAGCATCTGGCGACCTGCGCATCCGCCGCGCTGGGCTTCGACAACCACTGGTATCGCGATCACAACAGCGCCTGGGTCGTGCGCGAGATGTCGCTGCTGCTGGGCGATCTGCCGCAGATCGATGACGCGCTGGAACTGGCCACCTGGGTCGCCGACTTCCGCCATGTGCAGGCCACCCGCGACCACCTCGTCACCCGCGCTGATAGCGGGCGGCTGGTGGCGCGCGCCTCGGCTCGCTGGGCCTACATCAACCGCGAGCGACTGCTGCCCACGCGCATCCCGGAGGAGCTGATCGCGCGGATGGGGCCGTGGGGCTGCGCCATGCGCGTGCGCCAGCCCGAGCCGCTGCTGAGCGACGCGCCCATCGTCAGCGAGATGCGGCTGACCGCGCGCGAGTATGAGGCCGATACCCAGCAGCACATCAACAACTGCGTCTACCTGGACTGGCTGCACGAGGCGGCCTGGCAGACCGCCGCGCAGGGCGCGCTGACCGGCGAACCCATACACTTGCGCCCGCGCTTCTACCATCTCGAATACATCCGCCCCACGCAGCCCGGCGACGCGCTGACCGTCGCCACCACCGCGCCGCTGCTGACCCGCTCGCGGGCGCTGGGCTTCTGGCAGACTATCAGCGCGCCCGATGGTCTGGTGGCCCGCGCCTGGACGGAAAGCCTGATCGTCCGCGCCTGACCATCACCAATCATGTTTGGATTTGGAGGGAATCACAGCATATGGCCATCAAAGCAGTCGTCTTCGATATCGGCGGCATCCTGGAGACCATCCCTGAAGGCGGCGACCCCACCTCACGCTTCCCGCTGATGCTGGCGCGCTGGGAACGGCGGCTCGACCTCACGCCGGTCGCGCTCTCCGAGACCATTGCCACGATGGACACGCGGCTCAAGAGCGCCGGGAAAGATGGCGAGCTGGGGACGTGTACGTACGACGAGTGGGTCGGCGAGCTGCGCGCCGTCACGGGCTGGGATGAAGCGACGGCCGACGCCTTCATGGACGATCACTGGGATACCTACATCGGCGAGCCAAACCCCGAGCTGACGGCGTACTTTACCAGTCTGCGCCCGCGCTACAAGACGGCCCTGCTCAGCAACAGCTTCGTCGGCGCGCGCGAGCGCGAGCAGGCGGCGCGCGGCTTCGAGGATGTAGCCGACCAGATCATCTATTCGCATGAGGTCGGCCTCGCCAAGCCCGACCCGCGCATCTACGCGCTGACCTGTGAGCGTCTGGGCGTTCAGCCCGCTGAGATGATCTTCCTCGATGACTCGTCGGGCCACATCGCCGCCGCCCGCGCCTTCGGCATCCATGGCGTCGTCTTCCACGACAACGCGCAGGCTATCGGCGAGATCGAGGCGCTGCTGGCCGCGCACAATGGCGAGGCGCAGCAATGAAGCGAATCGAAGGAGGAGGCGCATGGGGCAGCGAGCCATCCGCGCGGACTACGACGAGCGCTCGCTGATCGTGTATCAGGCCTACCGCCCGGAGATCGCTGAGGCGGCGCTGCACGCTGGGCGCTTTGTCGAGCCATTCAGCCTGAACCGCATGACGTGGATCAAGCCCTCGTTCCTCTGGATGATGGAGCGCTGTGGCTGGGCCAGCAAACCGGGGCAGGAGCGCGTGCTGGCCATCCGCATCAGCCGCGCTGGCTGGGAAGAAGCGCTCGGCCAGGCCACGCTGACCACCTTCGAGCCAGCGCTCTACGGCGACTTCGACGCCTGGCAGCGCAGTCTGGAGCTGGCGCCCGTCCGCGTCCAGTGGGATCCGGAGCGCGATCTGCGCGGCAAACCGCAGGAGCGGCGGGCCATTCAGGTGGGCATAAGCCGCAGCCTTGTCCCGCGCTATGTCAACAGCTGGACGCTGGAAATCACCGACGCCACACCGCTCGCGCATGCCCTGCGCCGCCTGCTGGACGCTGGCCGCGCCGCCGAGGCGCAGCGGCGGCTGCCCCGCGAGCGGATCTACCCCACCCCCGCCACGCTGGCCCGCCGCCTGGGACTCGACGAGGATTGATGAGGATTGACGAGGATTGATGAGACGCGCAGCTAGCGCCTGGCTACCCACTAGCGAAGCATTGCAAGGCTAAGGTATATTAAGGGAAGTGACACGGCCCCCGCGCTGGCCTCGCAGCACGACGCTCAGACGCAGGTCGGCGCCACACCATTGCATCCATTTTCATTATGCTTCACAGCACGACACGTCCAGCGCGCTACGCTGCCGGACATGTCACGAGGATAAACAACGATCACTATGCGAGACACGCTGACGGCGGAGCAGGTATTGCTGGCGCTGGCCGCGGCTCCGTCGGGAGAAGGACGGTGGCCACGCATCTGCGCCTGTACGCGCGCCCAGACGCCGGGCGAAAGGGGGCGCGTCGATGTGCTTTAGGGTTGCCATGTTCAGCCTGCACACGTCCCCCATCGCCCAGCTTGGCCGCACGCGCGATGCGGGCGGCATGAACGTCTACATCCGCGAGCTATCGCGCGAACTGGGCCGGGGCGGCATGTACGTTGACATCTTTACCCGGCGTTCGCAGCTAGACACCCCAGAGATCCAACACCTCTCCGAGCGCGTGCGCCTCATCACCATCACCGCTGGCCCCGTCGAGCCATTGCCGCCGAGCGCGCTGCACCCCTACGTCGCCGAGTTCACCTGCCGTGTGGCCCGCTTTGCCGCGCGTAACGAGCATCCCTATAACCTCGTCCATAGCCACTACTGGCTCTCCGCCGCCGCCGCCGCGCCGCTGGCCCGCCTGTGGGATACGCCGCATGTGACGATGTTCCACACCGTCGAGCGGCTGAAGGCGCAGCAGCAGGGGCTGCCGCTGGAGGCCGCCAGCGCGCCCAAGAATGGCCCTGCCGCCATCCGCATCGAGAGCGAGGGGCGCATCGCCACCTCCGCCGACTGCGTGATCGTCTCGACGGAGCTGGAGGGCGAGCAACTGCGCCGCCTCTACGGCCTGACGCCCAGCCATACGCGCGTCATCCCCTGCGGCGTGGATCTCAACGCCTTCACGCCTGCCACTCCAGAGCGGCGCGCCAAGGCCCGCCGCGCGCTGGGGCTGGGCGAGACGCCCACGCTGCTCTTCGTCGGTCGGCTCGATCCCATCAAGGGCATCGACTTGCTGCTGGAGAGCGTGGCGGCGCTGCGCACGCCCGCGCGCCTGCTGGTGGTGGGCGGCAACCCGGAGGGCGACCCGGAGGTGGAGCGCCTGCGCGCCCGCGCCGCCGAGCTGGGTATCGCCGAACGCGTGCGCTTCCCCGGCGCCGTGCCACAGCGCGACCTGCCGACGTACTATCACGCGGTCGATGCGGTGGTGGTCTCCTCGCGCTACGAGAGCTTCGGGCTGGTCGCGGTGGAGGCGCTGGCATGCGGCGCTCCGGTCGTCGCCTCAGCGGCGGGCGGGCTGCCGAGCATTGTGCAGGATGGCGAGAACGGCCTGCTGGTGCGCTGGCGCTGCCCGCAAGCCTTCGCCGAGCAGATCGACCTGCTGCTGAGCGATGACGCGCTGCGCGAGCAGATGCAAGCCTACGCCCGTGCCTCCATCGAGCAGTTCGACTGGCAGCGCATCGGCGACCGTGTGCGCGACCTCTATCAGGAGCTGACCACTGAACCAGCGCGCGTGGTGGCCTGCTCTTGCTTCTGAGTCGGTAGTGGTGGCGCAGGCGCCATGTAGCGCTGCGCGCAGTCGGGGCAGGCCAGCGCCTCGCGGGCGATCTGGTAGCCAGCGCCGCCACGGTCGCGGACGAGAGCGCTACGCCCGATGCGCTTGAGCCGATAGTCGCGCGGTGGGTAGTGTTTGGCGCGCCATTCGAGGACAACACGATGAGCGGGGATACGAGGCGCGACCTGGGAGCCACAAAGCTGACAGACAAACATGTTTCACGGTCGAGGGAGCGCGCCCAGGCTGACCGAAGTCCTGCGGCGCTGTGAAGCGCTGGCCCGTGCCAGCGACGCTCAACGTTCTACCATATCCAGACGACTGATTGCACAACGGACAGATGAGAGAGCCGGCATCCACTATGACTGACCAACGACCCAACTCCGACGAAACCGACCATCTCCAGACGCCTGCCGAAGCGCCGATCTGGGAGCGGCACGTCTTCGTCTGCACGAGCGGCTCATGGTGTCCGGAGGTGGATGGCGATGGGCTGGGCGTGCATGCGCGGCTGAAGGCGCTGGTGAAGCAGGCTGACCTGGGCGCGCGGGTGCGCATCAACAAGAGCGGCTGCTTCGACCAGTGCGGCCACGGGCCGATGGTGGTCGTCTACCCCGAAAACGTCTGGTACTGGGGCGTCACCCCCGACGACGCAGCGGAGATCTTGCGCGAGCACCTGATCGGCGGGCGACCCGTCGAGCGGCTGCGCTATCGCAACACCCCCGGCAAGCACAAGCTCCCCCGCGACGAGCAGCAGCGCCCCATCGGCAGGCCGACGCGGTAGGGCTGGACGCGGTTACACTCGCCCCGCTGCGCGCGTCGTACACTGCGGCGGGGTGAACAATGGCGCTGCGGATGCTGCGAGGGAGGGCGCGATGCAGGCGGAGGTAGGGCTGGCGCAGGCCGCGCCGCTCACCGCAGAGGCGCCCAGGGCGGAGCGCCCGCTGTGGCAGGTGGCGCTGGCGGCGTGGCTGGGCCAGCGCCTGCTGATCGGCGCGCTGACGCTGCTGTGGCAACTTCTGCTGCTGTCCTTCTCGCCGGCCGCCTTCTACCGCGTCTGGACGCTCTTCGATGGCATCTTCTATACGCTGATCGCGCAGTATGGCTATCGCATCCTGCAGGAGGCGGCCTACTTCCCGCTCTACCCGCTGCTGATGCATGTGACGGCGCCGCTGGTCGGCGGAAACGTCGCGCTGGCGGGCATCCTGCTCTCGAATGTCCTCTCGCTGGCGGCGTTCGTCTTGCTGGCGAAGCTGGTGGCGGCAGAGTTTGGCCCAGCCGCCGCGCGCCGCACGTTGCTCTATTACGCGCTCTTCCCCACCGGACTCTTCCTCGCGGCGGTCTACACCGAGGCGCTGTTTCTGTTGCTGAGTGTGGCGGCGTTCCTGGCGATGCGTCGCCAGCGCTGGCTGCTGGCGGGCGGCCTGATCGCGCTGGCCACGCTGGCCCGCGCGCAGGGGGCGCTGCTGCTGTTGCCGCTAGCGTTCGAGGCGTGGCGCGCGCTACGGCCAGCCTGGGCGACACTGGGCGCCGCCCGGCGATGGCGCACGGGGCTGGCGCTGGCCGCGGCGGGCGCGCTGCCGCTGCTGGCCTTCCTGGCCTTCCAGCGCTACCTGACGGATGTGTACGGCATTCCTGATGCGCTGAGCCGCGCCGCCGCGAACCCCGAATGGCTGCGCTGGCCCGATTGGCCCTGGGCAGGCGCCATCGCCGACATCGCCACGCTGGCGGCGGGCGGCCCCAACCCACCGACACTGGAGGTCGTGAAGGATTTCGTCTTTCTGGCGTTCTGGCTGGGGCTGTGTGTCGTCATGCTGCTGCCCGCGCGCTGGCGCCGCTGGCCGACTGTGCCGCGCTCGTGGATGCTTTATAGCTGGGCCTCGCTGCTGCAAGTCCTCATCTTGCCCGCGCACATTCGCGGCGGCGGGCTGATGTCCGTGCCGCGCTACGCGCTGGTCGTCTTCCCCTGCCTCGTCCTGATGGCGCTGATCGGCGAGCGCTACCCACGCGCCAACCGTTTGATGGTCGCCCTCTGCATCGCCTGGACGATCATCCTGACGCGCCTGCTGGCAGGCGCCACCTTCGTCGCCTGACTCGCCCTGACCTTGCCCTGGCCTGCCGTGATCTGCCTTGACCATCTCCGCACGCCATGCGACAACATGGGCATGGATATGTGGGACTGGGCGCCGCCAACGAGCGATGCGCGCCTCGGCGATGAGCCATCGCCCGACGACAGCGGCTCGCAGCGACTGGAAGGCAGGGAACGCAGCGCAGACGCTCGCCGGGAGCAAGCGGGCGAGCTGCGCGCCATCCACATCGGACGCCAGGACTGGCTGCGCATGCGGCGCATGCCCTGGGGCATCCCGCTGGAGCGCTGGCGCGACCTCATCGGCGACGCTCTGCTCTCCATTCGCAAGGGCGAGTCGCGGCACGAGGTCATCTTCGTGGAGGCGGGTGGGCGGCGCTACGCCATCAAGGAGACCAGCCCCGAGGCGGCGGAGCGCGAGATACACGTCTACGAGCAGGTCGCGCCGCGCCACGTCTCCACGCTGGAGCCAGTCGGCTGGGTGGTCATCAGCGGCGAGCCAATCGAGGTCGGGCAGATGGGCGGGCGCGCCGTCTATCTGTCGGGCGACACGGGCTATTGTGTCACGCGGCTGGCCGAGCGGGTGCTGCCGCAGTCGATCCTCTATCGCTACCCCTTCACCGACGCCAACAAGCGTCTGCTCTGGAACGCCATCGCCGAGCTGCTGGCCGATCTGCACGAAGCAGGCGTCTACTGGGGCGATCCGTCACTGGCCAATACGCTGATCGATCTGAGCGGCCAGCGGCTGACCGCTGTGATGGCCGACGCCGAGACGGCGGAGGTGGCGCCCGGCCCGCTCAGCGATGGACTGCGACGCCAGGATCTCGACTCGTTCGTCGAATCGCTGATCTGGCAGGCCGAAGATATCCGCCTGGCGCGCGGGCTGGACGAGGACACCCAGCTCATCACCGAGGGCGACGCCTTCTACGTCATCTCGCGCTACGCCGGGCTGCGCGCCGACCGCCAGGCGCATCGTCGCGAGCGCGCGGGCGGCCTGCTGGCGCTGGAGCGGCGCCTCGAACGCCTCAATGCGCTGGGCTATGGCGTGCTGAATATGCGCCATGCGCGTCGCCTGGCCCTGCGCCGCGCCCCCGCCTACCGCGACGAAGAGGGGCCCGACGCCGCGCTGCCACAGGATGAATTGCGCATCGCCACGCTGCGCCCGCGCTGGTATACGCAGCGCATCCGCGATCTGCTGGGAATCCGCGTCCCGCGCGCCGCCGCCATGCGCATCTATCGCCAGCTCAACCTCCATAAGTATCTGCTGAGTGAACGCGCCGGACGCGATGTAGGGATGGACGCCGCTGCGCGCGACTGGCTGACCCACTATCACGAGCCACTGATGCGCTTTCTGGAGAGCTACCTGCCCAGCGCTGACCTCACGCGCCGCTACGAAGCCTACGTCAGCATCCTCAACCACACCTGGCGCATGAGCCTGGAACAACAGCGCCCCGTCCCCATCGAAGAAGGCGCCATGGACTACGCGCTCAGCGTCGAGCGTAGCGGCGCCTCACAGGCGCCTGCCGAGGGCAACGATGACGGCGCGGCGCTGACAGCAGAGTGAGGCTTGGCGACCAGGCACGACCTCACCCCCAGCCCCCTCTCCCGCAGGCGAGGGGGAGCCAGAAGGCCGTTTGGGGAACCATCCCGCCTTCTCCCAGCCCGCGCAGGCGGGCTTTGCGGCCGCAGGCCCGTAGCTGCGGGTTTACCCGCCCGTCCCACGTTACTGCTGGTCGAGCGCGGCGCGGGCCGCCGCGACTGCCTCCGCGATCTCGGCGCTCCACGCGCCCCCGCGAATCTGCGCCGCCAGCCGCTCCAGCGTCAGCGCGGCCTGGGCAGCGTCGCGGACGCTCTGTGCATTTTGCGCATCGAGCCGATCAAAGAGCGCCTCAGCGCCCTTGCCAGTGCGCGCGCCTGCTCGCTCCCAGAGCGTCTGGGGCGCCTGAGGGCCGCCAGAAGCGGCGCCTTTCTGCCGGAGTCGCGCCATTCGTGGTATGCTCCCATCTAAAAGTGCGGGCCGCTCCAGACCCTGCCTCCTCACCCAGGCCACAGGCCAGCGTTCGGGACAGGGGCATGGCGCATGCCGCGCCAGCAGCGCCAGCGGAGCGCCCAGTGAAGGAACGTCTGTTCGAGGACACTCCTTTCGAGTGTACGTAGGCATACACATTGCGTCAAGGGACGCAGCACGTATGTCACCATGCAAGGCGTTCTTCTCATAGCGTACCAGATGAGGATAGAGCAGCCAGTGAGTCAATGGTCATCCTCGGCGCCCGCTGCGCCTGAGGCGCGTGGGGGCGCATCGTCGGCCTCGCACGCAGACGCGCAGAGCGCCCAGCCGCGCCGCTGGAGCGACTGGGGCCACTGGAGCGACCTGACGCCGGGCGATCTGTGGCGCTGGGCGCGCTTCGGCTGGTGGAACCTGCTCATCCCCGCGCTGATCATCTACCTCGCCTGGCTGCCACGCATCTCCCTGGTACACTCGCTCGATCTCGTCACCGACGAGAGCGTCTATATCCCCACGGGCCTCGCCGATCTGGCCATGCTCAAGAGCGGCACGCTGCACAACCCCTACTGGCTGACCAATCCCTACTGGCTGGTCAACTTCGAGGCGCCCTCGTTCCCCAAGCTCATCATGGGCGAGGGCTCGCTGTATGGCATCCACAACCTCGGCGCACAGGGCTGGCTGATCGGCGCGCGCCTGCCGGGCGTGTGGCTGTTCATCGCCACGCTCGTCCTCGCCTACTTTCTGGCGCGGCCCATCTTCGGGCGACTCGGCGCGACCATTGGCGCGCTGGCGCTGGCGCTCAGCCCCTGGCTGGCCTTCTTCAATTCCATCGCCTATCTCGATACCTACCTGCTCTGCTTCATGACGCTGGCGGCGCTGCTGGCCTGGCACGCGGCGCGACATCCGTGGCTGTGGCTGCTGGTGGGCTGGCTGGGTGGGCTGGCCTTCGCCTCCAAGTACACCGCCGCGTTTGTCGCCGTGCCGATTACCGCCTATCTGCTGTACTACAGCCTCGCCGTCACGCGGCGCCGACCGCCCTGGCAAGCCGCGCTGATGCTGCCCATCGGGCTGCTCACCGTCTATATCTTCGATCCCGCCATCTGGGTCGATCCCTTTAACCGCCTGTGGAACAGCATCCTGTTCCAGTACAACCACGCCTCCAACGGCCACGACGCCTTCTGGAATGGCGTGGTCGGCTATCATGTCGCGCCGGGCGTCGGCGTCTACATTCTGCTGGCCAAGGTCAGTCTCTTCATCACCATCCCCGCGCTGCTGGCGCTGGTGTGGATTATCTGGCGACTGGCGCGCGTCATTCGTCAGCGTCTGCCCCTGACCCAGCACGACGACGCGGCGGTCTTCGCGCTGGTCTGGCTGGGCGGCATGCTGCCGATATTCGCCTCGCTCAATATCATCGTCGGCGCGCACTACGTCTTGCCGCTGGCGCCGCCCGTCATGTTCACCGCTGGCTGGGCCTATGCCAGCGTCGCGCGCTGGCTGCGACCACGCCTGATCCCGTGGACGCAGCAGCGCATCGTCCGCCCGCTGGGGCGCCTGATCACGCCTGCGTTCGCTCGCCCGCTGCCGATCAGCGCAGAGGCGGCGACGCGCGGCGCGATCACCGCCGTGTTCACGCTGCTGATCGCGCTGGCCATGCTGCTACCCTCCACCATCGGCCTGCTCACCGTCAACCAGGCGGAGGGCTACACCGCCGAGTGGCTGCACGGCGAGAACGGCTCGCTGCAGGTGGCGTACCCCGCCTACGCCGACGCCATCAACTGGATCGTGGCGCACAGCGAGGGCCGCACCACCGTGACGCTGGTGATGAGCAACAAGGGCGCGCTCGATGAGTGGCTGGGCACCCGCCAGACCCTCTTCCCGCAGCGCATCCGCATCGCCGTCGGCACGCCCGATAACTTCCCGCACTCGGAATATCTCATCTGGCCAGAGCATCTGGTGCAGCGCCAGTTCCCACGCCCTGCCAACTTCGATCAGTTGATCGTCGACCGCATCCAGGGCGGCGCGACGACCTACTGCTACATCCTGCGCTGGCCACATCCCGACCGCTGACCGCTGGCGAGGGCAAGCCAAGCCAGGCCACAAGCAGCATGAGCAGTATCCGTGAGGAGAAGCGCACGATGAGCTGGGTGGATCATCCACAACCCGACGCGGCCCATACTGACGATGGTCGCCGCGTGTTGAGCCGCTCGCAGGAGCGCAATGATGGCGAGCTGGGCATGCTCGCCGCCATGTTCACCTTCCCGGCGCTGGCGGATGAGATGGCGCAGGCCATCCAGCGGGCGCACTTCAGCGAGACGGCGCTCTCACGCGCGCACAAGGAGATGCTGGCCACGCTCGTCTCCAGCGCCAACCGCTGCCAGTACTGAACAGCCGAGCACGGAGAGTTTCTCCGCATGCAGGGGGCCGATGACGCCATCGTGCGCGCCATCGCCGTCGACTATCGCACGGCCCCGGTCGATGACCAGACCCACGCGCTGCTGGCCTTCGCCCACAAGCTGAGCCGCGAGCCATGGAAGATCACTCGCGCCGACTGGGAGACGCTGCGGGCAGCCGGGTGGAGCGAGCAGCAATGCATCGAGGCCGTGCATATCGTCGGCCTGTTCGAGTATTTCAATCGCGTGGCCGATGGCTTCGGCATGGAGTCGCACGGTCGCAGCCATCCGCTGCTGCTGGAGGCGCTGCACGCCAACCCCGAGCGCGACCGTACAGATGAGGGCTAGCCGTCAATGGATTCACGGGATCAGCCGCCAACTCTGGAGCCTGCCACACGTCGCGGCGAAGGTTGTTGCCTGATCGTCATCGTGACGCTGCTCATGCTGATGACCGCGCTGTCGTGCGAGTTGTACCTGACCCTGAACATACACCACTACATGTGACTAAAATGCCCCCTCCCGCAAAGCGGGGGAGCGGTTGGGGGTGAAGCTTCAGCCCTGGCTCTGGAAGGTGAAGCTGGCCAGCAGCGGCTGAAAGGCGTTCGCGTCGTCGGTGGTAAAGGCGGCGCGCGCGGCATCGGCGCTGGAGGCCGTCGAGACGCAGAGGATGGTGTAGGTGTAGGGGCCGCGCTGGGTGGAGAGCGCCGCGACATGGCCGTAGGTCGGCGGCTGGCCGCTGTGAACGATGAGCTGCGCATCGCCCGTGACGCGCGTCCACGCCTGGCCACCGATGGTGACGGTGGTCGCGCCGCTGAAGTTGCCGGGCGACGTGCCTGGCTGGGCAAGCGTGCTGATGGCCTGCTCGTCGAGCGCGGCGAGGTCGGATGGCGCCGGGCTGATCTGCTGCGCCTCCACATTCACGCTGGCGTCGCCGCCCGAGGAGAGCAGCGCGAAGTAGGATTGCGGCGAGGCGTTGCGCTGGGTCTGCACCACCCAGCCCGTCGGGTAACTGAGCGCATAGAGGCCCTGCACGCTGAAGGCCGTTGAGGGAGTGGAGGTGGGGGCAATCGTCGCGGTGGGCGCAGACACCGGAGAGGCGCCGAACAGGCTCGGCAGCAGGCCATTGCCCGCCAGCGCCGCCACGACGATAACGACGACCAGCGCCGCCACCGCCAGCGTGATGAGCGCCGCGCGCAGGCCGACGCCGCGACGGGCAGGTGGGGCTTCCTGCGGAATCGCCGAGAGTGGCAGCGCATAGGTCGCCTCGCGCTGGTCAGGCTGATCGCGCTGGTCAGTGGCGACTGGCGAGTAGGGCAGCGCGTGGGTCGCTTCGTCCGCCGCCTGCGCCCGCTGATCGTAGCTGTGGTCGGTGCGCGCCTGTGCGGTGATCGGCTCCAGCTTGTCGCGCGCCACAGCGTGGGTGGCGCTATCGTCCTCTTCGCGATCCTGCCAGTCGCTGTGGTAGCTGGCGTCGCGCACCTCGGCCTCCTGGATGGGAAGCGCGGCGGGCGCAGGCGCCGCAGCAGGGCCAGAAGCAGGGCCAGAGGCAGGGCCAGGCGCAGGCGCGGACGTCAGCGCAGCCCCGCAGACCGGGCAGCGCAGCGGCGCCGTCTCGATGTCACGCGTGGTCACGGCGCTGCCACAGTGCGGGCAGGTCAGCAGAGGCATGGCGCTACCTTTCCAGAGCAAGCTCCAGGACAAACCCAGGACGAATCCAGAGCGAGCGACGACGGGACGACCAGCGCGCGGCGTGCGAAATCGCGCCTCGCCAGTGTGATACTAGACCAGTTCTCCCTGAGACGCTTGCAATCGGCTCGCTTCTCGTTGTAGTACATAGAACGATTATCCAGCGCCTGATGATCGGGCGCCGCAAGGCAGCCATTCAGCATGCGCTCAGCGAGAGCGCACGACGCTGCAAGGGCACGCGCCCGGTCGCATCAGGACTTTTTTCTGACGCCCATAGGAGATACGCGCGTAAGCCGTTCTCTATAACACAGGAAGACACAGTGTGCTGCCTGGCGGCGCCATGCGCGCAAACGCAGACATTGCGAGCTGCGGGCCGTGAGGGGCGTGCGACAGGCGACGCACTGCATACGCCGCAGCCATCGGCTGTGTTGGCCGCGAGCGTGATGGCGACCTCCTACGGCGAGAGAACTCCTTCATCGTCCAGGGAGAAGGAGTTTATTGGGATGATTCACAGCGCTGGGCTGGCGAGCGCCGGCACTATCCGGCGCCCATGTGGTAGTAGGAGTGGGTTGTGAGCATCTTCAAGCGGGGTGACGACCAGAACGGCGGAAACGGCGCCGGTGACGACAATCTGCGTGGCCCGCTCTCCGGACGCATCGGCGGCAACAACGGAGGCGGCGGAAACGGCCAGTATTCGAGCTTCTCGAATCAGCCGCCGCGCGCCAGTGGCTCCAATGACGGCGGCGCAGCGGCGCGCTTCCCGGCAGCGCAGCAGAGTCCGGCAGCGGCCGCGCGCGATAACAATCTCTTCGATCTCAAGCGCAAGGTGCAGGCGGCGCTCATCTCCGAGATGGATCCCAAGATGGATCTCTCGCAGACCGCGCAGGTGCGCCGCACCATCGAGGAGCTGTTCAACCGCATCCTCGAACAACAGAACATTGTGCTCACGCGCAACGACCGGCAGCGCCTCTTTGAGGCCATCGCCGCCGAGATTCTGGGCTTCGGGCCTATCGAGCCACTGCTCAACGACGACAGCGTCACTGAGATCATGGTCAATGGCCCGCGTGCGGTCTTCGTCGAGCAGAACGGTCGCCTCTTCCGCACCGATATCCGCTTCCGCGACGACGACCATGTCATGCGCGTCATCGAGCGCATCGTATCGCCCCTGGGCCGCCGCGTCGACGAAGCCCAGCCCTATGTGGACGCTCGCCTGCCAGACGGCTCGCGCGTGAATGTCATCATCCCACCGCTCTCGCTGGTAGGCCCGGTGCTCACCGTCCGAAAGTTCGCCCGACGCCCGCTGACGCCAGATGATCTGGTGCGGCTCGGCACCACCTCGCAGCCGATGGTGGACTTTTTACGGGCCTGCGTCGAGGTGCGCCTGAATATCGTCGTCTCTGGCGGCACCGGCAGTGGCAAGACTACCCTGCTGAATGTGCTCTCTGGCTTCATCCCCGGCGACCAGCGCATCGTCACCATCGAAGACGCCGCCGAGCTGCAGCTCCGGCAGGAGCACGTCATCCCGCTGGAGGCTCGCCCGGCCAACATCGAAGGCAATGGACGCATCACCATTCGCGATCTCGTCGCGAACTCCCTGCGTATGCGCCCTGACCGCATCGTCGTCGGTGAGGTGCGCGGCGCCGAGGCGCTCGACATGCTCCAGGCCATGAACACTGGCCACGATGGGTCGCTGACCACGCTGCACTC
The DNA here is from genome assembly GCA_036258195.1 of Ktedonobacterales bacterium. Taxonomy (GTDB): domain Bacteria; phylum Chloroflexota; class Ktedonobacteria; order Ktedonobacterales; family JADMIN01; genus JAKAIY01. Next base: position 15,062 of record DATAED010000125.1, read on the forward strand.
CAACTCCCCGCGCGACACCCTGCGCCGCCTGGAGACGATGGTGCTGATGGCCGGCATGGATCTGCCACTGCGCGCCATCCGCGAGCAGATTGCCAGCGCCACCAACCTGGTCGTGCACCAGGAGCGCATGCGCGACGGCACCCGCAAAATCACGCACATCACCGAGGTGGTTGGCATGGAGGGCGATGTCGTCACCCTGCAGGATCTGTTCGTCTACGAGCAGACGGGGTACGACGACGGGCGTGTCGTGGGTCGTCTGCGGCCCACCGGTATTCGCCCATCCTTTATGGAGCTGTTCGAGATGGCGAACATCCACCTGCCAGCGCAGATGTTTGGCTATGGGGAAGCTGGCGCGTGGCGTGGCTAGCAGAGGACGCGCAGGGATCGCCGATAGCCGAGGCTCGCGCGTCGTCGGCGTGGGCGGCGTCCTTGCCGACGCCCCCTGACAGCGTAGCAAGCTCACCAGTGAAAAGCCAGTGAAAAGCCAGAGAGAAGACAGCAGAGGTCGCAGGCTATGAGCATATTCCTGACCACCAGCGCGCAGGCGCCCATGGCGCTGGCTGCGCTCATCACCACCCAGGCCATGATCATCGGCGGCTTGGTGGCTGGCGGCGTCATCCTGTTTTTCCTCGGCGTGCAGCGTGTCGTAGACGCCCGCTCCAACGTGGTCAGCCGACGCATGAAAGAGATGGGCATTATCGGCGTCGCGCCAGAGATAGCGCAGCCGCGCGGCAAGCGTGGCCGGGGACGGCGTGGGCGTGGCGCCCAGGCGTCCGGGCTCCTCAACAACCAGAGCAACTACACGGTGCGGCTGGCCAGCGAGCTGGCGCAGGCCGATCTGAAGATCACCGCTGGCGAATTCATGACGCTGCGCGGTGTGCTGGCCAGTGTCGGCGCGCTGCTCGGCCTGGTCATCCCCGTGGGCAATCCGCTGGTGCTGGCGCTGGTGCTGCTGCTGGCGGGGCTGTATGGCCCGACATTCTGGGTGCGCCGCCGCAAGATCGCCCGTCAGCGCAAGTTCAATGAGCAACTGCCCGATCTGGTGACGCTGATGGCCGGATCACTGCGCACAGGCTACGCCTTCATGCAGTCGCTGGAGCTGGTGGCGCGCGAGGGCGCCGAGCCAGCTCGAACCGAGTTCCAGCGAGTCGTGCGCGAGGTGGGCCTGGGTATTCCACCGGAAGAGGCGCTGGGCCACCTGGTCGAGCGCATGCAGTCCGAAGACCTGAACCTGCTCGTCACGGCGGTCAATGTGCAGCGCGAGGTCGGCGGTAATCTGGTCGAGGTCCTGGAGATCATCGCCACGACCATCCGCGAGCGGATCAAGCTGCTGGGCGAGGTGGGCGTGCTGACGGCGCAGCAACAGCTCTCGGGCTACATCATCGCCTTCCTTCCGGTGGGTCTGGGGTTGCTGCTCTTCATCATCAACCCTACCTACATGCTTGGCATGTTCACCACCACACACTGGTTCGGCTGGACGATTGTGTCGTGCAGCTCCATCATGGTTATCATCGGCCTGGTGGTCATTCGTCGTATTGTCGATATCAAAGTCTGATGGCGCAGGCCAGAGGGAGGCTACGAACGATCCCATGCTCAACCTCTTGATACCTCTGCTGGCGCCTGTCGCCGGCTTCCTGACCTTCTTTGGCATCTTGCTGTTGCTGCTGGGCCTGGGCGGCTCGAAGAAAGACGACCCGATGGCGCGGCGCCTCAGCGACGCCGCACGAGGCGCAGTTCCAACGCTAGACGACCGCGAGATGCAGGCATCGTTCTACGACCGCTTCTTCCGCCCGCTAGCTGGCGGCCTGGCGGCGTTCCTGTCGCGCTTCACCCCCGCGCAGAGCCTCGAAAGCACCCAGAAGCGCCTGCTGAACGCCGGCCTGATGGGGCAGATGAGTGTGTCCGACTTCATCGGCCTGAAGGGGCTGTCGACCATCGGTGGCCTCGCCTTCGCCGCGCTGCTCATCCTGCTGGCGCACTCGTCGACGACGTCTGCGGTGCTAGTCGTGCTCGTCTTTGGCCTGGTGGGCTACCTCATTCCCGATCTGTGGCTGCGCAACAAGACCAGCCAGCGCAAGACTGCCATCGCCAACGCGCTGCCCGACGCGATTGACCTGCTGACCATCAGTGTCGAGGCGGGGCTGGGCTTCGACCAGGCGCTCGCCCGCATCGTCGCGAAGTCGAACAACCTGCTGGCGGCGGAGTTTGGGCGGGTCTTGCAGCAGATGCGCCTGGGCGTCGCCCGACGCGATGCGCTGCGCGAGCTGGTGGATCGTACCGGCGTCGAGGATCTCAGCCAGTTCGTCGGCGCCATCATCCAGGCGGAGCAACTGGGCGCCAGCATCGGTCGTGTGCTGCGCATTCAGTCGGCGGAGATGCGTGTGCGTCGCCGCCAGCGGGCCCAGAAGCTGGCCCAGCAGGCGCCCATCAAGATGCTCTTCCCGATGGCGTTCCTGATTCTGCCATCCATCTTCGTGGTGGTGCTCGGCCCGGCCATCCCGCGCATCGTGCACGTCTTCGCGCCCAGCGCGCCGCTGTAGCGGTCAGGCGCGCTCAGCCTCACCCATCGTGATGGTGTGAGCCGTGATGGTGGGAGCCGTCCCCATGATGTGACATGCCGCCGTGTGACGAATCACCGGCGGCATGTTGTTTTGCATCATGCTGCTTGTTATGCTTGCCGTGCTGGCCATGCTTTCCATGCTGGCCCGCCTGACCATTGCCAGCGGCTGGCTGGCTCGCGCTGGCGATGAACACCGCTGCGGGCGCCGTCGAGTGGCTGGCCGCCAGCCTGCTGCCCTGAGCGGCGGCGGTGCTGATGGCGGGGATCGGCGACGCGGGCGTGTGACTCGTCGCTGCATCTGTCTGCAGCTGGAGTTGCACCGCCTGATAGGCGGCGGTCTCCTGCCCGAGCATGAACGCCAGCGCGCACAGCACACACAGCGACGCCATCAGTTTCAGCGCACGCGGGCGCGCAAACCACGGAGCATTGGCCATGGACAGCATCCTCCCTGAAGCCATCCCCGCATCTTCGGCATCCTGGCCATCGCTGCGGGGCATTGCACAGGAGAGAGCGCACGCAAGCTCGGCGCCAGAGGCCAGCGTCGGGCGATCAGTCCAGCCTACACTCGTTCCTATAATCGCTCGATGACGGCGGCGATGCCCTGCCCCACGCCGATGCACATCGTCGCCAGGCCATAGCGCCCGCTCCGGCGGCCCAGCTCATGCGTGAGGGTGGTCACCAGCCGCGCGCCCGACGCCCCCAGCGGATGCCCCAGCGCGATGGCGCCGCCGTTGACGTTGACCCGCTCGTCGTCCAGCCCCAGCTCGCGCATGCAGGGGATCGACTGCGCGGCGAAGGCTTCGTTCAGCTCGATCAGGTCGAGGTCGTCGGTCGTCAGCCCGGCGCGCTCCAGCGCCTTGCGCGAGGCCGGAATCGGCCCCAGGCCCATCACCGCCGGATCGACGCCTGCCACAGCGCCCACCACGATGCGCGCCAGCGGCTGCGCGTCGTGCGCCTCGGCCCAGCGCCGCGAGGCCACCACCAGCGCCGCCGCGCCATCGTTCACGCCGGAGGAGTTGCCTGCCGTCACCGAGCCGTCCTTGCGGAAGACGGGCTTCAGCCTGGCGAGCTTCTCCAGCGTGGAGTCGCGGCGCGGCTGCTCGTCATCCTTCACAGTGATCGTCTCGCCTTTGCCCGCTGGCGCCTCGACCGCGACGATCTCCTCCGCCAGCCGCCCGGCGTCCATCGCGGCGATGGCGCGCTGCTGGCTGCGCAGGGCGAAGGCGTCCTGCTCCTCGCGCGAGACCTTGCAGCGCTCGGTGACATTCTCTGCCGTCTCGCCCATGCTGAAGGGATGGTACAGCGCCGCCAGCTTGGGGTTGATGAAGCGCCAGCCCAGCGTCGTATCTTGCAGGCTTTGGGCGCCGCGCGCGTAGGCTGCTTCGGGCTTGCCCAGCACGTAGGGCGCGCGGGTCATGCTCTCTACCCCGCCCGCGACGAAGACGTGCCCCTCGCCCAGCTTGATGGCGTTGGCGGCGGTGAGGATGGCCTGCATGCCAGAGCCACAGAGCCGGTTGACGGTCTGCCCGCCGACGGCGATGGGCAGCCCCGCCAGCAGCAGCGACATCCGCGCGACGTTGCGGTTGTCCTCGCCCGCCTGGTTGGCGCAGCCCAGCACGACATCTTCCAGATCGGCCTCGATGCGCTCGCGCTCGACGCCCGCGCGCCGCAGCGCCTCGACGATGGCCGCGGCGGCGAGATCATCTGGCCGCACCCGGCTCAGCGCGCCGCCATAGCGCCCAAACGGCGTTCGCACGGCAGAGAGGATGACCGCCTCATCCGCCGATCCTGTCACATTCGCCATGGTCTGGCTCCTTGATACGCTGTCGTGATGTGGTGGGCGACCTCACCCCCCAGCCCCCTCTCCCACAGGAGAGGGGGAGCAGGAGAGTTGTTGGGCCAGCGTAACGCTCGCCCGCCACAACATCCTCTGCCACGGATTCCCCCTCCCTGAAGGGGAGGGGGTCAGGGGGGAGGCTCGCTACCTGCCCTTGAAATCGGCCTTGCGCTTCTCCATGAAGGCGGCCATGCCTTCCTTCTGATCCTCGGTGGAGAAGAGCATCGCGAAGACGCGCTTCTCGTAGGCCAGCCCGGCTTCGAGCGGTGTCTCCAGCGCCATGAGGATGGTTTCTTTGATCATCCTGGTGGCGACAGGCGCCTGCGCAGCGATCTTCTGCGCCAGTTTGGTCGCCTCGGCGCGCGCCTGCCCTGGCGCGACGACGTGATTGACGAGGCCCCAGGCCTCCATCTGCTGCGCGGTGAACTGCTCGCCCGTCAGGCACATCTCCATGGCGCGGTACTTGCCGATGGCGCCGGTGAGGCGCTGCGTGCCACCAGCGCCGGGCATGATGCCCAGCAGAATCTCTGGCTGGCCGAACTTCGCCTTCTCGCTGGCGATGATGATGTCGGCGTGCATGGCCAGCTCGCTGCCGCCGCCCAGCGCGAAGCCCTCGACCGCCGCGATGATCGGCTTCTTGATGCGGCGGATGTGGCCCCAGCCCTCGAAGGCGCCAAAAGCCATCTGCGCGGGGGTCTTGTCGGACATCTCGGCGATGTCGGCGCCAGCGGCGAAGGCGCGTTCGCCTGCGCCCGTCAGCACGATAGCGCCGATGGCGTCGTCGGCGTCGAGCGCCTGCAAGTCTCGCGCCAGCTCGGCCACCAGCGCCCAGTTGAGCGCGTTGAGCTTGTCGGGGCGGTTGATGATGACCGTGGCGACCGCGCCCTCGCGCTCCACCAGGATATACTGCGTCGTCTCATCTGCCATGCGGATGTGTTCTCCTCACGTCGTTGTGTTGATGCTGGCGCGACCTCTCCCCCCGACCCCCTCTCCTTCAGGGAGGGGGAACCCACAGCAACACGACAACCGTGTCGCAGAGGGATAGCGGGGCCACAGTCTGGCGCTCAGCCTATACGACAACGCTGGCCAGCGTCTGGATCTCTGCCAAGGATCCCCCCTCCCTCGGAGGGGAGGGGGACAGGGGGAGAGGTTCCGCCAGCGCCAGATGATACCCCCTTTGGCGCTCCCCCTCACTAGGCGAGAGGGGGCTGGGGGGTGAGGTCGCCTGGCACAGTATAGCATCACCCGCGCGACACGCTGGCTCCCCCTCGCCCTGTGGGAGAGGGGGCTGGGGGGTGAGGTCGCGCCCCTGGCTATTTCGTAGCGATGGTCGCCTTACTCCAGACGCCACCGCGATAGGAGAAGATGAGCGGATCGAACGTACCCTGATGGTTCTGCACGGATATCAGCAATGCTCCCATGCACCAGAGCGTTCCATCTGGCCCCAGCGCCATGGCGGAGATGGAGGTATTGCTGGCGCTGGCAGTGGAGACGCCAGGGAATGTGCCCTGAACCTCACTCCAGGTGGCGCCATCGTAGTGCAAGAAGATCGCGCTCACAGCGACGCCACCGGGATTGATATCGAAGCCAGTCGACCCCACGAACACCCAGACATTGGCTGGCCCACTCGCCGTGACACTCACCAGCCCATTGCTGGCATTCAGATTCGGGGGCGTCTGCACGGGAGTCCAGCGCGCGCCATCGTAGCGCAGCAGCAGCGGCTGTTGCACGGCCAACTGTGGGCCGCCAGCGATGGATTGCATATTCACCGTCATCTGGCCGACGGCCCAGCCACTCGTCGCGTTGGTCATCGTGATGTCGTTGAGCTGCACGGAACTGGCGTTGGCGGGCAGGCTCACCGCCTCATCCACCGTCCAGACGCCATACGCGCGATGGATCAGGAAGCTGCGCTGCTCTGGGTTATTGCCCGCATTCGCCGTGGCGGTGGCGACCGACGAGGTAACATTCACATTGGCGCTGCCAGTCGCCCAGACATCGCCACCCGGCAGAGCCGCCATGTGGGTGATCTGCACGGACTGCGGGTCGAGGTCGCTCGGCAGCTTGATACCCGTCTGCTCCACCGTCCACTGGCTGCCATCAAGGCGCAGGAAGCCGAGCGCAACACCCCCGCTGCTTGGGCTGATGTAGGCGATGGCCCAGCCCTCCGTCGGCGAGACGATGTCTGATGCGAAGACGTTGTCTATCTGAGCGCCGCCAGACAGGCTGATCCTCTCCATCCGCCAGGTGGTTCCGTCGTAGCGCAGCACGGTATTCGCTTCGCCAAACGCCCAGCCATCAGTCGGCGAGAACATCCTCAGCGAGGTGGAGGAGCCAAAGCCCACTGGATACCCTGCTACCCGCTGCTTGAGCGTCCACTGCGTGCCATCATAGTGATAGAGCGCCGCGACCGGCTGTACCGAGCCGTTCGTATTTGGCGGCGGTGGTGGCGTCGCGTCACCCAGCGCCCAGCCATCGGTCGGCGAGTCCATCGAGATGGCGTAGACCGCGCCGAGCGTGGTGGCGACCAGCTCCGCCTGCGCGGTGGCCGTCGCACTGGCATGCTGGGCGGCAATGGTGTGGGTGGGCGCGCGGCCCCGACTGGCGAAGAGCGTCGCCGCCACGACCACCAGGATGACAGCCGCCGCCGTCGCGCTGAAGCCCATCGCCAGCGCCCGCGAGCTGGGGCGACGACGCGGCGCCGGGCGCAGGCTGGGAATCGCCGCCACCTTGCGCGCAGGCGCGGGCTGGCGTGGCGGCGCGCCCAATGGCGCCGCTGCGCCGCTCGTCTCATCGCTGGCCGCGCCACTGGCGGCGTGGTTGGCGTCGTCTGACTCGCTCATCCTCTCGAATCCTCCCTCGAAGGCGCCTAGATCGACCACACTGCGAATGGGGTTGGCCGCGCCGGGCGCAGGTGTCACGGTGATGTGCGGCGCTGGCTCGCTGGTGGCGCCGATGGCCAGCAGC
>DATAED010000126.1:0-4304 GCA_036258195.1 Ktedonobacterales bacterium
CCAAACTGGCGGGCGTCAACGTCAAGCGGTATCGCAGCGGGCGGCCAAAGTTGGCGGCCTATCTGGAGGGTCGATGTGAGGCGAGCCGTGGCGGCTTGCTCGAAGTGGCCCAGCAGATCGAGGGGGTCGGCGCAACGCCCGAATGCGCCAGCGAGCATCTTCAGCGGTTGAGAACGTTGGCGACCTCAGATGTGTACTGGGATGAACTGGTTGCCGTTGAAGAAATCGTTCCTCCTGATCCCTGGGTCTATGATCTTTGCGTCGCAGACACACACAATTTCATAGCCCAGAACATCATCGTTCACAACAGCAATATCGCAGACAGTATTCGATGGGTGTTGGGCGAGCAGAGCATGCGCCAGTTGCGCGGCAAGAAGAGCGACGATGTCATCTTCGCGGGCGGGCAGGGGCGCGCGCCGATGCAGATGGCGCAGGTGGGGCTGACGCTGGACAACGCCTCTGGCTGGATCCCCTCTGAGTTCAGCGAGGTGTCCATTGCGCGGCGCAGCTTCCGCTCCGGCGAGATGGAATACCTCAGCAACGCCCAGCGCGTGCGCCTGAAGGATGTGCTCCTGCTGCTGGCGCAGGCGCGCATCGGCCACGATTCGTATACGGTCGTCGGCCAGGGGATGATTGATCAGGCGCTGAGCCTGCGCGCCGAGGAGCGCCGCGCGCTCTTCGAGGATGCAGCGGGTATTCGCGGCTTCCAGGCGCAGCGCACCGACGCCGAGCAGAAGCTGAACCTGACGCAGACCAATCTCTCGCGTCTGCGCGATATCATCGGCGAGATCGAGCCGCGCCTGGAGCCGCTGGCCGAACAGGCACGGCGCGCGCGCGAGTTCTCTGGCGCACGTGAAGAGTTGACCCGCCTGCTACGCGCGTGGTATCGGCGGCAGTGGCGCGAGCTCCAGGCTACGCGGCGCGCAGCCGAGGCGAGCGAGAGCCAGCTTGGCGAGCGCATCCAGAGCTTGCAGGCGTCGCTGGCGCAGGAGGACGAGGCTGCTCGCGATCTGCGCGAGCGGCGCGAGACGCTGCTGGGTGAGATTGGCGTGCTGCGGCGCGAGCGCAGCGAGACGTCGGGCCGCTTGCAGACGACCGAGCGCGATCTGGCGGTGGGCAAAGAGCGACTGGCCAGCCTCACCCGCCAGCGCAGCGATCTGGATGGCGAGCAGGAGCAGCAGGTCGAGGCGGTGGATGTGGCGCGGGCGCATGTGGGCGCACTGGAGGCGCAGACCACCCAGGCCGAGCAGCGCGCCGAGGCTGTGGCAGCGCAGGTGGATCGACTGGAGCGCGACCAGCACGGCGCGCTCCAGGAGCAGGAGCGCGTGGAGGCGCAACTGCGCGCCGCTCAGCGGGACGCCATCCAGGCGCAGACGCGCATCGGCTCCGCCCAGACCGAGCTGGGCAGATTGCAGCGCCAGCTTGGCGAGCGCAACCGCGCGCTGGCCACGCGACGCGAGGCGGTGACCACGGCCCAGCGCAAGCTCGACGCCGCCAACAGCCAGCACGAGGAGCGGCGCGTGGCATTCGAGCAGGCGCGCGGTGTGGTGGAGGCGCTGGTGGCTGAGCGCGACACGCTGGCCCGCGAGCTAACGGATGGGCAGATCGAGATCGAGCGGCTGCGGGGCGCGGCGGCTGACGCCGAGCGCGAGCGCGCCGCCGCCGCCGATCGGCTGGCGCTGCTGGAGGAGTGGCGCCGCTCGCTCGATGGCTTCGGCGCTGGCGCTCAGTCTTTGCTGCGCGCGCCAGATGACGAGCGCCCGCCGATGCTGGGCGTCGTGGCGCAGCTCATCAGCGTCGCGGAGGGCATGGAGCTGGCGGTGGAGGCTGCGCTGGGGCCGTTCCTGCATGCCGTGGTGGTGGAGCGCGCCGAGGATGCCCGGCAGGCCGCCGCCTGGCTGCGCGCGGGCAGCGCCGGGCATGCGCTCTTCCTCTGGGCAGCCGATGAGGCGGGCCAGCCTGACGAGCCGCCGGGCGTCGTGGTGGATGGCCAGGAGGTGCTGGCGCTGGCGACGGACGCCGTCCGCGCGCAGGCGAGCGTGGCGCGGGCGCTGCGGCGAGCGCTGGCGGGCGCGGTGATCGTGCGCGATCTGGCGGTGGCGGAGCGAGTGGCAGCCGAGACGGCCAGCAACCCGATTCCTGTGGTGACGCTGGCGGGTGAGATCATCTGCGGGCGCGCGTGGATGCGCGGCGGCGCGACAGCGGCTCCGGCTGAGGCGGCCAGCGATGCCAGCGCGCTGGGTCGGGAGCGCGATCTGCGGCGCCTGCCAGCCGATCTGGAGCGTCTGGCGCGCGAGATCGCGGAGGCGAATCAGCGACACGCCGATGCTGTCGAGCGGCAGGCCGAGCGGCGCAAGCGCGAGGAGGCGCTGAAGAAGAGCATCCAGAAGGCTGAGGCCACGGCGCAAGACCTGGCGCGGGCTGTGACAGCGCTGCAACGCGAGCAGGAGCGCGCCGAGAGCGAGCTGCACGTCAGCGAGTCGGTGGCCGAGCAGCTCGCCGCCGAGGTTGCGGGGGTCGAGCAGGAGGTGACGGCCACGGTCGAGCGGGTGGCCGAGCAGGAGGCCGCCCAGCAGCAGGCCGTCGAGCGCGTCGAGGATGCGCAGGCCGAGGTGGACGAGATCGCCGCGCGCAATCGCAGTCAGAATGACGAACTGAACCGCGCGAAAATGACGCTGGCTTTGCATAAGCAGGAGGTGACCTCGACCGCGCAACGCGCCGAGCAGCTTCGCGCCCAACTGCGTGAGCTGGAGGGCCAGCTGAGGCGTCGCGATGAGCGCCTGCGCGCCATCGAATCGCAGCGTGAGCAGCTCGAGGTGGCCAACTCGGAGCAGGAGAGCGCCATCACGGTGCTACGCGAGCGCGTGCGGTCGCTGGGCGAGACGCTGCGGGTGAATGACGATCAGCAGGCTGAGATGGAGCGCCAGGTCGCCTCACTGGAGCGTGGCCAGAGCGCCGAGCGGCAGGAGCTGGCGCGACTGGAGGTCGAGTATCGCCGCGCCATTGTCGATGCGCAGCGCGCCCGCGACGCCATCGAGACGCTGGCGGCGCAGATTCGCGATGAGCTGGGCGCGGAGGATGAGGTCGATCCGCTGCCAGCCATTGTCGGGTCGGCGACTGATGACGCGGAGCCGGAGGGCGACGAACCCACGCCCGCGCCGACGCCCGAAGAGACGGCCAGGATGCGCCGCCAGATCGACTCGCTGCGCTCCCGCCTGAAGAATCTGGGCGGCTACGATCCAGAGGCGCCTGCGCAGTATGAGGAGCTGAAAACGCGCTACGACTTCATGTCGGCGCAGGTGCGCGATATGCAGGACGCCTCGACCAATCTGCGGCAGATCATCGCCGAGCTTGACGCCACCATGCGGCGGCAATTCGTCGAGACGTTCCATCGCGTCAACGAGCGCTTCCAGCAGCACTTCGTCACGCTATTTTCGGGCGGCGCCGCGCGCCTGGAGCTGACGGCGCCCAAGCGCGAGCAGTCCGATGATGAGGATGAGGACGAGGAGGCGGCGACTGACGAACAGCGCGCGCCGCGCAAGACCAGCTTCGGCGGGGTCGAGGTCTACGTGCAGATTCCGGGCAAGCGCGTGCAGGATCTCTCGCTGCTCTCTGGCGGCGAGCGCGCCATGGTCTCCGCCGCGCTGCTCTTTGCGCTGCTGGAGACGAATCCGCCGCCATTCTGCCTGTTGGACGAGGTGGACGCGGCGCTGGATGAGGCCAACGTCGTGCGCTTCTGCGATATACTCAAGCAGTTGGCGGAGCGGACGCAGTTCATCGTCATTACACACAATCGCGTGACGATGACCCACGCCAACGCCATCTATGGCGTCTCGATGGGGCCGGATAGCATCTCGCGCGTTCTCTCGATGCGCCTAGCCGAGGTTCCGCTGGCGCTCTGAGTGGCCCGCGCCGCGCCGACGATGCCTGAGGATGACCTGAGGATGTGGGAGCGCGGAGGGAGCCACACATGGCTGTGCAGACCGCTCGCAAGCGCGCCAGAACCCGCCGGACGAGCGTCTGGGTGGGCAGCCTCTGCGTCCTGATCGTGGCGATTGTGAGCGTGTACGGCGCCTTGCGAGCGGCTGGCCATTCGCCTGCGCCAACCGCTCCTGCCGTGCCCGGCGCTTCCACTCCGACCGCTGCGGGCCAGTCGGCGGCTCCCGGCGCGCTGCTCCTCACGCAGTCCGCCTGTGCGCCGGTCTATGCCGCGCCCAGCGCCACGGCTCCGCTCATCGCGCAGCTTCTGGGCGGCGCCGATGCGACGCTGATCGATACTGCGACGGCAGGCTGGACGCACGTGC
>DATAED010000127.1:0-1919 GCA_036258195.1 Ktedonobacterales bacterium
GGAATCAGCTCGCGTTGGTCGTGGAAGTAGTCGTGGATCTGCCGGGGCCAATCGCGCTGCGCCATGATCGAGAAGGTGGCGGGCTGTGCGCTGGCGCCCGGCAGTGGCGCGATGGTCAGCGCGTAGTCGCCATCAGTCGAGCCGAAGCGCATGAAGTTGTGATTCGGTACGACATGGGCGAAGCCGCCGCGCTCGTGTGGCGCGCTCAGAATCCAGCCCTGCGCTTCGAGCGTTGCGCTGAGGCGTTGCGCGCCCTGCTCTGCTGTCTGCGGCGTCTCCACCAGCATGATCGCCAGCGGCGGATGGTGATTGGGCTGATCGGACTGCCCGAGGCTCAGCGCGCCGAGGATGCGCGCATCCTCGGGCAGCGGCAGCGCAAAGGGCAGATCATCTGGCAATCGGTCGGACAGCAGGCGTAGCTGCTCGAAATCGCAGCGGTACATCGCCGCGAGCAAGCGCAGTGTGAGGTCAAGCCGCTGCTCGGCGCTGGCATCGGTGGGTGGCGTGGGGGACGTGGGCTGGTCGGCCATGTGGCATCGCTCCTGTTGCGCTGGCGCGCCCTCACCCTCCGCGCCTCTCCCGAATGGAGAGGGGAGGCCGTGCTCATGGGCCAGCCTGGCTGGAAGGAGGAGACGCGCTTCTATGACGAGAGATGCAGTTCCTGGCCGACAGTATACGCCACGTGAGGCGCTGCGAGGCGCGCTGGCTCAGCGCAGCGTCAGGAAGTCGGCGGCCTCGGCGGCGGCGACCATCGCACGGATGTCGTCGTAGGCGGCGTCGGCGATGGGCGTGAAGCGCGCGATGTAGCCAAAGTCAAGCGCGTCGCGGGCGTCGGGATCGTCGCCCAGCGCGCACAGCGCGGCGCAGAGGTCGTCGCGCAGCGCAGTGGAGACGTGGCGCGCGGCGACGACCGGCTGGATGGTCGCTGGGCCGAGCGTGGCGATGACCCGCACGCGACCAGCGAGATCAGGATGCTCGCGCAGCTCGATGGCCAGCACCTGTGAATCAATCGCTGCGGCGTCCACCCGCCCGGCGGCCACCATCCGCAGCGCGCGCTGGTGGAAGCCAGCGGCGACCACCCGGCCAAAGAATCCGCGCGTCTCGCCCATCTGCGTGAGGGTGTAGCGCGTGATGTTGTAGCCAGAGTGGGAGGCGATGTCGTTGTACGCCCATGAGCGCCCGCGCAGATCGGCGAAGGCGCGAAACGGGCTGGCGCGGCTCACGACGACATCCGAGAAGTAGATTGGCTGGTCGTGGTAGCGCTCACCCTGCAGGACGGGCGCGGCCAGCAGCGTGACGGGCGGCGGCTCCTGCCTCGCCAGCTCGACGTACGGCAGCCCGCAGATGAAGCCCACCTCAGCCTCGCCGCGCGCGAACACCGCGAAGGATGCGCCGACGCCAAGCTCCACCGCGCAGCCGAGCCGCTGACCGACCACCTCGGCGATGCGCCGATAAACCGGATACATATTCGGCGCGAGAAATGTCACGAAGCGGATCACGCACGGCTTCATCACCTCCACCACCTTCCGCCATCCTCACGCAACCTCGCCTGAGCTATACCGCGCGCCACGCGGCTGCGCAATCCGCAGAAAGGGACAGCCACAGCACAGCGCCCGACGCGCGCAATAGACGGCGAGGCGCCGGGCCAGTTCGCCCAGCGCCTCGTCGTCTGTTATCCTCTCGCCCCCTGGAGCAACGCAATAGCTCCCCTCTCCCGCAAAGCGGGGGAGGGGCTGGGGGTGGGGGCTACCAGGCGCGACCTCACCCCCCAACCCCCGCTCCCACGGGGAGAGGGGGAGCTAGAGGCCGTTCACCCGCCATAGCGGGGGGCTACTCGATCACTGCGACGTTGACGGAGTAGATCGACGGCAGGAAGTCGGCGGCCACATGCCAGCTCTCGCCGCCATCGGCGCTGGCGA
>DATAED010000128.1:0-3600 GCA_036258195.1 Ktedonobacterales bacterium
AACGTTCCCGTTGAGAAGCTCAGTCGCATAGTCTCAAGCCTACGTCCGGCGCGCGCGTTGCGTCAAGCGCAGCCCCCACCCCCCAACCCCTCCCCCGCTTTGCGGGAGAGGGGAGCTAATGGACGCCGCCTAGCGAGAGGAGAGGCGCAGACTGAGCGACGAGAGGTTGCCTGTAGACGCGCCTCTCTGCGCCCTCTCCCTCTGGGAGAGGGCTGGGGTGAGGGTTTCGCGCCGTGATACACTGGCAGTTGGCGACCGACAGGCGCCACCAGGCGACGTTGCGGCGACCGGCCCAGCGATACTGCTGCGGCTGATCGCGCTGCGAGGGAGAGCGATGCGAGCCAGCGAGGAAGCGCGCGAGCGCCTGCGTCGCGTGCGCCACAGCCCCCAGATGCGCTGGCTGGCGCTGCTCGCCGAGATCGCGCTGGTGGCGCTGGGCATCGTGGCGATGCGCAGCATCATGGTGGCCACCGCGCGCCTGCCCAATGGCGATGTCGCCGAATACTACAGCTACGCGCTGAACTTCTGGACGGGTCATCCCATCTTCACCGCGCTGCCCACCGAGTATCCGCCGCTGGCCATCCTGCCCTTCTCCTTCACCTTGCTGCCGCCCCTGCCCGACTATCAATCGGTCTTTAGCTGGTGGGCCTCCGCCGCTGTGATCGCAGGCTATCTGGGCTTTCTGCGCTTCTCTGACCGCCGACGCGCGCTGGCCTACTTCGTCTATCTGGTGATCGGCTCGGCTGGCACACTGGTGGCGCGCTTCGACATCTTCCCGGCGCTGGTGACGCTGGCTGCGCTGTGGGCGCTGCAACGCCGCCACTACGCCGGAGCCTATCTGCTGTTGGCGGTGGGCGTGCTGCTCAAGCTCTATCCCATCTTCCTGCTGCCGCTGCCGTTAATCGCGCAGTGGCAGGCGCTGCACGCCACGGCGCGCTCGGCGGGGTTGGTCGAGGCGGCGCCTGTTGATGCGCTGGCCGATGGACGGCGGCGCGCGTGGGCGCCACGCCAGATCGTCGGTTGGCTGCGCGCCACGCTGCGCTCCCCCGCGACCTGGCGCGTGGCGGAGGGCGCCGCCATCTTCTGCGCCGCCGTGGGGCTGGGATTTGCGCTGGCCTTCATCCTCAATCCCTCTGGCGCGCTCACGGAGTTCAGCTATGCCAGCGCGCGTCCGCTGCAGGTCGAATCGACTCCCGCGACCTTCCTGTGGATCGGCACACTCTTCGGCATTCCTGCCCATCCAGACTTCTCGTTCGTCTCGCTCAACTTCGTCGGCCCGCTCGATGCCGTGCTCAAGCCGCTCTCCACGCTGGCGCTGGCTGCGGGCTGCGTGTGGGTCTACTGGCGATTCGCGCGCGGACGGCTGACCCTGGCGCAGGCGTTTCTGGCGGTGCTGAGCGTGGTGGTGGTCGCCAACAAGATCTTCAGCCCGCAATATCTGATCTGGCTCACGCCCTTCGTCGCGGAGGTCTTTGGCTTCGATGCGCTCTGGCTGCTGATCTGTGGCCTGACGACGCTGATCTTCCCCTACCTCTATGGCATCCGCAACCCGATTCAGACGGTGACATACGATGTGGCGTTCATGCCGATCGTGGCCGTCCGAAACCTCCTCTTGCTCTCTTTCACATTGCGCGCTATCCTGAGCGCTGAGCCCTTGCGTCGGCGCGGCGCGAACACAGCGCCGCACGAGGCGCCGGGGCGCGAGGCGCTGGCCGGTTCGACGGATGTGGCGCCGGAGACGCTGGGGCAGACGCCAGCGCCAGACCATGCCTGACGCAGACCTGATGCAGACCGACATCGCTGACATAATGGAGTGGAGGCGGCGCTCATGGCTCGCCCGTTCGAGGGAGATGCGACGTGCGCCCACGCAGGGCGGGCAGACGCTGCTCCTGCGCGCGGCGCTCACGTGACCTCACCCGCTGCGCGGCTGGTCATCACCGATGGCAGCAGCCTCTTCATCACCGTAGCGGCGCTCTCCTGGGCGGCCGTGGTGCTGGCGCCGCTGCTCATCTCCATCGCGCTCGACAATCCGCTGAATGGCGCGCCGCTGGTTGGTGTAGTGGCGTGGCTGGTGTTCCTGCGGGTGGCGCGCTGGCTCTCGCCCGCCGCGCGCGCCGATGCGCTGGCCCGCCAGGGGCGCTATGCCGAGGCGCTGGCGATGTGCGACGAATCGCTGGGCATCACCGGGAACGGCGCGTGGGTGGGTCGGCGGCGGCTGGTCTGGCTCAATCGCCGGGTGACGGCGCTGCTGGGCCTGGGACGCTACGATGAGGCGCTGGCGGCCTCCATCGTGGCGATGGAAGCCTCGCCCGATCCGCAGACCATCGCGAACTGCTCGGTGGCGCTGCTGCGGATGAACCACTATGCGCTGGCCATCGAGACGGCGCGGCTGGTCAGCCAGCTCACGCAGGAGCGCTCGGTGCGCGCCAACGCGACGCTGGCCGAGGCGATGCTGGCGCATGGTCTGCCCGCCGAGGCCGAGGCGCTGGCGAGTGTCAGCCTCGCCGACATCCAGGCGCTGGCTCCCTACGTGCGGCGCGAGCATCACGCCGCCTGCCTCAGCGCGCTCTGCCGCGCCCAGCGCGCGCTGGGCCTCCAGCGCCAGAGCGCCGCCACGCTCAACCGTCTGCGTCGGCTCGTGCGGGGCGCGCCGCCACTGGCCGCCATCGCCACACTGGAAGAAGCCGCCGCGCTGCTCAACGCGACCGACGCCGCCGAGTTGGTCATGCGCGCCAATGCGAACCATCCTGTCTATACGGGCTGGTATCTCGCCCAGCCGGGAACCGTCCCTGCTCTGCGCGACATGCCCGAGATCGCCGCGCTGGCCGCGCAGGCGCAGGCGGAGATCGAGCGCATGAGCGCGCGCGCGCCTGATGACGAGGCGCTGCATCTGCTGTTGCGCAACCTGCGCCCCATCGCCCACGCCAGCCCCATCTATCAATCCAGCGCCGCCGCGCTGGCCACCCAGGCGCTGACGCTGGGCGCGACGCTGGCGCTGCTGCTCTTCTGGATGTGGCGCTTCTTCATCGGCCAGAGCATGTAACGCAGGAGCCGCAGCAGATGGAGCCACCAATGGAGCCGACTGCGCGCACGCAGCGCCTGCTCGACCGCCTCGACGCCATCGCCGCCTCGCTGGCGCAGAGCGGCCACGGGCTGGCGCTCATCGGGCTGGGGTCAGTCGGCGAGGAGCGCCAGCGGCTGGATGAGTACTCTGACCTCGACTTTTTCGCCATCGTACAACCGGGCTACAAAGACGCCTTCATCGGCGACCTGGGCTGGCTGGAGCGCGTCCATCCCATCGACTTCGCCTTCCAGAACACCAGAGATGGCGACAAGGTTCTCTTCGCCGATGGTGTCTATGCGGAATACGCCGTCTTTACGCCGGACGAGCTGGCGGCGATACCGACCCACGGCGGGCGTGTCGTGTGGCAGGCCGAGGGCTTCGCGCTCGACCCCGGCGCGCTGCGCTACGAGCCGCCAGCTCCGCTGGAGCCGCATACGGTGGAGTGGCTCACGGGCGAGCTCCTCACCAATCTCTACGTCGGCCTGACGCGCTACCTGCGCGGCGAGCGACTCTCGGCGATGCGGCTGATCCAGGTG
>DATAED010000129.1:0-5375 GCA_036258195.1 Ktedonobacterales bacterium
CGCATGCGATGGATGTCAGCTACGCCGATGACTGGCAGGCGCTGCTGGCCCTGACGCCCGCGCAAGAGCGCGCGCTGGCGCTCTATGTCGCTGTCTTCGCGGTGGGGTTCATGAGCGAGGTGGGTCAACGCTTCAACCGCGAGCAGCCGCTGGCCGCCGACGCCGCCTACCTGCGCCGCCTCGCAGGCATCCTCGACGCCGCGCTAGCCTAGTTCAATGCTCCCCCTCTCCCTGAGGGAGAGGGGGCTGGGGGGTGAGGTTCCTCACGCCGACGACTACTGCCATCACCAGCTCGCTGGTGTCAGACATGCTGAGGTCGAAGGCGGTGACGCCCAGCTCGCGCGCGCGCGCCAGCGCCCCGCCGCGCAGGCTGAGCGCAGGCTTGCCGCCGGGCAGCCGCACGATCTCGATCTCCTGCCAGGAGGCGATGCGGCCAATCCCCACGCCCAGCGCCTTGGCGCAGGCTTCCTTGGCGGCGAAGCGACTCTCCAGACGGCTGATCTGGTTGTGCGCTTCGTCCAGCTCGCGGGGAGTGAAGAGGCGGCGCAGCAGCCGCTCGCCGCGCCGTGTGTAGGCGCGTTCCAGCCGCCCACGCGCCAGCAGATCGACCCCCACCACGACCGCAGCCGCCGTCTGGGGCGACGGATAGAGCTGTGGCTCGTCAGGTGGGGTGGTCATATGCTGCGACGCTGACGGGCTAGTGGTCGCTGGGCGTAGCGCCGTTGGAGACTGCCGCGCGGCGCTTGCCATTGCCACGACCGATGCCCTGATAGTGGAAGCCCAGCCGCGCCATCTCCTCCGGATCAAACAAGTTGCGCCCATCGATCAGCGTCGCGCCTTTCTCAGGATTGCGCATCGCGGCGCGCAGGCGCGTGAAGTCGAGGTCGTCGCGGAACTGCTTCCACTCGGTCAGCACGACCACCGCGTCGGCGCCTTTGGCGGCCTCGTACTCATCTCCGCAATAGGCGATGCCGTCCTTGGGCAGCACGGCGCGCGCCGTCTCAGTCGCCACCGGATCGAATGCCTGCACGACCGCGCCCTTCTCCAGCAGCCACTGGATGATGTCGATGGATGGGGCGTCGCGCATGTCGTCGGTGTTGTCCTTGAAGGCCAGCCCCAGCACGGCGATGGTCTTGCCGCGCAGGTCATCCTCGCCGCCCAGCTCCGCCGCCAGCTTGTCGATGACGACGTGGCGCTGATCCTTGTTGATCTTCATCACGGCGTCTAGCAATTGCGGGTGCAGCCCGTTCTGGTCGGCCATATGCGCCAGCGCCTTGACGTCTTTGGGGAAGCAGTTGTGGCTGATCAGCCCTGATGAGGCAATCAGCGTGCCAGTGCTGGTCTCCATGCTGTAGACCGTCGTCTCGACCGGCTCGCTCCATACCTCGCGAACCGTCAGCACGGCGTAGGCGCCCTTGCGCTGATAGCCGTGCGGCTGGATGTGGCGCTGATAGCCTGCCAGCAGGCGCGTGATCTGCTCGCGCCGCTTGCCGCCAAACGCATTCACCAGCGCGCTGATCTGCTCGTAGCCGCTCACCCGCAGGATGTAGGCAGGCTGCGTTGATTTGTTCATCATGCACGACTTCAGTGACGGCACCACCCCCACCGATTGCAGCAAGAGCGTCAAGCCATCGGCCAGCGCCTTGCTGACGGTGGCATACTCCAGCATCAGGTTCTTGCCATCCTGCACGGTGGTCACCGAGCCATCTCCGCTCAGCGCGCCGCGTATCACCTCATGTCGCAGCTCTGGCGCGACATTGAACGCCAGACGCGGCAGCGCCTTGTCCTCCGAGCGCACGCCGCACTTGAGCACGTCGCGCAGCAGCCAGGCGAAGATGCGTGACGACACAAGCGTGGTCAGCGCATGAGTTCCGTTGCGCTCGCTGTACTTCAAGCCCCAGCGTGTCAGAATGCGCTGGACATCGGCGATGTACTCCGTCTCCTGCTCGTGGAAGCAGATGCCCACACGCTCTCGAACGGCGCCCTCGCGCCCGCTATCGAGGCCGATGTAGCCCTCGGCGAGGTAGTAGCCGCAGAAGCGCAGCAGATCGGCGTCCACCGGAATGAGCGCGCGGATCATTGTCGCGGCTCCCTTGGCGGTGTAGAGCTTGAGCGCGTCAGCGGGGAGGTCAAGCGCGCCCACCTCGGTCAGATGGCGGAAGAGGCGCAGCGACATGCGATTGTGCTGGCGAATCTCCTCGGGATAGCGCAGCATCTCGGCGGGGATGGCGGTGGCATACTCCGCGTAGCGCGCCGTGAAAGCGCCATCATCCGAGGTCACATAGACATCAGCTTCCAACGCCGTGCCACGCAGCAGCGCGATCAGGTTGAGCGGTTGCGACGCCTGCGTCACGGTGGGCAGCGCGGTCAGCGCCATCAGCTCGTCGTCTGGCCTTACCTCCGCCGCTGGCACGATGTCGAACGCGCCTTCGTGGTGTACGACGACCGGATGATCCGCCGTGACGCGCAACTTGCGCCCCATGCTGGTCGTGATCGTCACCATCTGACCCTTGTAGGGCCGCCGCGTGATAGCGCGCACATCGGCAAGGGTGGGCTGGCCCGTCTCCAGGTCGAAAGCCAGCACGCGCTGCTCAGTAGGCTGGGCCAGTTCCACCACGGCGCCCTGGAAGGGCGGCTTGCTGGTAGTCGCCTTGTCGAAGAGCGTCTCGAAACGCTCGGCGGCGACATTGGGGCTGTTGAGCGCGAAGACCGTCTCATCGCCCTCGAAGCATGAGCCCCCGTATCCGAGGCCAGCATCGAGGAAGGCGCGACCGATACGCTTGTCGTAGCCCATGCCCGCCGCGACCTCTTTGACATCGGCGCCCAGCAGGTCGCAGATGCGCGCCATCTCGTTGATGAAGGAGATCTTGGTGGCGAGGAAGGCGTTGGAGGCGTACTTGATCATCTCGGCGGTGTAGAGGTCGGTGATGACGATGGGCGCGCGCAGCGGCACATACAGCTCACCCACGCGCCGCGCCGCCGCCTGATCGTAGGAGCCGAGCACCACGCGATCAGGCTGCTGGAAGTCTTTGACCGCCGAGCCTTCGCGCAGGAACTCCGGGTTCGAGACCACCGAGACGCTGATGCCGCCATCGCGCAGATTCTTGTGGGCGATGGCCGAGACGAGGTCGCCGCTGCCCACCGGCATCGTGCTCTTGTTGACGATGATGATGTCGCGGGTGGCGTGCTGGGCGATCGAACCGGCGGCGTTTTGCACGTAGGTCATGTCGGCGGCGGCGCCGTCTTTGATGGAGGGGGTATTGACGGCGATGAAGCAGTAGTCGGCGTCGCGCACGGCGTCTTCGTAGCTCGTCGTGAAGCTCAGGCGACCCTTGCTGACGTTGCGACTCACCAGCCGATCCAGGCCTGGCTCATAGATGGGCATGACCCCAGCGCGTAGCTGATCGATCTTGGCCGCGTCGATATCCAGGCAGACGACTTCATTTTCCAGCTCGGCCAGACAGGCGCCCGTCACCAGCCCGACATATCCTGTGCCGACAACGCAGACTTTCTTCATGATACTCCTCATGGGCTGCTCCTCTGAGCTGGCCCGTCTGTGGCCACATCGGGCCATGCGCGCCTGGATGGCGTTCGGTGGGCGCGCGACACGATGGCGGACTATTCCCGGCGTATCGGCGCGCGCACCATCTGGTGAGATTCCATGCCATTGTACTCGATTTCGTCAAAGCCGTCGTCCGGCCTAGTACAGCCTCCACGGCGCCAAACGTCACGGTGGTTTGCGGCGCGCTGGTGGGCGATGGTTGCGCCGCGACGGCCGCAGGGCGATAATAGGCGATGGGCAGGGTTGGAATCGCCCCTGTGCAGTCTGGCGCCGCGCGATGGCGCTCCGCCGCCACGATCTGGCGTTCACGCAACGCCCGGCGCCTGACCCACTCAACCCAGGAGGATCTCTTTCGTATGCTGAGCGCTCTTATGCAGGGGATCGCAGCGCATCCTCTGGGCTATATCATCCTCAACATCGACCCCATTCTCGTCCGGATTGGCGCGCTGTCGGTCCACTGGTACGGGCTGGCGTATGTGCTGGCCATTGCGATTGGCCTGGCAGTTATCCTGCGCTGGGCGCGCAAGCTGGGTCTGCATGAGGATCAGGTGTGGGGGCTGTTTATCTGGGCCGCCATCGCCGGATTGATCGGCGGCAGGCTCTACTTCGTCATCCAGCAGCCGGATCTGGTGCAGAATTACCTGCTCAAGCCCATCAACATCATCGCGGTCTGGAATGGCGGCATGGCATTCTTTGGCGCCATCTTCCTGGCCTCGGCGACGCTCTTCGTCATCGCCCCGCGCTACGGCCTCGACCGCTGGCTGGTGCTGGATGGCGGCGCGCTCTTCGGCGCGGTTGGCCAGATCTTCGGACGCTTCGGCAATATCGTCAATGGCGACATCCTGGGCTACCAGGCGGGGCCAGCGGTCACGCCGCCGCAGGGCCTCTGCCTCCACGCGCCGTGCGTGGCGTACGTCTCCGATCCGCATGTGCTGGCATGGGCGCTGGTCTACCTGAATCCACACAGCTTTGCGCTGCAGGGCATCCCATTTCAGCCCGCGCAGGTCTATGAGATGCTGCTGAATCTGGTGGCGCTGGCGCTGCTGTGGCCGCTACGGCTGGCGCTGCCGCACATCAAGACGGGCGTCTTCTTCGCCTTCTATCTGATTCTGTACGCGATCAGTCAGTTCGTGGTGTTCTTCTATCGTGGCACCGAGCCGCTGACCCCCTTCCTGGGCATCGGCGGGCTGAAGCAGGCGCAATGGACGGCGATCTTCTCCTTCATCGCGGCGCTCGTCTTGCTGGCATTGGCGCGGCGTTTCGGCATCGCCTGGCCATTCAGCGAGCAGAAGCCCGTGCCGCTGCCGCTGCCCGCTGGCGGGCTGAATGAGGCGCTCAACAGCGCGTGGAAGGCGCAGGCGCTCCAGTTCCAACTGCATCCCCCGGCGGCGCCCTTCGTGAAGCGGCGCCTGCTGCCTGATCCGGTGGAGACGCCCGCCGACCTGGCGGACTGGCAGCAGGGCGACTCGCGCTTCGGCGCCCTGCGCAATAGCTTCAACGCGACAGCCGAAGCCACGCCGCCGACGCCTGCGCCCGCCAGCGCGCCTGCCAGCGATGGCGCCGCCGAGGCGAAGTAATCGCGTGGCGAGGCAATCGGCGCCGCGCGACGATGCCAGCGCACGCAAGGGAAACAGAGCAGAGATGAGCGATGGAAGCGCGCCAGCGCCACAGCCAGGCTGTCCGTTTTGCCAGCGGCACGACCTGGAGTTGACGCTGGCCGAGACGCCGTCGTTCTACCTGCTGGCCGACCACGCGCCGCTCGTGCCGGGCCATGTGCTGATCGTGCCGCGCGCGCACTACGCCTGCTACGGCG
>DATAED010000130.1:0-1715 GCA_036258195.1 Ktedonobacterales bacterium
TGATCGATGATCGCCGCCAGTGGAACGAGTTCATCGCCTCCGCTGCGACCGGGCATCTCTGCCAGACGTATGAGTGGGCCGATCACTCCGACGAAGGCTCGCGCGGTGACTCGCTGCGCGTCGGCGTGCTGGATGACAGCGGGCGCCTGGTCGCCGCGATGCTGCTCTCGGCCAGCAAGGCCAGCGGCGTGCGCGCGCCCTTCTACTATGCGCCGCGCGGCCCCGTCTGCGATGATCCTGCCTCGCCTGCGCTGCCACTGCTGATCCGCACGGCGCGGCGCGAGGCCCGCAAGCGCGGCGGCTTCTTCATCCGCATCGAGCCGAACATCCCGCAGGAGGATGCGCGCTGGCCCGCCGCCTTCGAGCGGCTGGGATTCCGGCCCACCGATCACGTCATCTACCTGCGCAGCGCCTGGGTCACCGACCTGCGCCCGGACGAAGACGCGCTGCTGGCCGACATGATGACCACCTGGCGCCAGAATATCCGCTCTGGGGCGCGTAAGGGCGTCACCGTGCGGCTGGGGGCGGGCGAGGCCGACCTGGCCGCCTTCTATCGGCTGCTCAAGGAGACTGGCGAGCGCGACCAGTTCTATGTCTATCCCAAAGACCTTTATCGCGACATGCTGGCGCACTACTCCGCCGAGGCCGCCGCGCGCGACGCCACCGCCCAGATGGCGCTGCTGATCGCCGAGAGCGAGGGCGAGGCCATCGCCGCCTCGACGGTGGCCGTGCTGGGCAAGTGGGCATGGAACCTGCACAGCGGCTCGTCGGCGCTGCCCGCGCATCGCAAGCTGCGCCCGAACTATCTGCTGCAATGGGAGTGCATGCGCTGGTGCAAGGCTCACGGCGCCGAGCACTACGACTGGCGCACCATCCCGGATATTCTGGAGCCGGGGCAGGAGCTGTACGGCGTCTACGAGTTCAAGCGCGGCTTCGGAGGCGCGGTGCGGCGCGTCGGGCCGACGATGGATCTGCCGCTACGCCCCGCCCTCTACTGGCCGTACACCACTGCCGTCTCGCTGCGGCGGTCATTGCGCCATCGGCAGCGGAGGCGCTTCGAGGCGCAGCGCCAGCGCCAGCCAAGCGAGGAGCAAACGAGCGCTGCGACGTAGAGAAATCCGGCTTCATCCGCGCTGTTCGCCTGGCCTGGGTTCCCCCTCCCTCGGAGGGGAGGGGGTCAGGGGGAGAGGTTCCGCTCGCCCGGCGCCACAAACGCTGGCCTGAGTTCTCCCCCCTGCGGGGCAGGGGAAGAGATTCCGCGCCAGCAACAATAAAGGGAGTGGCATGCAGGTAGAGGTCATCACCGACCGCGAGCGATGGAATCGCTTCGTGGAGGCGCAGGCGACGGGCAACATCACGCAGACGTGGGAGTGGGCCGAGCTGGGAGGGCATCTCGGCTCGCAGGCGCTGCGGCTGGGCGCGGTGGAGGATGGCGAGCTGCGCGCCGCGCTGCTGGTCATCGTCGAGAAGGCGCCCGTCGTCGGCCAGCCATACCTCTACGCGCCGCGCGGCCCCGTCTGCGGTGATCCGAACTCACCTGCGCTGGCCGCCCTGCTCGACCACGCCCGCACGGTCGCCAAAGCGCACGGCGCCTTCATGCTCAAGCTGGAGCCCAATGTCGCGGATGGCGATCAGGTCTGGCTCGACGCGCTCAAGCGACTGGGCCTGCGGCGCAATCCCTTCGCCACGCATCCACGCCGCTCGTGGGTACTCGA
>DATAED010000131.1:0-8386 GCA_036258195.1 Ktedonobacterales bacterium
GGCGCGCATGGCCGCCGGCCCGCCACGCGCGAGCTGGAGACGAAGGCGATCCGCTTGCTGGAGGCGCAGTTCATCGGCCAGTGGATGTATACCAGTTGCGGCTTCTTCTTCGAAGACCTCGACCGCATCGAGCCGCGCAACGACATCGCCTTCGCGCGCCGCGCCATCAGCTTGATCTGGGAGGCGACCGGCGTCGACCTGCAGGCCAGCTTCCTGCGCGCGGTGGCGCTGGCTCACAGCAACCGCTCCAACCTGAGTGGCGCTGACCTCTACCACGCGCTGCCACGGCTGGCGGGCGATGCGCTGCCACCACTCCCGCCGCCCGACGCCGCGTCCGCCGACTCCGCTGCGCCATCCAGCGATTCTGCGGCGTGAACTGCATGCCCTGGCTCAGGCGCATGCTTCAGGCGCATACTTCACGCCAGGGTCGCTGAGCCGCGCGCCGTCACAGCGCCGTCAGGATCTCCACGCCATCGTCGGTGATGGGCCAGCGAGTGCTCGCGCTAGCGGAGCAGGCCACAGGCCTCAAGGCTATCGCGCACAAGCGCATCCTCGGCAACGACGCCTTCCAGGTCATGATAGCGCCGCCGCTTCACATTCGGTCCACGGTTGGCGGGATGTGTGAGGGCAACGACTGTTGTGAGATGACGAACCCCTGGAAACTGGGCGCTGCGGATAAGCGCCGCATTGCGTCGATCCAGTTCCTGGAGGTCGGTTGCTCCAGACCACGTCGAGGTAAGCTCGTGCGCAATAGGTGCGACGACGGGTAGCACTTCCTTGCCAAGCGTGAGCATCAGGCGTGGCTCCTGCATCTGAATCTGCTTGAGCAAGAACGCGCGGCAGCGATATACGAAGGAGTGATTATCCGCGCCGGGAAACCTCCCGCTCGATTCATTTTTGCCCGTTGACGGGTTCACATTCACCTTGAGGCCCATGTAGGCGTTGGTGAAGAAGCAGTCCTCAAGGGGAATGTCCCATGCTCGCAGCATCCTGCACAGGCCGCCCCAGGCGCCCTGGGTGACACGCTCGCACCCGCGAGCGAGCGACTGCTTGTAATGGTCTTCGCTGTCGAAGTTATGTCCTACCACCATAACCTTATCGATGGGCATCGGTGGCATAGGCTGTCCCAACTGCGCCCCCCAAAGTCCCGCTCCACCGGGGAAGAAAGCCACTCCGGTCATGCATGCAGGTACTGGCGTCACACCATCTGGGTAGTCGCCAAAGTTAGCGAGCAATTCGGCGATCTGCTCTAGGGGATGCTGGCTCTCTGTGTCCTTCATAAGGCGCCTCTCACGGCTTACAGTGGAGACGATCAATCGCATGCTTCACGTCAGGGTCGCTGCGGCGTGCGCCATCACAGCGCCGTCAGAATCTCCACGCCGTCGTCCGTGATGGCCAGCGAGTGCTCGAACTGCGCGGAACGCTTGCCGTCCAGCGTCGAGATGGTCCAGCCATCCTCGCGGCTGGTCTTGGTCTCCTTCACGCCCGCGTTGATCATCGGCTCGATGGTGAAGACCATGCCGGGGCGGATGGCTGGCCCGGTTCCTTTCACGCCGTAGTGCGGCACGAACGGCTCCTCCCACAGCTCGCGTCCCACGCCATGCCCGCCCAGGTCGCGCACCACGGAGAAGCCCTCGCCCTCGGCGTAGGTCTGGATGGCCGCGCCGATGTCGCCGATGTGGCCGCCAGCTCGCACCTGCTCGATGCCAATCTCCAGGCTGCGGCGGGTCACATCCAGCAGCTTCTGCGAGGCGTCGTCGAGCTGGCCGACGGCGAAGGTGACGCAAGAGTCACCAATCCAGCCGTGGTAGCGCGCGCCGATGTCGATGCCGACCAGGTCGCCTTCCTGCAAGACCTGCCGCGCGGCGGGGATGCCATGGCAGACGACATCGTTGATGGCGACGCAGATGGTCGCAGGGAAGGGTGGCCGCACCATGCGCCCGGCGCGGTTGCGCACGGCGCCGTAGCCCTTGTACATCGGCATGGCGCCCTTGCCACGGATGTATGCCTCGGCGATGCGGTCAAGCTCGGCGGTGGTGACGCCGGGCTGCACATGCGGGCGCAGCTCCTCGTAGGTCTGGGCGACGATGCGCCCGGCCTCGCGCAGCTTCGCGATCTGCTCCGGCGTCTTCATGATGATCGCCATAGCGCACATCCCTGCCTCTCTATGGCCCCCTCCCCAACCCCTCCCCCGCAAAGCGAGGGAGGGGCTTTCTTGCTCCCCTCTCCTCGTGGGAGAGGGGGCTGGGGGTGAGGTCGTCTACTTGCCTGCTAGCGCCTTCTTCGTCAGCTCGGGGATGTCGAAGATGGTGTCGGCGACCGGCACATGGGCCTTCTCCAGCGCCTCGACCTTGCCTTGCGCCGTGCCGCTGGAGCCAGAGACGATGGCGCCAGCATGCCCCATGCGCTTGCCAGCGGGCGCGGTGCGGCCCGAGATGAAGCCGACGACCGGCTTCTTCATCGTCGCGGCGTAGGCGGCGGCGTCCTCTTCGTCGCTGCCGCCGATCTCGCCGCACATCACCACGGCGTCCGTTTCGGAGTCGGCCTCGAAGAGACGCAGGCAGTCAATGAAGGTCGTGCCGATGATGGGGTCGCCGCCGATGCCGATGCACGACGACTGCCCGATGCCCGCCGCCGTCAGTAGCGAGACGACCTCATAGGTCAGCGTGCCAGAGCGCGAGACGAAGCCCACGCGCCCTTCTTTGAAGATGTGGTATGGCATGATGCCGACCTTGCCCGCGCCGGGTGTGGCCAGCCCAGGGCAGTTCGGGCCGATCAGGCGGGTCGGATGCTCCTTCAGGAAGGTCATCACGCGGGCCATATCTAGCACGGGGATCAGCTCGGTGATGCAGACCACCAGCGGGATGCCCGCGTCGGCGGCCTCCATGATGGCGTCGGCGGCTCCGGCGGGCGGCACGAAGATGCACGAGACATCGGCTCCGGTGCGCGCTTTGGCCTGCGAGACGGTATCGAAGACATGCACGCCCTCGGCGGTCTGGCCGCCCTTGCCTGGCGTCACCCCGCCGACGACCTGCGTGCCGTTCTCGATCATGCGCCTGGTGTGGTAGCTGCCCTCGCTGCCGGTGATGCCCTGCACAATCACGCGCGAGTTCTTATCAAACAGGATGCTCACTCGTTGTTCCCCTTCGCCGTGATCCCGGCAATCTCGGCGACGATCTTCTGCGCGCCGTCGCGCATGTCCGCGCCCCAGGTCAGCCCGGCGTCGGCCAGCATGGCGCGCCCCTCGACCTCGCCCGTGCCAGCCAGGCGGGCGACGATCGGCATGCCCTTGGGCAGTTCCTCTTGCGCCATGATGATGCCAGCCGCCACCTCTTCGCCGCGCGTGATGCCGCCGAAGATGTTGACGAAGATGCCCTTGACCTGCGGGTCGCGCGCCACGAAGAGCAGCGCCTTCTTCATCGATTCGGCCTTGGCGCCGCCGCCGATGTCGAGGAAGTTGGCGGGTTTGCCACCAGCGCGGGCCACCATATCGAGGGTGGTCATCACCAGGCCAGCGCCGTTGCCGACGATGCCGACATCGCCGTCCAGCTTGACGTAGGTCAGCCCCTCTTCTTTGGCCGCGAACTCCAGCGGATTGGCTTCCTCTGTCTCGGCCCAGCTGGCGTATTCCTTCTGGCGGGGCAGCGCGTTGTCGTCGATGATCATCTTGGCGTCGGCGGCGATGACTTTGCCATCGTCCGTCAGCGCCAGCGGATTGATCTCCGCCAGCGTGGCGTCGCTCTCGATGCAGGCCTTCACGAGCTGCGAGAGGATGTTCCCGCCGCGCGCCACCACCACCGATGGCACGCCTGCCGCCGCCAGCAGCTTGCGCGCCATCATCGGCGGCAGCCCCCAGCGCATATCCACCACATGCCGCAGGATCTTCTCCGGCTCTTTCTCGGCCACCTCTTCGATGTCGATGCCGCCAGCCGCGCTGACGATGACAACGGGGGCCTGCGAGGCGCGGTCGAGCGTGACGCCGAGGTAATACTCCTCTTTGATGTCCAGCGCGGGCGTCACCAGCACCTTCTCGACGGTCAGCCCTTTGATGTCCATGCCCAGAATCTTGCTGGCGACCGTGCGCGCCTCAGCAGGATCCTTGGCGATCTTGACACCGCCCGCTTTGCCGCGCCCGCCGACGTAGACCTGCGCCTTGATGACGACCGGCTCGCCGAACTCCTGCGCGATGCGCTCGGCTTCCTCGGGCGTGGTGGCGACTTTGCCCGGCTGCACCGGCACGCCAAACCGGCGAAGGATGTCCTTCGCCTGGTACTCGTGAATCTTCATCGAATCAAATTTCCCTATAGCTGTGTGAGCGCATACCGGATGGCAGCCTGTGAGCCAGCAAGCTCCAGGGCCAGGGTGAGCGCGGTGCCTCCAGACGTTGAGGCGAATGGGGGATTGGCCTCGCGGCGCAACCAGTCTCATCATAGCCATGCGGCTGGCGCGTGGTCAAGCTCAGGGGCGCGGGGACAGGCAGCGCCCGCCTGGCTCATCTATCTGCTGCGGGCGTCTCCGACTGACCTGGCGCCGCGATGGGGACTGGCGGGGCAGGCATAGGCCCCTGATAGAAGGTGGAGAGCGGGACGCGCACCGCCTGGGCGAAGGCTGTCCAGAAGCGCTTCTGGCCGAAGGCCCACCGGATGTCACCGTTCGGAAGCTCTACCTGCTCACAGCCTCCGGCATCCACCACAGCCCAGGATATCAGGGTCTGGCCGCGATAGAATGTCAGGTCGTAGGCGCTGCCATTGTCGTTCGGGCAGTAAAACATCCCTTTCGGGAAGGCAGGTAGCGTGCGTATGGCGGCATACAGCGCATCGGCTTGGGCGGAGTCGGCGACGGTGTACACGGATGGCGGGAGGTCGATGGGGTAGCCAGGAGAGCGCAGGTAGATGATCTGCGCCGATGAATCGCCACCGCGCGTATGTGTCGCCTGATTGATGGTGTGGGTGAGGGGCTGGTATGGGAACGCGCTCAGGGGTGTGAGCCTTGCGGGCGCGCTGCCACCTCTCGCTGGCGCCGCCTTTTGTGCGAAGGGATTACTGCATCCAACCAGCAGGATACTCGCGCCAACGACCATGGTTGCACACCACAGCGCGCGCTGGACATGCCACCCGCCAGAACGCTGACCCACTTACCGCTCCCTTCCATGTCTGCTCCGCCCTGCGAACCGGCCATTCGACGCGAGCAGCTCCTATGAAGCGCGCATCACCTATATGACGCGCGGCCCGGCAGTCTGGTTCCTCTGTATGTATCAGTCTGCTCCATTGGAGACGAGCGCAGTGCATCCACGGTCAGGCGCGCCAGAGTTAAAGCGTTGACCTTGCTTGCTATACTAGCCTCGGCAGGTGATGTCATGAGATGAGGGCTGGCATGCGCGTTGTGAGCGGCGTGATGGTGTGGGGGCTGTGGCTCATCGCCGAGCTGCTCCTCGGCTACGACGTGTTGCTCATCAACATGCAATCGCGCATCGGGCTTACTGGCTGCACCGTCGGGACAGGCGAGATTTCCCAACTGCCAAGCTGTGCGCCGCTCTTGCCGCCGCTCACGCTCACGGTTCCGACAGGCGGCCCACTCTTCTCGAATGGGCTGCTCGTCCTGCTGCTCGCCATCCTGATTGGCCTACCCACCTGGATCATCTGGCCGAATCTGGCGCGTCGCCGGGGCGCATCGGCGCGACTGACGCTGCTCATTACTTCGCTGCCAGCGAGCATGTGCGCGATACTTGCCATTGTGCCGCTGCTCGTTCGCTATCCTGTGCTGACCGCGACGGAGACATGCTTTTGGTCGCCGCAGGTTCCGAACCAACCAGTAGCTGACCCATCGTGCTGGTTTGGCGGCACGGCGCAGGTGATGGCGATCGTCAGCGTCGCCTTCCTGCCCCTCGTCGCTACTGTCATCTTCACCATCCCCGCGTGGGTGATGGGGTTGACGGAGACGGATCGCCAGCAGCGTTGGCGGTGGTATTTCGCCGTGCTCTTCCTCTCGCCATTCGCCGCCACGCTCTATGGGCTCTTTGGCGGCAAAGCGCAGCCTCGCACTCCTGCTCCTGTCCCTGAGCCAATGTCGGAGTAGCCGCGCTGCTGGCGCGCAGATTCACGGCAGCGGCGCAGCGGGCAATTGCCCTGCCGGGGTGAACCAGGGGTGCAGCTCGACGGCGAAGTGGCCCGCCTGGATGGCTGGGTCGGCGTGCGCCAGCGCCTGCGCCTCCTCCATCGTAGCCGTGCAATAGATCGAGACGCCGTGCAGGTCGCTGCCATCTGTCACCGGGCCAGAGGCCAGCGTTTTGCCCGCTTCGCGCAACTCCTGCAGGTACGTCATGTGGCGCACGATCAGCGCCTGGAGCGCGGGCGTCGGCTCTGCCGTCCAGTTCGGCCCCTTGCGCAGCAGCATGACGTAGTAGGTCGTGAATTCCACGTGAAACCTCCCCAGCAGGTGAGCGAGTCAACCGGTAGATTAGCCGTTGATGAGCCGCGCCACCCAGATGGCACAGGCGATGGCAAGCAGCGCCCAGACCGCGATGATGATGTACATGGCAATGAGCGCGCCAGCCCAATTGGTCGCCTTGCCTTGCAGCGTAGCAGTCGCTCGCTCGCGACACTCCGCCAGGACGGGCGCGGGAACGAGCTTCACGACAAGCGCCACGCCCAGCGGTACGATAATGAGGTCGTCGAGATAGCCCACCACTGGAATGAAATCGGGAATCAGGTCAATCGGGCTGAACGCATAGCCCACGACACAGACCGCCAGCGCTTTGGCGTACCAGGGCACACGAGGATCACGGATGGCCAGGTAGAGCGCATAGGTCTCCCGCTTGAGCCGCCACGCCTGTCGCTTCCATACCTCGATCAGTCGCATAGCCGTATCACCCCGAATCGAAGCAACGCGGGAGCCTCCCTGCCGACTCAGCACGGATGGCGTCAGAGGAGCGCGCGCCGCGCCATGCCAACTCCTCTGATTGGCGCCCTCAGCATATCACCGCTACCGCGACATGTCGGTCAGCCCGACGATGCTGACCGTTACGCCGCTGATGCGCCCGCTGTCAGCGTCTGCGTGGGCGCGGCTCCGGTGAAGATGGCGCCGCCGTGCGGGTCGTTGGCCGCCGTCAGCGCGCCGCCGTGGGCGCGCATGATGCGCTGCGCGATGGCCAGCCCCAGCCCCGCGCCGCCGGTCGCGCGATTGCGCGAGGCCTCGCCGCGATAGAACGGCGCGAAGAGGTGCGGCAGATCCTCGGCGGAGATGCCCGGCCCGCTATCGCCGACGCTGAAGCGCCACTGGCCGCTGTCGGCGCTCCACTCCAGGCGGATCGCGCCGCCCTCCGGCGTATAGCGCACGGCGTTCTCCAGCACATTGGTGATGGCGCGGCTCAGCAGGCGCGGGTCGCCCTCGCAGGGGCAGGCGGGCGCGCTGGCAGGCAGCGTCAGCGCCAGCCCCTTCGCCTCGGCCTGCGGGCGCACGCCCTCCGCCGCCTCACGCGCCAGCGCGCCCAGCTCCAGCGGCTCGCGGCGCATCGTCTGCTCTAGCCGCTCGATCTGCGTATAGGCCGTCAGGTCGGCGGTCAGGTGCTCCAGTTCGCTGACCTTGGCCTGGCAGGTGTGCAGATAGTGGCGCATACGCTCCGGCGTCACCGCGATGCCGGACTCCAGCCCCTCCAGGTAGCCGCGCAGGGCGAAGATGGGCGAGTTCAGGTCGTGGGCGATGGCGCTGATGTAGAAGCGCCGCTCCTGCTCCAGCTCCTCCTGGCGGGCCAGCGCCGCGCGCAGCTCCTCGCCCATCGCGGTGAAGGCCGTCATCGCCTGATCGATCTCGCGCACGCGCGAGGAGGGCAGCGAGAACTCCAGGTCGTGCTTGCCCACTCTGGCCGCCGCCGCGCTCATCGCACGCAGTGGCTTCAGCACGGCCCAGCCAATCGCCACCACGACCACCACCGGCACCGAGAGCTGCATCACCACGGGCAGCGCGACAACGATGGGATGCTGATTGAAGAGCGCGGTGGGGTCTTCTCCGGGCCAGAGCAGCGCGCCGACGCCCAGCATGAGCAGCAGCATCACGCCCGGCAGCAGCGCATAGGCCGCCCAGATGACGCCCAGCCACTGCCGACTGGAGAGCGTTCTCAGGGGTCTCATGATGCCTGGCCTCCCTCGAAGCGATAGCCCACCCCGCGCACTGTCACGATGTAGCGCGGCGCGGCGGAATCCACCTCGATCTTCTGGCGGATGCGGTTGATGTAGACGGCCACGGCGTGACGGTCGCCGACGCCTTCCCAGAAGCGGTCGAAGAGGTCATCCTGCGTGAAGACCTGGCGCGGATGCTCCACCAGCAGCAGCAGGATGGCGTACTCGCGCGCCGCGAACGGTACGGTCGCCCCCGCCACGCAGACCTCGTG
>DATAED010000132.1:0-7008 GCA_036258195.1 Ktedonobacterales bacterium
CGATTGACTTTGACACGCTGCTGACCAACCTGAACGCCAAGACGGTGCAGTTCTGGGCGATTGCCTGGATCGAGGACTACCCCGATCCACAGGACTGGCTGACGACCAACCTGTCGTGCGCCAGCGCCTACAACAGCGGCAGCGCTTGCGACCAGCAGGCCGACACCCTGATGAAGACGGCTGACGCGAACCCGAATCTGACCGAGCGTCTGACGCAGTATCAGCAGGCCGAGCAGATTCTGGTGAAGGAAGTGGGCTGGCTGTCGCTCGACCAGGCGACGACGTGGTGGGAGATCCGCCCCTGGGTGGTGAACTTCAACGTGGCCGCTGGTGGACTGACGCCAGTGCAGACCTGGCAGCAGGTCTACATCGCCAAGCACTAGTCCTCACCCGAGGACCTATCACCGGAGGGTGAGTG
This sequence comes from Ktedonobacterales bacterium, assembly GCA_036258195.1. Taxonomy (GTDB): domain Bacteria; phylum Chloroflexota; class Ktedonobacteria; order Ktedonobacterales; family JADMIN01; genus JAKAIY01. The sequence goes on from DATAED010000132.1 coordinate 419, forward strand.
GCTGCGAGGAGCCACACGCCAGCAGCGCGCTCACCCCTCCACGGCGGGGACGATGCTCTCACCACGAGAGCATCGTCCCCGCTTTCGTTTGCCTTCGCTCACCCCTCACCCGCAAGGGCGAGAACGGGGAGCTACAGCACACATCCTCGCGCGCCGCCCACCCTCCTGCTCCCTCTCCCAGAGGGAGAGGGCTGGGATGAGGGCCGCGCCATCGCATGTCCTGTAGCTCCCCTCTCCCGCCTCGGCGGGGGAGGGGCTGGGGTGGGGGCCGCTTCCCTAGCGGAACAGGTCGTCGGCAGGGTTCATCAGGATCTGCGCGCCGGAGCCTTCCGCGTGCTGATAAGGGTAGCCGCGTACCACCACGAATGGCGTGCGCTCGGTCTTGCCGGTGGCCAGCTCGGCGGCGGAGGCGATCTCATCGGCCACCGCCATCACACTGGAGTTCATGATGCGTCCGAAGTCGTCGGGCTGGCCGCGATAGTCCGCCAGCGGAGCGATGCCCGCCACGCCCAGCGCCACATTGACGATGCCCTGCCGCCACGGTCGCCCGAAGGAATCGCTGATGATGACCGCCAGCTCGACGCCCGTGCGGCGCTCCAGCTCGGCGCGCGCCTGCGCCGCTGAGGCGTCGGGATCGCGCGGGAGCAGGCAGACGATCTCCTCGCCTGGCACATTCGAGGCGTCGACGCCAGCATTGGCGCAGACATAGCCATGGCGTGTTTGCGCGATGATGAGGCCGCGATCCATGCGCACGATGCGCACGCTCTCGCGCAGCACCACCTCCACCTGGCGCGGATCGCGTCCCCATTGGCGGGCATAGCGCAGCGCAATGTCGGATGGCTCGACCGCCTTGAGATCGACCAGCAGACCCTCCGCCTTCGAGACGACCTTCTGCGTGATGACCAGGATGTCGCCTGTGCGCAGGCGCACGCCGCTGGCCGCCGCTGCATCCAGCGCCATCGCCGCGATGTCGTCGCCGGGCTGCGCCTCGGGCGCGCCACGCAACGGCAGGATGTGTATGCCTGCTGGCTCTGCGTCGATGGATTGCGCTTCATCCGCCATCAAAGCATCTCCTTTGGAACGCCGCGCATCTTCAGGCTGCGCGGGTCGCTCGGCGCAGGCGCCCACAGCCCGCGCGCCACCAGCTCATCGAGATCACCGGGCGCATCCACATCGAACGCTGCGCCGGGCGCGCGGAACTCCAGCGCGGGCGCTCCCATCCGCTGCGCCAGGCGACGATGCCGCGCGAAGCTGCCAGGGCCGTAGGCGATTGGCGCTAGCGCTGCCGGACGCGCCAGCAGCAGATTCGTTCCCTCGTCTGCGCGGTCAGGAGCCAGCGCTACCACGCGCTCGTACAGCCGCGTCATCGCCACGAAGCGCCGAATGTCCTCCGCCGCCAGCAACGGCAGATCGCCCAGCGCAATCAGCAGACCACCGGCGCGCTGCTCGACCGCCCAGCCGCGCGCCTGGCGCAGCCCGGCGTTCAGCCCCGCGCGCCGCGCCAGCCCTGCGCCCCGCTGCAGCAGCGGGATGGCTCCGTGCGCCTCAGCCCAGGCCAGCGCCGCCGGATCCGGGCTGATCACCGCGACCTGCGTCAGCGCGCCTGACTCACGCAGCGCGCGCAGTGTAATCTCGGCCAGCGCCAGCGCCAGCCGCGCGCGCTCGCCGGGCGCCAGCGCGCTGGCCAGCCGCGATTTGGCGCGGTCGAGATGATTGAGCGGGATGACGCCCATGATGCCGCCAGCGCCCGCCTCCATCTGCGCCATCATCCCACCTCACGAGCGCCCGATGCGCCCGGACCGTCGATCAGGCTGGCGGCGAAGCCGAGTGTCTCGCGGGCCAGTCGCGCACGATCGGCGTGGTCGCGCATAATGGTCTGTGTGACGAGCGGCTGGATGCCCAGCGCCGCGATTGCTGGCGCGAGCGCGGCGTCGAGCTCGTCGAGAACGAGGCCATCGAGCAGCTTGCCGTACCAGCGGGCCACCCCCAGCGGTGACACGTCGAACCCCTGCGCCTCCAGAATGCGGTCGGCTGGCCCCTTGAGCGCCTGTCCGCCGACGATGGGGCTGACGGCGACCACCGGCGCGGTCGCGGCATCCAGCGCGCTCCGTAGCCCGCCGACCCGCAGGATAGGCTCGATGCTCAGCAGCGGATTCGACGGGCAGACGATGATCGCCTGCGCCTGCCCCAGCGCCGCCAGCGCCTCGGGCGTCGCCGCAGCCGCCTCTGTGCCCTCGAACCGCACGCCGACCACGACATCCTGATGCCGCCTGCGCACGAAGTAGTCCTGGAAGGCCAGCTCGCCGTCTGGCGTCTGGATGATCGTCGCGACGGGCGTGTCAGACATGGGAAGCAGGCGCACACGCACGCCCACCGCCTGCGCCAGCGCGCGGGTGACGGCGGAGAGCGGCTCGCCAGCGCGCAGGCGCGTCGTGCGCAGGAGGCTGGTTGCCAGGTCGCGGTCGCCCAGCCAGAACCACGCCTCCTCGCCATAGCGGCGCAGCATATCGAGCGCGGCGCTGGTGTCATCGGCCACGCCCCAGCCCGTCCGCTCATTCGCCAGGCCAGCCAGCGTATAGAGCACGGTATCGAGATCGGGGCAGATGCGCAGACCATAGTGATCGAAATCATCGCCCGTATTGACGATGACGGTCAGGTCTTCCGGCGCGTGCGCCAGCGCCAGCCCGTGCGCCAGCTTGGCGCCGCCGACCCCACCAGCAAGCGCGACAATCTTCAACTCAAATGTCCTTCGCTATCACCTTCGTCACGGGCAGATAGATCGAGACGCGATCCTGCTTGGAGAAGGTCTCCTCGGCCTCGCGTGCGCCCTCTTCCTCGCCATCGTAGCGAATCGCCAGCGCGCGGATGTCGGCTTGCGCGGTCGCGGGATCGGCGTCCAGGCGAGCGGTTCCGGCGACCGTCACGAAGCGCTCGCCGGCCTCCACGCAGACCGAGATGCGTGGGTCGCGCTGGAGATTCTTGCCTTTCACGCGGCTCAGTCGGGTGTTCATCACGATGGTATCGCCGCGCAGCTCATACCACATGACGGTGAGCTGCGGCGTGCCATCATCGTTGAGAGTCGCCAGCACGGCGAAGCGCTTTTCGTCGAGGAACGCACGCACCTTTGGTTCGAGGATCATAGCTGAGAGTGTATCCTTTCCGGATTGATGGCTATCGAGCGTTCAGCGCCCTGCCACGGCCAGCCGCTCGGCGGCGGGCATCACCTCGGCGCCGACGAGATCGAAGTACGCCGGGTCGTGGACATCGCCTCCATTGATGATGACCTGATCGAAGCCCAGCGTCGCCAGCTCGGCCAGCCGCTCCAACGCCTGCGCAGGCGTGACGGTATGGTCGTGGCCATCACGAGTGATGCGCATCGTGGCCAGCGCCGTCTTCTCGATCTCATCATAGGGGCGGCCCACTGCCTCACAGTGCTGGCGCAGCACGTCGAGCTTGTGGCCCAGCGCGGCATCACCCAGCCGCGCGAAGAGGTTGCAGGCGTCGCCATACTGCGCGACCAGCCGCAGCGTCTTCTGCTCGCCACCGCCGCCGATCATGATCGGGGGGTGTGGCCGCTGCACGGAGGTTGGCGAGTTGAGTGGGCGCTCCAGCGAGTAGTGTTTGCCGTGGTAGGGCTGCTCATCGCCAGCCCACATCTGGCGGGCGATCTGCAGCAGCTCCTCCAGCCGCTCGAAGCGCTCGGCGACCGGTGGGAACGGCACGCCCAGCCCCTGGTGCTCTTGCTCATTCCAGGCGGCGCCGACGCCGAAGTATGCGCGCCCCTGCGAGAGGACATCGAGCGCGGTGGCGGTCTTGACGAGGATGCCCGGATGGCGATACGTGACGCCCGTCACCAGCGTTCCCAGGCGCAGATGATTGGTGCGCCCGGCGACGAAGGCCAGTGTGCTCCAGCCCTCCAGCATCTCATTCTCTGGCTTGCCTATGGGGGCGATCTGGAAAAAGTGATCCATCACCCAGAAGCTGTAGAATCCGGCGCGCTCGGCCTGCTGCGCCAGTGAACCAATGACATCGCCAAGGTGGGCCGAGCCGCCGGGAAATGTGAAGTTGGGAACTTGCAATCCGATGCGCAAGATGTTCTCCTCAAGGATGTCGCCATCAGCATGGCGCCAGGACAGCCGCCTGACCTGATAGACTATACAAATTATAGCGCTGAGGCGGCAAAGGGCATGGGCAGGAGTGTGGCGAGGACCAGGCGACCGCCAGTAGGCCATTCTGCCCACTGCTCCGCCCACACGGCCCATGGGCCTAGCGAACGGGCGGCCGGTACGCTACAATGCGCTGGGTAGACGCGGCAGAGGGGCTACAGGGAGAGCCAGGGAGAGCCAGCGGCGGTTGATGGGAATAGAGGCGAATTGGTATGCGCTGGAATGATCTGATCGGCATGCGTGTCGGTCAGTACCAGGTGATCGAGGAAATTGGCCGGGGAGGAGCAGCCCGGGTCTTTCGCGCACTCGATGACACGCAACCGCAGCAGGTCGCCTTCAAGGTGCTGCCCATCGAGACGGATGATCGTCAGTCGTTCATGCAGCGCTTCAAGCGCGAGGCCGAGGTCATCCAGCAGCTCAATCATCCGAACATCGTCCAGGTCTTTGGCGCTGGCGAGACGGATGAGTTCGTGTATCTGGCGCTGCGCTTGATCGAAGGCGACACGTTGCGTAAGCGCATCGCCTCGGAGCGCCTCTCCATCCAGGAAGTCTGCCAGTACATGATCCAGATCGCGATGGCGCTGAGCCATGCGCATCGCCAGGGGATCATCCACCGCGACGTGAAGCCCTCCAATATGCTGCTCGACTCCGCTGAGCCCGGCAAGATTCTGCTGACGGACTTTGGCACGGCCAAGATTCAGAACGCCGTAGGGCTGACGAAGACGGGCGCCACAGTCGGTACGCCAGAGTATATGTCTCCGGAGCAGGCTGAAGGGCGCGAAGTCGATCAGCGCTCCGACATCTATTCGATGGGTTGTACGCTCTATGAGGCGCTGGCCGGTCGCCCGCCGTTCATGGGCAATACGTCGGTCTCGGTGCTCTACCAGCAGGTGCACGCCCAGCCAACCTATATCCGCAGCTACAACTCCGAGGCGCCGCGCGAACTGTGGTCGGTTCTGAAGCGGTGCCTGGCCAAGCGCGCTGACGAGCGCTATGGCTCTGCCGAGCATCTGGCCGAGGCGCTCCAGCCCTTCGCCGAGGGATTGATCCAGCCGACACCTGCGCCGTGGAGCGAGACACAGATCAGCTGGTCGGCGGTGCAGGGGCAGATGGAGACGCCCTCGCGGCCCGTGCGCCAGACCAACGCCCTGACGCCGCCCGCGCTGGAGGGCCTGCGCGCCATGCCACCGAGCCCGAACGGCCAAGGCGCTGGCGGGCCGATTCCGCTCTATCTGCAAGGCGAACCGCCCACCGAGCGCGCCCCCAGCTCACGACCGACGCTCGGCCCGCGTGGTCTCAAGCCACCGCTGAGCCTGCCCATAGCGCCGAGCGGATCAGGACTGCTGAGCGCCAGCGGGCCTAACAGTGGGCCTAACGCGCCGCTCGCCCCTGACCAGCGGCAGGCGGTTTCAGACTTCGCGGCGCAGCTCGAAGCTGAAGAACGCATGGCGCGCGGCGCTCCATCGGGGCTGCGGCAGACGGCGCGCCCGGCGCCCACCACCGCTCCCTTCGCAGACGCCTTTCCTACCATGCCCACACCTGCCGCGCCCACACGCGCGCCCAGCAGCCAGCTCTATCGCAGCGCGACCAGCGGGCCGATCCGCTCGACGACCAGTGGGCCGCTGCACGCGCGCACCAGTGGCCCGGCGATCACCGCGCGCCCTGCGCAGAACAGCGGGCCGCTGGGCGGGCGCGTCTGGGACGACTGGGGCGCCGCTGCCTATCCATCCTCCAATCCCTCGCCCAATAGCGGCGCTTTGCGCGGCTCGACCTCCCTGCCGCTAAATGTGGACAGCCTGCGCGCTGGCATCAATCAGCGGACGCTGGGCAAGCGCAAGCTGTCGCGTCGTTCCCCCGCGCTGGTGGTCGCCGCTGCGCTCACGCTGCTGCTGGCGGTGGGGGTGGGGCTTGGCATGGGGGGTATGAAGCTCTTTGCCAGGCAGAGCGCGCCGAGCACGCCGACTGTGCATCCAACCGCGACGATCGCGCCGCCCACCGCCACGGCGACCACCGAGCGGCCCACCGCGACCACCACGCCCGACGCGCAGGCCGCGCTGAACCGCCAGGCTGCCAGCGCATTCCGCGCCATCACCGTCGCGCCATTCTCGGATGGCAATTGTTCCAGCGTGAACGCAGCGACGACGTTCTCCGGGCCAGTCTTCATCAATCTGTGCATGGCCAGGGGCAGCGCGCCGGGGCCGGTGACCGTGCAGGTGCGGCACAATGGCGCCGTGGTGCGCACGCTCATCTCGAATCTGCGCCCCAGCTCCGGCGCTAGCTACACGCAGGGCCACACCCTCGGCGCTGGCTCCTACGACATGCTGGTGACGATGCAGATCAACGGCAAGCAGGCTGTCGCCGCCGATCTCCCCTTCACGGTCAGCTAGCAGAAACCTCTCCCCCTGCCCCACAGAAACGCAAAAG
>DATAED010000133.1:0-12793 GCA_036258195.1 Ktedonobacterales bacterium
TCGAGCCGACGCCTGGATAGCGCTCGACGACATCCACCGTGCCAATGGCCGCGAATTGCGCGTCCATCCCCGCCAGCTTCGCTACGGGCGCGTAGCGGGGCAGGTACGCCTGGAGCCGCGCAATCGCAGCCTCGTCTGTCCTGGCGCCGCGCTCGAACCCGGGCCAGTCAGGCGCCACTGCCACGCTCTTCTTACCCTTCGGCCCGATCTCGAGTGTCACACGCAGTGTCTCAGCCATTGCTCCTCCTATCATTGCTGGCTGTGCGGTCGCTGATCTCGCAGCGGCGAGCCGCAGCGACCAGCCGACCGCTGAATTCAACGCTCGTGCGCTATGGCCCAGTTTGGCCTCTGAGATGCGATTCACAAGCGAAGCGCGCTCGCGCGTGCTACAGTATCTCACAAGTCGTTTCTAGGGCGACCGCTCGTATCGTTGAGCGGTCGCCTCGTGGAGAACTGCGGCGCATGGCCCCACCCGCGCGGATTCGTGGGTGGCGTTGTCATGGCCCAGGAGCGCAAGATCATGGCATGGACGGTTCGCCCCCAGGGGCAAACCAGTGTGACGCCGCGCCCTTCGGACGGCGCGGCGCATGTGGCGGCGCCCACGCCGAAGCCGCAGCCGCACGACGCTGCGGCAGGTCAAGACGCCGACGCGCTGGTTGCCCGCTTCTGGGGCGTGCGCGGCAGCTATGCGACTCCACGGGTGGGTGGTGGCACGGTGGGTGGTGACACGACCTGCCTGGAGCTGCGCTATGGGCGACAGACGCTCATCATCGACGCCGGCTCCGGGATCATCGCCCTCGGCGAAGACCTGATGCGCCGCGCCAACGCTACTCCCGCTCAGCCGCAAGCGATCACGCTGCTGCTGACCCATGCCCACCACGATCACCTCTGTGGCCTGCCCTTCTTCGCGCCGCTCTATGATCCCCGCTTCCACATCCACTTCTTCGGCCCTGACCTCGCCGGCATGCGCTTCGAAGACATCGTTGCGGGCTACATGCGCGCGCCGTACTTCCCCGTAGACTTTCGCGCGCTGCCATCGCACCGCACCCTGACCTCGCTGAGCGATGGCGCGCGCGTGCTCATTCCAGCGCACGGCGGGTCGTGCATCCTGGCTGATGGCGAGCGGGCGCCCGCCGATGCGCTGCTGGTGGAGACGCTCTTCACTCAGCTTCATCCCTCCAATGGCACGATGCTCTATCGCGTCACGGCGGGCGCCGCGCGTCTGGTCTTCGCGACCGATGTGGAGGTGCGCGGCCAGGATCCCGAGGCCGAGCGGCGCCTGATCGAGTTTGCGCGCGGCGCCGATGTCCTCATCCACGACGCGCAATACAGCGAAGAGGACTATGAGGGCGCCGACCCCAAGCGCGGCTACGGCCACAGCACCCCGACGATGGCTGTGCGCGTGGCGCGCGGCGCTCAGGTCGGTCGGCTGGCGCTCTTCCACCACGACCCCCACTACGACGACACGGCAGTGGCGGAGCTGGAGCGGCGCGCACGCGCGGCCTTCCCCGATGTCATCACGGCGCGTGAAGGGCTGGAACTGCGTCTGGACGGCGCGCGGCGGCGTCTCGTATAATGGCGCGTGCGAGGCCGTGCGCGGCCTCGTCGGCGTGAAGCGTGGCTCGTGGCGGCTGGTGTAGTCGCTTCCTTGCCTCGCGCCGGACTTCGCAACAGGAGGCGCAACATGGGTGGCAAGAATCCGACGCCGAAAGAGAAGAAAAAGCCCAAGAAAGCAAAGACTGCCAAGGCCTGATCCATGAACACGCTGGTCATCGTCGAGACCTTCCTCGCATTCGTGATCGCGATCACCCTGCACGAAGCGGCGCATGCCGGTATGGCGTGGCTGCTGGGCGATGGCTCCTCGTGGGCCGCCGGTCGCCTCAGCGTCAACCCGCGCCGCCAGATGGCCGCCATCGGCTCTATCGTGGCGGTCACGCTCTCCTTTGGCATTCCGCTGGGGGGGCTGCCTGTGGGCCTGGGCTGGGGTAAACCGGTCGAGGTCGATGCGCGGCGCATGCGGGTGGGGCCAGACTCTGGCGTGTTCCTCGTGGCGCTGGCCGGGCCAGTCTTCAGTCTGCTGATGGGATTTCTCTTTGCGGTCATTCTGCGCTTGATGCCGGGCTACCAGATGTTGGCGCAGTTCGCCGTGCGCTGCGATGGCGCGACAGGCTCGCTCTTGCAGGCCTGCCTGGGCCATGCGCAACCCATCTGGCAGCTCAGGCTGGAGCAATTCCTCTTCATCCTGGCCGCGACGAATATCGTGCTGGCCGTGGTCAATCTCATCCCTCTGCACCCACTCGACGGCTACAACATGCTCTTTGCCCTGCTGCCCAATGCTCCGGCGGTGCGTCTCCGCGACCTCCAACCCTACATGGAAGCCATCCTGCTGATCATCTTCTTCCTGATCCCTTACCTGCTCGAACTGATCGGGCTGGGCCTCCTCAATCCCGGCTACTGGATTGGCTTTCTGGCGCAGATCATCACGGGTGGGATCGCGGGGCCGATCTACCCGGCGTTCGTCTATGCCCTCTAGCAGTATGCCAGCGGATACCCGGCGTGGCGCGCGGCGTGGGTCGCTGCTGGCGGCGCGCTATCGCGTCTATCAGGTGTGGCGCTCGCTGGCAGCGCGCCCGCTCGACGCCGCCGACCACGAGATCCTCGATACGACGCTGCCAGCCGCTGGCCGCGCGCTCTTCTTCAGCATGACCCGCAATGACCAGCGCCACAGCCTGACGGTCTATCGGGCGCTGCGCGAGCGCGGTTGCGTCGATGATGATCTGCTGGCGGCGGCGCTGCTGCACGACAGCGGCAAGGGCCGTGGTCGCGTGCCATTCGTCGTGCGCCCGCTGGTCGTGCTGCTGCGCGCCTTCGCGCCCCGCGCGCTGGACTGGCTGGCTCGCGCGCCGCGCCCGTGGTTCCGTCGCCCCTTCTACAACGCCTGGCGTCACGCGGAGATCGGCGCTGAGCTAGTGGCTCGGGCCGGGCTACCTGCGCGCGTTGTCACCCTCATTCGCACGCATCACCAGCCCAATGGCCCCGCCGCCGAGTTGCACGCCGTCGACGACGAGGTGTGAGGCTGGCGGCGGGAGAGGAGCGCTGATGCGCGTCGGCCTGATGGTGAACTGAGCGGCGCGTCCCATGCGAACGCCCTGCTCCCTCTCCCAGAGGGAGAGGGCTGGGGTGAGGGCGCTCGCCGCGCGATTGCCCCTGTCCTATCGGCACGCCCCTCGCCCTGTTACCCGCAGCCGTACCTCTCAATAGCTGGCTGCGTCTGAAACGTCCGCCAGCCAGCGAGAGGTGAGGCGACGCTATGGCAGATCAGCAGCAGGCGCAGGCGACGATTGTACGCCCGCCAGATGAGCCGCCGCGAGCTGCTGCCAGGGAGCGGCGCGGGCCTGTACGCATACGGCTGGCCGCCGCGCTGGCGCTGGGTGCGCTCGTCACCGAGGCCATCGCGGCGCTCGAACGCTACATGGTTGCCACACCGCATCTCGTCCCCGATTACCACCCCTTTTTTAGTGACCCCTTCTACATGAAGGCGTGGCTGGCCAGCGCGACGCTCGTGCTCGCCTGCGGCCAGTTGGTGACGGCGGCGGGCATGTTTGGCCTCTTCCGTCTCTCGACCAAAACGCGCTTCTACAGCTTCATGCATCGCTGGTCGGGGCGCATCGCCATGGCGCTGACGCTGCCCGTCGCCTTCAACTGCCTCTTCGACCTCGGCCTGAATCCACCCGACACGCGTATCATGCTGCACGCCACGCTCGGCGCGTTCATCTATGGCGTCTTTGTCGCCAAGGTGTTGCTGGTGCGGCAGCGGCGCGCGCCGGGCTGGCTGCTGGCGCTGGCGGGCAGCGCGCTCTTCACCATCATCCTGGGGCTTTGGCTCACCTCAGCGTACTGGCTCTTTGCCCTCTACGGCGTCCATCTCTGACGCCGATCCATCAGCGCGCTGCTGGCAGGCTGGGCGTCTCGGCGTAGGCGGCGGCGGCCTGGGCGGGCGTCAACACACCCGTGGCGACCAGCCGCGAGAGCACGTGGCTTTGCCGCTCGCGCGCCAGATCGAAGTGCTTGAAGGGGTCATAGGCGGTTGGCGCCTGCGGCAGCCCGGCCAGCATGCTGGCCTGCCCCCAGTTCAACTGGTCTGGCGGAAGATGAAAATACGTCTCGCTGGCCTGCGCGATGCCATAGGCCTGATGCCCGTAATAGATGACGTTGAGATACATCTCCAGAATCTGCGGCTTGGAGTACGCCTGATTCATCTTCAGCGCCAGCCCCAGCATCTCCAGCTTGCCGCCGACCGAATGTGGCTGTTGGACATAGAGGATCTTCACCAATTGCTCGGTGATCGTCGCGCCAGCTTGCTGGGTCGAGCCGGTAGTGAGATAGCTCCAGGTAAAATGCGCCATGCTCGGTACATCGATGCCGTGATTGGTGTAGAAGCGCGAGTCCTCGACGGCGACAATCGCCTGCCCCACCTTCGACGGCGGCGGCGTCCCGACCTCCACGCCATGTCGCGCCTGCACGATGGCGTCCACGCGCTGCTGTGCGTCGCCCACGCTGGGCAGCGAGGCCAGGTAGCGCCAGCTGACCAGCGCGCCCAGCGCGACGATGACCAGGCACGCCACCAGCCCCAGCCGCACAAAGCGAACCAGGCGCGGATGTCGCGGTCGGCGCAGCGTGGACGACAATAACTTGTCAGCGCCTGCCCGTGGATGCGCTTCGGAGAGTGGATTGATGATGGCGCGTCTGCCTTTCTAGCCCAGCCCGAAGAGTGGCTGGCCCTCCGGCGCCGCGATCCTTCGCGTCCAGATGCGCTACATCACATCGGTGAACAGCGCCAACGCCAGCGCGGCGCTGCCGAGCGTGGCCAGGCCAATGCCGATGCTCGCGAACAGCCAGCGGTAGCGTGGTGAGAAGAATTGCCGCAGCGCGCCGAGGTTGCGCGGCTGACTGCGCATCTGCGCCCACCAGGCCGCCAGTTGCTCGCGCCGACTCCAGGCGATGCGCGCCGCAATGAACAGCAGCAGCGCCGCCAGCAGCCCAAAGCCGAACTGGCCCACCAGCCGCTCCAGCAGCGGGAGCTGGCGACCAAAGAGGTAGCCGAGCGTGCCCATCAGCGTGGCCCAGACGATGCCGCCCGTCGCGTTCCAGAAGAGGAAGCGGTTGTAGCGCATCCTGCTGACGCCCGCCAGCACAGCGCTGAAGATACGCCCAATCGGCACGAAGCGCCCCAGAAAGACGGCCTTCTCGCCGTGCCGCGCGAAGAAGCGCTCGGCCTGCTCCAGCTTGCGCTCATCGAAGCGTAGCAGGTGGCCGTGGCGTCGCAGCAGGCGCAGCCCAGAGGTGCGGCCAATCCAGTAGCCAGCGGTGTCGCCCAGGATGGCGCCCGCTGCGGCGGCGATGATGACGCCCGGCAGCCACAGGCTGCCCGTGGCGGCCAGCGCTCCCGCGACCAGCAGCGAGGTCTCGCCCGGCAGCGGCAGCCCGGCGCTCTCCGCCATCACCACCAGCAACACGACGACATAGCCGTAGGTCGCGACCAGTTCGAGGATGATGTGCAATCCGTTCCCCCATCCATATCCTGTCGAACGCGGCCCGGGCCCCGCTGCCCCACCTCTAGTTACCTCTGGTTACCTCTAGTCTACGAAAGGAGCCGACAGCGTGTTGCGCGCCGCGCTCACCCCCATGCTACAACATCCCACGTTCTCCGCCCCGCACGCGCGTACCCATCGGCGACACCCTGCGTGCGCGCAGGGCGGCGATTGTCTGTTGTCGCCGTGTCAACGCTGGCCAGGCTCGCTCGTCTCTTGACTGAGCGCCAGTCGCAGGAGCAAGAATTAGACAGATGGGTGTGTGCGCGAGTGAAGCGCGGCATGTCTTCCCACTGATCGACCAGAAGAGACAACCCGTCACAGAAGGAGGAAACCTGATGACGCAGCCAGACGGCGGCGTTGGTAATGCGGCTGATCGCACGGTGGCGACGGCGCTGGATGGGGTGATCGTGCGCGGCGAGCAGAACCTGCTGGCCGACACCGCTATGCCGGGCCTCACCGGGGCGCGTGCGGCGCTCGAAACCTTTTATTACGCCTTCAACACCCGCACAGTCGATCTCTATCAGCGCATCTGGGCCGACGATCCCCTCGTCCAGCTCGGCAGCCCGGTCGCGGGCGTCGTGCGCGGCAAGGCGACCATTGACGCGGTTGCTGCGCGCGGCCTCTCCGGCCCGGTGCAGATACGGAGCGTGTTCGAGGACATCGTGGCCTATGTGACGCCTGAGCTGGTCGTTTTCACCGGGCGCGAGCACGGCGAATACGCGCATGAGAGCGAGGGCGGAACGGTCTCCGAACGTCCTGACGTTCGCACCAGGTGCATCTGCATCTTTCGCTTCATCCCCGAGCAGGGCGGCTGGCGGCAGGTCTATCATCACGTCTCGGTGGACGACGCAGAAGACCTCGCCCGGTTTCAGCGCGCGGCGCGTGGCGGCTAGCCTGTCTCTGGATACGTATGCCACTGTCAGCGAGGTCGGCTGATGCGACGTCTCCTGGCGAAGGTTCCCCCTCCCCTTCAGGGAGGGGGTCAGGGGGAGAGGTTACGACGCAAAGAGGGTCGCGATCTTCTGCTGGAGATCCGCAGCCGCCTGCTCCAGCGGCAGCGGAATCTGGCATCCGGCGGCGACCGAGTGGCCACCACCCGCCGGATACTGCTCCGCGATCTGGCGCACCTCGTAGCCGTCACGTGAGCGCAGGCTCGCCCGCGTCGAGTCTGGCTGCGTCGCATAGAGCACAGCGGCGACCTTCACCCCCTCGATCAGCCGCAGGTCGTTGCTGAAGCCTGTCAGCGCGCTCTCATCCAGCCCTAATCGGTCGAGCTGCGCCTGTGTCACGGCGACCCACACATAGCGCCCCTCGAACCCCATGTGAATCGAGGCGTAGACTTCGCCGCGCAACTGCACCTCGGCGGGCGTCCCCAGCGAGAACAGCTTGCCGTTGATGTCCGCGACATCCGCGCCATGCTCGACCAGCTTGGCGGCGTTGGTCAGCGTGCGTGGCTGCGTATTGGCGTTGGTGAAGCGCGAGGTGTCGAACATGACGCCCGCCATGAGGTCGCTGGCAATCGCCGTATCGAGCGGCCAGCCGAGCCGCTCCAGCGCGAGCAGCATCATCTCGCAGGTAGAGGAGTAGCTAGGGTCGATCCAGCCCTGCGAGAAGATCAGTTCCCCCTTTGGGTTGTGATGATCGATGACGGCGACCGCGCTGACGTCCCGCGCAATGACGCGCTTCAGCGGCTCCAGCCAGCGTCCCAGCAGTGTTGGCTCGTGTGTATCGCAGACCAGCGTCAGGTCGGCGGCGGCGAGGAAGGCATCGGCCTCGGCGGAGTGACCCAGCGCCAGGTTGGCGAATCCCGGCAGGAACGCCAGCGACTCCTTGACGAACTCTCCCAGCAGCACGCGAGCGGTCTTCCCCGCTGTCGTGAGCGCCCGCGCCAGGCCCAGCGTGGCGCCCAGCGCGTCGGCGTCGGGGCGCTCGTGGGGGATCAGCGCCACTCGCTCGCTATTTCGGATCAGCGCGATCAGGGCCGGAGAGAGGGTCGTCTCGATCATGCCACACACCGTTCGCTCGTATTCGACGCGGCGCCCCTGAATCCATCAGGCGCTGCCGCGCGCAGTCTGTCATACAGACGCCGCGCGTGTCAACGCCGCGCGACGCTGCTCAGCGTGTCGTGAGACCTTGCCCTATGCCCTTTTGCCGTTGACATGATAGAGTTGGGTGGGTACAACTGCTGGCGATGATGGCCCGACGATCACTCGCACGAAGCGCGCGCGACCTTTCTCTGCGCGTGCCAGGCCAGTTGGAGCGCGCTGGAGAGTAACACTGATGGCGCCAACCGCGCAGATCCAGTTGCTCGGCGATTTCCGCCTCACCTGGGATGATCGCCCGGCGCAGGGATTTACTACCCCGCGCCTCCAGTCGCTGCTCGCCTACCTCGCTCTGCATCGCGACGCGCCGCAACTGCGCCAGCGCATCGCCTTCATCTTCTGGCCCGACTCCAGCGAGGCGCAGGCGCGCAATAATCTGCGCCAGCTCTTGCATGCTCTGCGTGGCGCTCAGCCTGATCTCGGCGCCCTGCTGCTGGTCGAGCATCATGCCTTGCAGTGGCGACCCGAGGTGACGCTGCGCCTGGATGTAGAGGCATTCGAGCGCGCGGTGGCCGAGCTGGAGCACGACGACACTCCGCCCGACAGCGGCGCGCTGCGCCTGCTGGGTGAGCGCATCCTGGAGCTCTATCAGGATGACCTGCTGCCAGGCTGCTACGATGATTGGATTGCGCCGGAGCGCGAGCGGCTGCGCGAGCGCTACATCCGCGCGCTGGAGCGGCTCATGGCGGCCCACGAGGCGCAGCAGAACCTCGCCAGCGCCATCCGCTACGCGCGCGAGCTCATCCGCTCCGATCCGCTGAATGAGGAGGCCCACCGCGCGCTGATGCGTCTGCTGGCGCAGACGGGCGACCGTGCGGGCGAGCTGCGGGCGTACCAGGCTGGCGCCAGCGCGCTCTTGCAGGCGCTGGGCATCGGGCCGAGCCGGGCCACAGAGGAGCTGCACCAGCGTCTGCTCCAGATGACGCCCCCGCTGAACGTGCGCCGCGACCAGCCAGCGCCGCTCGCCGAGCCAGTCGTAGCGACGCAGGCGGCGCCGCCTGCGCTGATCGGGCGGCGGCGCGAGTGGCAGACGCTTCAGGCGGCCTGGCAGGCGGCCAGCGCGCACGGCCCCGGCTTTGTCCTCATCACCGGCGAGCCGGGCATCGGCAAATCGCGACTGGCGGAGGAGCTGGTTCGCTGGGCCAGCCAGCAGGGCGTGACCACCGCGACGGCGCGCTCCTACGCGGTCGAGGGGCAGTTGTCGTTTGCGCCGGTCATCGAGTGGCTGCGCAGTCCTGGCCTGCGCCCGGCCATCGGGCGGCTCGACCCCCTCTGGCTCTCGGAGCTGGCGCGCGTGCTGCCAGAGTTGCTGGCTGAGCATCCCGATACGCCGCCATACGCGCCGCTCACCGAATTTGGCCAGCGCCAGCAGTTCTTCAGGGCGCTGGCGCTGGCGACGCTGGCGGCGCCGCAGCCGCTGCTGCTGGTGATGGATGATCTGCAATGGTGCGACCAGGAGACGCTGGAGTGGCTGCACTTTTTGGAGCGCTTTGATCCTTCCGCTCGCCTGCTTGTCGTCGGGGCCGCACGCACCGAAGAGACGCCGCCACAGCATCCGCTGCGTGCCACGCTCAACCATCTGCGCCACACCGTCGCCGTGACCGAAATCGCTCTGGGCGCGCTCGACGCCGCCGAGACAGCCGAGCTGGCCGCGCGCATCGTCGATCGCGAGTTGGATGCGTCTGACGCGATGCGGCTGTTTGGTGAGACGGAGGGCAATCCGCTCTTTGTCATCGAGACGGCGCGCGCGGGGCTGGAGAAGCTGCTCGAACGGCGCGTCGTGGCCGAGCCTGACGCCGTCACGCCCATTCCAGACACGGAAACGTTGCCGCCAGGTGTGCGCGCCGTCATCGCCAGCCGCCTCGCGCAGCTCTCACCGCCCGCGCGTGAGTTGGCCGCGCTGGCCGCCACCGTCGGGCGGGCGTGCAGCATCGAGGTGCTCACCCAGGTCAGCACAGGGGATGAAGCGCATATTGTCAGCACGCTGGATGAACTCTGGCAGCGGCGTATCGTGCGCGAGCAGGGGACAGATACCTACGACTTCACGCATGACAAGCTGCGCGAGGTCGCCTACGCCGAGATCAGCGCGCCACAGCGGCGCCTGCTGCATCGCCGCGTCGCCCAGGCGCTCGCATCGCTGCATGCCGACGACCTGGACGCTGTCAGTGGACAGATTGCCGCGCACTACGAGGCTGGCGGCGCCATCGCGCAGGCCATCCCGGCCTACCATCGCGCCGCGCTGGTGGCGCAGCGGGTCTTCGCCTTCGAAGACGCCATCCAGCTGCTGCGCCACGGTCTCGCGCTGGTGGAGCAGACCCCCAGCGGCGCCGAACGCGACCGGCGCGAGTTGCGGCTGCTGCTGGCGGTCGCGCCGCTCTACCGCATCACGCGCGGCTGGACCGCGCCTGAACTGGAGGCCGTCGTCGATCGCACGCTGGTATTGGGCGAAACCGTCGGCGATGACACCCAGCGAGCCGAAGCGCTCTACGGCTTGCAATCGCTGCTGACCGTGCAGGCTCGCCTTGATCGCGTGCAAGCGGTGGCCGAAGAGATGAATACGATCTACGAGCGTTCTGGAAGTTCGGCGCCGCCGCTCACCAATATGATGCTGGCAGGGGTGCAGCTCCATCTGGGACGGCTGGGCGAGGCCAACGAGGCGTTCGCGCGCGTCGCGCGCATTTCCCTGGCGCGCGATGACGCCGCAGCCCAGGGCCTGCTGGATTCACAGGGCTGGGATTATGTCGTCCACACGCCTGCCTGGCGCGCGCACGTGCTCTGGCTGCTCGGCTATCCGGAGCAGGCAGCGCGCTCCGGACAGGAGGCCGTGCGGCTGGCGCAGAGCCTGGGGCAGCCATTCAATCAGGCGCTGGCTGCGACGTATCTGGCGCTGCTCCGGCAGCTCAGTGCAGACGCCCAGGCTGCGCGCGCCTCCGCCGAGGAAGCGCTGGCGCTGACGCGGGAGTATAAAGCGCCCTACTACGAGGCCTGGGCGGCGATTCTGGTGGCCTATGCGCAGGCTGATGAGCGACCCGACGAGGCGCAGATCGCCGCGCTGCGTGAGGCCATCGCGGCATTCATGTCGAGCGGCGCCAGACTGCGCCTGCCCTACTACTACTCGTTGCTGGCGCGCGTCTACCTGCAGGCTGGCAGCCCGGACGACGGGCTGCTGGCCATCGACGAGGCGCTGGCGCATTCCACCAGCCACAATGAACGCTGGTGGGATGCCGAGTTGCACCGCCTGCGCGCCGAGCTGACGCTGGCCGCCGGGCGCGATCCCCGCGACGCTGAGGCTGCCCTGCTGCGCGCGGTCGAGATTGCGCGCGGCCAGCAGGCGCGCTCACTGGAGTTGCGCGCGTTGCGCACGCTGGCGCGGCTGCCTGGCTCGCACCGCGCCGAGACGCTGCGCGCCTTGCGCGCCGCGTATGCCTGGTTCACTGAAGGATTCGACATGCCAGATCTGCGCGCCGCTCAGGCCGCCGCCCTGCCTCATAGCTCTACACGCAGGGGCTAACGCGCGGGTAACGGCCAGCGTGGCCGCAGACGCTCACCACTGCTCGGAAACAAACGCTGCGCCAAACGCTTCACTAACGACCACTTCGCTATGCTGTCCTCCGAACCCGCATTGCGGCGCCGGGTCACGCGCTGGAGTGGCCGTGACGGATCGCCGTGGGGGAGGAGGATCGCAGATGAGTGTAGCAGTGGTGGATGAAGCGACCATCACCAACTTCAAGGCGCAGTTGCGCGGGGAGCTGGTTCAGCCAGGAGACGCCGACTACGATGCGGCGCGCAAGGTGTACAACGGCATGTTCGACAAGCGCCCGCGCTTCATCGTGCGGTGCGTGGATGTCGCTGATGTCATCAGTAGCGTCAACTTCGCCCGCGACCACAGCCTGCTGCTGGCCGTGCGCGGCGGCGGCCACAGCGCGCCGGGCCTGGGAACCTGCGACGATGGCCTGGTGATCGATCTCTCTCGCATGAAGGGCGTGACAGTCGACCCAGCGGCGAAGACGGTGCGCGCAGAGGGTGGCTGTGTCTGGGGCGATGTCGATCATGCGACGCACGCCTTCAATCTGGCGACGCCGAGCGGTTTCATCTCGACGACGGGCGTTGGCGGCCTGACGCTGGGCGGCGGCATCGGCTATCTCGCTCGCGCTTACGGCCTGACGGTCGATAACCTGCTCGGCGTCGATATGGTGCTGGCCGATGGCAGCTTCGTGACCGCTAATGAGCGCGAGCATCCCGATCTGTACTGGGCGGTGCGCGGCGGTGGCGGCAACTTCGGGGTGGTCACGTCGTTCCTCTTCCGCTGCCACGATGTCAGCACGGTCTACGGCGGCCCGATCTTCTGGCCGCTCGATCAGGCGCAGGAGGTACTCACCTTCTGGCGCGACTTCATTCTCAGCGC
This sequence comes from Ktedonobacterales bacterium, assembly GCA_036258195.1. Taxonomy (GTDB): domain Bacteria; phylum Chloroflexota; class Ktedonobacteria; order Ktedonobacterales; family JADMIN01; genus JAKAIY01. The sequence continues at coordinate 12,102 of DATAED010000133.1, forward strand.
GCCAGAGGACATCAATGGCTGGTTCGGCTTCGTCAGCGTGCCGCCTGCGCCGCCCTTCCCGGAGCAGTATCAGGGCCAGACGATGTGCGTCATCGTATGGTGCTACACCGGCGATCTGGGGCAGGCCGACGAGCGGTTCAAGTCGATTCGCGCCCTCGGGACGCCCGCGATGGATCTGGCGGGGCCGGTTCCCTGGCCCGCGCTGCAGAGCCTGTTCGACGCGCTCTTCCCGCCGGGGCTGCAATGGTACTGGAAGGCCGACTTCATCACCGATCTGAATGATCAGGCCATCGAGCTGCACACGAAGTATGGCGCGCAACTTCCCACGCCGTACTCCACCATGCACCTCTACCCCATCAACGGCGCGGCGCACAGGCCCGCCAAAGACGCAATGGCGTTCAACTACCGCGACGCCAACTTCGCCGAGGTGATCGTGGGGGTGGATCCCGACCCCGCCAACAACGAGCGCATGATCGCCTGGGCGCGCAACTACTGGCTGGCGCTGCATCCCTACTCGGCCGGTGGTGGCTACATCAACATGATGATGGGTGAGGGAGACGAGCAGGTGCGCGCCTCCTACGGCGAGAACTATGACCGCCTCGCGCAGATCAAAGCCCGGTACGATCCCCAGAACCTCTTCCACGTCAATCAGAACATTCCGCCCGCCAAATAGTGTCGGGCGCCGCGCCCAG
>DATAED010000134.1:0-11222 GCA_036258195.1 Ktedonobacterales bacterium
GAGCCGCAAACGTCAGCGCGATTCCCGGCGCGCTCACCGGCGCTACACCGCCTTTCGTTCCCACCTATGCCTGGCAGCCCAACGAGCAGTTCATCCAGACGCCGGGCGACACCATCCCCTTCGCCCCAGCGTATCAGTGGATCGCCGATGGGCAGATCAGCGCCGCGCCCGGCTCGGCGGCGACGCCCGCGGCTAGCGCCATCAGCCCCTGGCGCAGCGGCGCGGTTGGGGAGCGACGCGCTTCAACCGATCCGGTGTTGTACCGAACGAGCCAGTGGCTATGGTCAGCGGATGGGCAGTACGTGACACCCGATCTGGCCACCTCCGCGTTCCTCAATCTGCCCGGTGTGGACGCCGCGCCCTCGACTGGCGGCTATATGCCGCCGCTGGTCAATCCCCCGAACGCGGCGACCAGCGCCGCCATCGCGCAGGCAGCAGGCTCCGAGGCAGGCATGACGCTCGCGCAGAGTCCAGATGGCAAGCTGCTCGCCGCGCTCCAGTGCGCGCCAGACGATACCGCCATCCTCTCCATCCGCGCCAACACAGGAAGCGATCCACTGGCGCAGACCCACTACCGGTATCTGTCCGGCGTCCTGTCACTGGCCTGCTATGGCGACATCGACTCCCTCGTCTGGTCGCCTGATGGCGCGCGCATCGCCACGATTGACGAGCAGGATGCGCAGATCATCGTCTGGCAGGTGAACGTGCGCGGGTAACCCCCCACCCCCAGCCCCTCCCCCGCCGAGGCGGGAGAGGGGAGCAAGAGATAGCGCACAGGGGATCGCTCGAAACAGTTGAGGAAGAGGAAGCATCCGTAGTATGATGCCCGCGCTCGCGGCGCAATGCCGCTGGAAGCGCGCTTGATGAACAAGTCTGGAGGGAGAAGGAGTTGGCGCCCATGCGGATACCAGGGCGTTTCTGGTGGGCAACGGCGCTGGCGGCGTGCGCTACGGCCGCGCTGATGGTGGCTGCGCCAGTCTTGTATCTGAACAGCCAGATTCCGCTCGACATCGAGTTGGGTCTGCCTTTCCGCACTGACTTGCTGATCGCGGCAGTATTGGCGCTCCTTCTGCTCATAGTCAGCCTCGTACTCGCGCATACTGCGGCGCGCAGTCTGGATGGCTATCGTCGGCGGCGGCGCGCTCTCTATGGCGACGTGGACGCCCTGCCCCTTGCGGTGACTCCCGCGCCTGCGGGCGATGCGCCCCCGCAGCCAGATGGGACGCTCGTCTTGCAGTGGCGCAAGAGTCCAACCGCATTGCTCTCGATGGCGATCTGTGGCGCTTTTGCCCTGGTAATGGTTCCGTTCTACGTGCTGCTCGGCTATCTGGGCCTGAGCGAGACGTTGCAGCGCGCCAGAACGCCAGGTGATACGCTGTCGCACGCGCTTCTGCTGATCCTTACCGTCGCCGTAGCTGTCACGTGTGGCGTTCTCAGCGTCATCGCGGCGCGCATCCTGTGGTTCCAGTGGCGGCATGCCTATGGCGCGACCGCGACTGCGGATGGGCTGGAGTGCGTCACCGAAACCGGACGCCGCGTAGTCATCCCCTGGAGCGACGCGCGCCTGCTCGAGGTCGAGAAACTCTCGTCGCGCGCGCTCGGAAAGCGCACCTGGCGCCTCTATGGCAGTCGTGCGGTGGCGACGTGGGACTATTTCTCGCTGAGCCAGAGCGACATTCCAGATGGCGCCTCCACCGTCGAGATGAAGCTGCGCCAGGATGCCCTCATACAGTTCATCACCGCGCGCACCGGGCTGGCGCCGCGCACCCTCTCGAAGACGCTGACTGCCACAGCATCCTCTGCGCCGCGTCGTCAGTGGGCCGCCGCCGCGCACATCCTCTTGACCGCGATGACGCTGGCGCTCGCGGTCGCGGTCGTCGTAGCGCCACTCACCGATACACCGTGGCTCAATGTCGCATTCTGCCTGCCCCTGGGCGTCGCCACCATCCTGCTCGTGCGCATGTTCATCCGTTTCCAGCGTGCGCTGTCGCAGCAATCGGTACGTTCGGATGTCAGCCAGGATTCCGCGCTCATCTTCTCCCTGAAAGATGATTCACTGCGTGGAAAAGTCTATGCATTGTGGATTGGACCCTCGCGGGCTGCGCGTGTGGGCAGGTTCCTCGTTGGCGCGCTGCTGGCCACCGAGCTCTTGCCATTCATCCAGTTATCCCTCGGCTTCCTCGGCTCTGCTGCGCCGTTCTCGCTCCACTTCACGCTGACAGCGCCTCTGACAGCGCCACCGCTCGCGCCACCATTCTTCTCGCTGACCGGACTCCTGGTCGGGACGCTGGGCGCCTATGGCTTTGTGGGCCTGATCCTCTGCTATTTCACGACCTTCCGGGCTGGGCCAACGCTGCGGGCGGATGATGTGGGCCTCTCCGCGACCGCTGGAAACTTCACCTTCACCTATCCGTGGAGCGAGATGGTCGAGGTGCGCGAGATCATTGAGGGCGGAGACATCGCGAGCTATACCGTGCACAATCACGCCGGGAATGTCCTCTTCAGGTGGCCAGCTCATCTGGCGAACACAGCGCCCCTCGTCCATATCCCAGACGCCGAGCCGATCAGCCCAGCGGCGCTGGCGCAGCTCGTCAGCCAGCGCATCGGCGGCGCGGAGAGCTGAGCGGCAGCCCGCCCCAGTCCCTGCCGGACAGCCTGCTTTGCTTGACCCGACTTCGCGCGCGATGGTATGCTATATCCTAGTTGGCAAGTCGGAATAAGCGAGGAGGCCGGCGATGCTGCGGGTATCGACGCGCGGTGAATATGGGGTACGCCTGATGGTTCATCTGGCGCGCCACTACGGAGACAGGCCCTGCTCGCTGACCGAGATCAGTCTGGCTGAAGGGCTGGAGCTGCAACAGCAGTATCTGGAGCAATTGGTGCGGTCGCTGCGCCAGCACGGGATGGTGGAATCCACCCGTGGCGCGCATGGCGGCTATCGGCTGGCGAAGTCGCCCGAAGAGCTGCGCATGAGCGAGATTCTGCGCGCGCTGGAGGGGCCAATCGCGCCGATGATCTGCGCGACCGAGGGTGAGATGGACGTCATCTGCGACCGTCTGGACGGCTGCTCGACGCACTTCCTGTGGGCGCGCGTGCGCGACGCCGTCTCGGCGACGCTCGACGCCATCACCCTGGCCGATCTGCTGCGCGAGGCCGACTCCGCGCGCGCTGTGCAAGAGGTGATGGCCAGCCAGCGCGCCGTCCAGCGGCTCATCACCCTGACGCCACGCGCCGGGCGATCGACGCCGGGTGGGGCGGGCGCACAGCAGCAGGCCTGATCGCCATCACGGGATTATCCAGACCATCCTGATACGCGACAACGGCTCAAGCGGAGCCTGAACTACGTTCGCGGCGCTCTGCGCGCCGTGGACGCGCTGATAACGATTCGAGAACGAGAAGAAGCATCACCCGGCGCTTCGGCGCGCGGGAGGAGGTTCGCATCACGGCTATGGAGACCACATCCGCCACTGCCACGCCGGGCGTCGAGACACAGCCCGCGCAGCTTGTCATCCGCGACCTACACGCCAGCGTCGAGGGCAAGGAGATTCTGCGCGGCGTCGATCTGACGGTCACGCAAGGGGAGACGCACGCGCTGATGGGGCCGAATGGCTCCGGCAAGAGCACGCTCGCCAACGTCATCATGGGGCATCCCAAGTATCAAGTGACCAGCGGCGAAGTCCTCTTCAAGGGGCACAACGTCCTCGAGCTCTCGGCCGACAAACGCGCGCGCATGGGCATCTTCCTGGCCTTCCAGTATCCCAGCGCCGTCCCAGGCGTCACCGTCGCCAACTTCCTGCGGCGCGCGGTGGACGCCCGCCGCGAGGGGTATGATCCTGCCGCCAACAACGAGGCGACCGGCCAGGTCTCCAAGCGCAAGGGCATCCCGCCCTCGGAGTTCCGCAAGCTGATCAACGAGAAGATGAAGATTCTCAAGGTCGATCAGAGCTTCATCAACCGCTATTTGAACGAGGGCTTCTCTGGCGGCGAGAAGAAGCGCGCCGAGATCTTGCAGATGGCGATGCTGGAGCCGAGCATGGCGATTCTGGACGAGACCGACTCCGGCCTCGACATCGACGCGCTGCGCGTCGTCTCGGAGGGCGTCAACGCGCTGCGTGGGCCGCGCATGGGCGTGCTGATCATCACGCACTACCAGCGCATCCTGAACTACATCACGCCAGATGTGGTGCATGTCATGCATAAGGGGCGCATCATCAAGACGGGCGGTTCCGACTTCGCCCTGGAGTTGGAGAAGAAGGGCTACGAGTGGCTGATCGGCCCGGAGGCGGCGGAGGGCAAGTAGCCCACCCTTCGGCGCCTGCGACGAGTCCGAGACGCGACTGAGACGAGTCCGAGCCGAACAGGAGCCGGGAGGGAAGCGCCCTTCCGGCTCCTGTGCGCTTCTGATTGGCCCGGTCGGCCTGTAGCGCGGCGCCCAACGGCGGGCGCGCGGAGCAGAGGAGTTGACGAGCATGCTGGACGCGAGTGAAGCGACTGACGCGACCCCATCAACCGCGACCGCCAAGGGCGTCAGCGCAGTATCCGGCGCAGTATCCGGCGCCATTGGGTCGCTCGCGCCGCGCGCCGACTTCCCCATCCTCGCGCGCGAGATCAACGGCAAGCCGCTGGCCTTTCTCGACAGCGCCGCCAGCAGCCAGAAGCCCAGCGCCGTCCTCGACGCCATGGATCAGTTCGCGCGCACCTCCTACGCCAACATCCATCGCGGAGCGTACACGCTCAGCGAGGAGGCCACCCGCGCCTACGAGCGCGCCCGCAAGAACGTGGCGAAGTTCATCAACGCCCGCAGCGCCCGCGAGGTCATCTTCACCCGCAACACCACCGAGAGCATCAATCTGGTCGCACGGACGTGGGCCGACGCCAATCTGCGCGCAGGCGACGCCATCGTGCTGAGCGAGATGGAGCACCACAGCAACATCGTGCCGTGGCAGCTCGCCGCCCAGCGCACCGGCGCACATGTCTATTACACGCCCATCACCGCAGAGGGCGAGCTTGACCTGGCCGCCTACGATGCGCTGCTGGAGCGACACAAGCCAAAACTGGTGGCGCTGACCCAGATGTCGAATGTGCTGGGGACGCTGACGCCACTCCCCGAACTGATCGCCAAAGCCCACGCCGTCGGCGCGCTCTTCCTGGTGGATGGCGCACAGGGGGCTCCGCACCTGCTAGTGGATGTGCGGGCGCTGGACTGCGATTTCTACGCCTTCAGCGGGCATAAGATGCTCGGCCCATCCGGCATCGGCGTGCTGTGGGGGCGTGCGGCGCTGCTGGAGGCCATGCCGCCCTTCCTGGGTGGCGGCGACATGATCCGCGAGGTGACACTGGAGGGCACGACCTACAACGATCTGCCGTGGAAGTACGAGGCAGGCACGCCGGCCATCATCGAGGCGATTGGGCTGGGCGCGGCGGTGGACTACTTGCGACAGCTCGATATGGAGCAGGTGCGCGCCCACGAGCACGCGCTGACGGTCTACGCGCTGGAGCGATTGCGCGCGGTTCCCGATCTGACGATCTTCGGCCCGCCCGCCGAGCGGCGCGGCGGCGTCATCTCGTTCACACTGGGCGACATCCACGCGCACGACCTGGCCACACTGCTCGACCGCGAGGGCGTGGCTGTGCGGGCGGGCCACCACTGCGCGCAGCCGCTGATGGAGCGCATGCAGGTAGCCGCCACCGCGCGCGCCAGCTTCTACGTCTACACCACCTCCGCCGAGATCGACACGCTGGCGGAGGCGCTGGAGCGCGCGTGCGCCATCTTTGCGCTATAGTTTGTGTATCGGCGGCAGTCTACAGGCGGGTAAATCCGCAGCGATGGACGTACCGCCGCAAAGCCCGCCTGCGCGGGCTGGGAAGTATACAGAGATTTGTTTGGTATGGATGACATCTATCGGCAGTACATTCTGGAGCACTACCGCGAGCCGCACAACCACGGCAAGCTGGAGCATCCCACGCTGAGCGCGGCGGATACCAATCCGCTGTGCGGCGACCGCATCGAGATCGACCTGAACGTCGGCGATGACGATCATGTGCGCGAGGTGCGTTTCAGCGGGCGTGGCTGCGCTATCAGCCAGGCGACCGCATCGATGCTGACCGACCGCATCGAAGGAGCCAGCCTGGACGATCTGCGCGCGCTGACGCCCGACGACATCATCGAGATGCTGGGCGTGGAGATCGGCCCGGCGCGGCAACGCTGCGCGCTGCTCTCGCTGCGCGTGCTGCACCAGGGCATCCAGGGGCCGTACACGGGCCGCTGGACGGATGACGAGGACGACGACGAGGAAGGGTGAGGCCCCCACCCCCTAACCCCCCTCCCCTGCTGCGCGAGAGAGGGGGAACCACGAACTCGTCTCTTTCCGCAATGCGTTCGCGAGGGAACGGGAATCATAGCTCCCCTCTCCCGCCTTGGCGGGGGAGGGGTTGGGGGTGGGGGCTTCCGGACAGGAGGGCGAGCATGTTTGACGAGATTGCGCAGGCGCTGGCCCACGGGCAGGCTGTGGCGCTGCTCACGGTCGTGCGGGTCAATGGCGCGACCCCCTGCCCGCCGGGGACGAAGCTGCTGGCGCGCGAGAGCGGCGCACTGAGCGGCACGCTGGGCGCCGTCAGCCTGGACGCCCGCGCCCGCGAGGATGGCCAGCGGCTGCTGCGCTCCGGCGAATCCGAGCTACTGACATATCATCTCGACGCCGACTCCGGCGAGAGCGTGGGGAGCTGCGGCGCGACCATCGAGGTCTTCATCGAGCCGCTGCGGCCCGAGCCACGCCTGCTGATCGCCGGGTCGGGCTATGTGGCGCAGGCGCTGGCGCGGCTGGCGGCGCCGCTGGGCTGGCGCGTGGCGCTGGTGGACGACCGCTCGGAGTTCGCTGGCTCGGCCTCGCTGCCGCCGGGAACTGAGGTCGCCGTGGCCGAGATCGCGGGCTGGCTGCGTGAGCGCCAGGCCGACGCCATGAGCGCCATCGTCATCGTCACGCGCGGGCATCGCTCCGATGAGGAGGCGCTGCGCGCGGCCATCGAGAGCGCGGCGGGCTATGTCGGCATGATCGGCAGCCCCTCCAAGGTGCGCAATATCTTCCGCCATCTGCTGCGCGCCGGGACGCCGCGCGCCGACCTGGAGCGCGTGTACGCGCCCATCGGCCTCGATCTGGGCGCCCAGACCCCCGACGAGATCGCCCTGAGCATCGCAGCGGAGCTGCTGGCGTGGCGGCGCGGCGGCACGGGCCAGCGCCTGCGCGACACCACCAGCGTGCTCAAGCGCATCGCCGCCAGCGACCTCGCCCAGCCCGACCCCGCCGAGGAAGCAGAAGCCGAGGCGGCGCCGGAGGTGGTGGGCTAGCGCGTCACCGTGAAGCGGGCAAAGACGGGAAGGGCGAGGCAGGCTCGCTCTACCTTCATGCGGAATAGGCGCCTGTGGCAATCGTGAAGTGGAGCTGATGGCCGCCGTCATCGATGATGAGGACGCCGGGAGAGCTGACGCCAAGGATGCACACTCCCCCGGCGTGCGGCGCGGGATAGAATGTCCATACATCCATGCCTCGATCGGTCTGCCCATCCAGACACGCGGCGCTGCCGTGGCAAGTATCTATGCCGATCACTCCCGGCTGGCTGCTCGTCCCCTCCGTGGCGAGCGCCCACGAGTCGCCCACCAGCTCGCAGCTGCTGATGGCGCCGTATTTGGCGGCGACTGGGTGCCCCGTTGGCCCGTTCGCGGCTGCCCACGCGCCACACACCGCAGAACCGATAGACGAGGTGGGTACGGCGGTGGGAGGCAAGGGCGCAAGCGTGCTGATCGGCGTCACCGTGGAGCGCGATGTCAGGCTGCCATTCCCGCTCGTCGCGCCTGTTGGAGCGCAGGCGACAAGCCCAGCGAGCAGCGCCGCCAGCGGAAGCATCACGACGGCTTGTCCCACGAGCCGCTTCCAGTCGACGCCGCGCATTGAGCGATCCTTTCGCTGCCAGGCTACTCCGATGACAGCTACTCTACACCGCCCGCCAAATCGGCGTCAACTCGCTCCCACCCCCGCTGTCGTGATGATTCCTCGCCTGCTGACGTACCATCCAGCGAGAAGGCTGCGCTCTTTACGCGCGAGTTGGGCCGAGATTGGGCAGGGAGGGCGACGGATGAGTCTGGAGGCGCTCCTCATCATCGTCGTCAATGTCGGGGCCTGGCTGGCGTTCTTCTTCGGCGTCGGCGTCGCCATCTATCGCCATGTGCAGCGCCGTGGCCGCCGCATCATCTTGAGCGGCGCGGGGGTCACGCTGCTGGTGATCGTCTCGCTGGTCGCGCTGAATGTCAGCTTCCGCCCGTCCGCGCCACAGTCGCGCCCCAGCCCCGGCCCCAGCATCCTCGCCGCGAGCTGGAGCGACAGCCAGAACCATCCGACGCTTGGCGGCGTCAATGCGCGCGATGGCTCGCTGCGCTGGCAGCGCACGCTGGCGGTCAGCTATCGCGGTGAGGAGCCCACCGCCGATGGCGTGATCTACGTCAGCGATGGCGCTCGCTACTGGCGCGCGCCGCTGGGCAGCGCTGCCCGGCTCATCAGCGGAGCCGCCGCGTGAAGCCGACATGAGACGATGTGACAAGGAGCATGCGCGATGATCTCTGGCATTCTGCTCGACATGCTGGTGGGCGGCGTGGGCTGCCTGGTCATTGCGGCGCTGGCGCTGACGGGCGTCTTTCGGCGGCTGGGTCCGCGTGGACGCGTCATCCTCGGCGCCAGCGTGGCGCTGCTGCTGATCGTCGCGCTGCTCGCCACGCAGCTTGGCGCCATCCGCACGGAGGTCGCGCAGCAGGCCAGCCCCAGTCACGCCACGCTCATCGCGCTCTCTGCGGATAACACCGGGCGGGATACCGTTACCGCGTTGAGCGGCCACGACGGCTCGATCCTCTGGCGGCGACCGCTGGGCCTCTATCTCGTCTCCGGGGCAGTCGCTGATGATACGGTCTATCTCACTGGCTCTGCTCAGCCCAACGAAACGCAGGAGGCGCTGATGGCGCTGCGGCTGAGCGATGGCGCGCTGCTCTGGCGCGTGGCGCTGCCGGGCGCCCAGCAAAGGCCAACGCAGTTGCTGGTGGCGGGCGGCCTCGTGATTGCGCTGGCGCAGACTGGCTCCTCTCCTTATGGCAGCTCACCCTCCTATACCTTGATCGCCTTCAACCGCCTCTCGCATGCGACCGCCTGGCGCATCAACACCTCCAATATGCCCTTCTACGCTGGTTTCGGCGCGCTGGCGACGGGTTCCGGGCTGCTCTTCCTCGGCTCGGCGGATGGCTCCGTGCACGCCCTGCGCCTCAGCGATGGCGCAGCGGCTTGGAGCGAGCGCATCTCGCCGCCAGCGACCGCCACGCAGCCAGCCTCTACGCTCGGCGTGGTGGCGCGCGGCGACCAATTGATCGTCTACGACTCGACCGGTGAGGTCGCCAGCCTGCGCCAGAGCGACGGAGCCACGCGCTGGGGACACCAACTCCCGCCACCGCCCTACGCCTACTACCTACAGCAGGTGGCGTTGACGAGCAGCGCCCTGTATGTCTGCGGCTCCGACAGTGTGACCCACACCCGCGCCCTCATGGCGCTGAATCCGCTTACCGGCGTCACTCGCTGGAGTCAAGATAGCGCCTGCGAGCGCGCCGCGCCCATCGAATCTGGCGGCCACGTCTACACAGTGAACTCGACGCAGTTGACCGCACTGCGGGTCGGCGATGGCGCGCTGGTCTGGCAGGGCCTGCCCGAAGAACGCGACCTGGGCTATGCCATGCTCCAGAGCGACGGTAGCGTGGTCTTCGCCGCCACCATCGTCTCGAACTACCGCAGCATCCACGTCTGCGGTCAGTGGTTCCCGCCGGGCGTCTCGCTCTGCCACAGCACGCAGTACATCGCGGCCATCAATGGCGCGACGGGCGCACGCTACTGGCGCACCGCAGACAGCTACGTCGGCCTGCTTGGCATCGCGAACGCCTGACGCCAAACGCCCATCAGTTGGCCCTGCGGCAAGGCAAGCTCCCCTCTCCCGCCGCAGCGGGGGAGGGGTTGGGGGAGGGAGCCTCAGCGCAGGTCGTCCTGCGGCTCCTGACTCCAGGGCAGCACGCGCTCCAGCAGGGTCTTGCTCTGGCGCTGGTTGGCCTCGCCCAGCGCGATGCCCAGCCGCCCAGCCTGCTGCTCCAGAATCTTCAGCTCGCTCTGCGCGCTGATGTTGGCGTGGTAGAACAGCCACTCAAAGAACGCCACGATGACGATGGCCAGCGCGCCCAGCGCCCACGGCTCCTGCGCTGCGCTGAGGCTGCTCAGCAGCGTGGCGCCATGATCCGCCAGCCGCACCTGATCGCCAATCAGCGCGGCGACGCCAAACGCCAGGCTGCACAGCACGGCGATGGGATACAGCACGAACGAGGTGTCGCTGCTGGGCCGCTCGCCCGATGGGATGGTGGCCAGCCGCCAGCGAAACGCCTGCTCGATGTTTGGGATGTCTTCCATGAACTGCTGGATATAGAACTCTTTGATGACGTAGGTGGTGATGATGCTGTCGCGCAGCGACTGCCGCAGATGGATCAGTCGCACGAAGAAGATGGCGCTGAGCAGCCCGCCCGCGATCAGCAGGCCTACCGCCAGCGGGCGCAAGTCGTTCTTAGTGTTGTTGCTGAGTTGGTAGACCGCGCCCAGCCCAGAGAGCAGCGCGCCCATGATGGTGAAGTAGAAGTTGAAGATGCGCTCGCGATTCTCATAGACCTGATAGGCGGCCAGCCCGGCGTAATCGAACTCTTTGAGCAGGATGTTCTCCACGCGCAAGGAGGTATCGAGGCGCGGTCGTGGCGCGTCCGGATCTCCAGCGTCAGCGGGCGCGGAGGGCAATGGGCGGGCCTTTGGTGGCCTGCCGGTTCGCTCTGGTGGCAGCATCGGCGCTCCTCATTCGTCGTCATCCGTCGTGGTGGTCGCCAGCCATCGTGCGCCAGCGCACGCGCCGGGGCAGGCGGTGACCCGCAGTGCGGTCTCCCTGCGCCCCAGTATAGCGGTTTGGCGTCTGTTTGCCCACTGGCCTCCGCCCCCAACCCCTCCTCCGCTGTGCGGGAGAGGGGAGCTACAGGCCGCCGTCAGAGGCTCAGGCGCCACTGGCGGATGGCGCTGATCTGCGCGCCCGCCGCGCCCGCGACCACCCGCGCCTGGGTCGCCAGCGGATCGGCGGGGTAGAAGCGCCACGAGCCGCAGATGCGCTGGTTG
>DATAED010000135.1:0-28721 GCA_036258195.1 Ktedonobacterales bacterium
GGCGCGCTATCGCGAGAAGCGCCGCAGCACGTTCTCCTTCGGCTCGTCGCTGCTGAGCGGCAATCCGCTGCTGGGCGGGAAGTCGTAGGCGACGACCTTACCCCCCCGGCCCCTCTCCCACTGGGAGCGGGGGAGACGGAAAGCCCCTCTCCCGCCGCAGCGGGGGAGGGGTTGGGGAGGGGGCGTTAGTGCGCGGGTGGCGCGCCCGTCATAAACGCGCGCACAGCGGCCCCGATGATGGCGACAGCGGCGATTAGCATGATGATGACGTCGCGGCGCACGCGCTTCTGGTCGCTGTAGGCATAGGCCACCGGAATCGCCAGCAGCACGATGCCACCGTAGACGAAGTGCAGCGAATCGAATGGCCGCGCGCCCGTCAGGAAGATCAGCCCGCCGACGATGGCTTGCAGCACGCCAAGGGCAGCCGTCACGATCAGCAGCCAGCGGAAGAGCCGCGCCAGCGTCGGCGACGACTCGCTCAGCGGGACATTGATATCGCTGAGGCGGCGGCGCTGCACCAGCAGGATGATCGCCACGATCAGCGTCAGCGCGCCCGCGAGCAGGATGAGCGGAACGAAGATGGTATGGATGGCGAGCAGCGGATTCAGGAGAGATGCCACGGTGTATGTCCTCCAGATTCGATCAGCGGTCGAGCGGATGAGAGCATCAGGGTCGCGCAGGCGAGGTCGATGCCCATGCGCTGGCCACACTGGCGATTGTAGCGCATGTGGGGCGCTCGTGGCGCCCAGCAGGCCCCACAGAACGTAGACAATGAGATGACCTGCGCCCCGACTATACTCCCCTGGATGCTGGCGCGGCAAGCGCCAGGAGCGCTGCCAGCATGCCAATGGGCAGAGCAGCGGCCCGCTGGCAGATCGAGTGAGCCGTTGCATGGCCTCATCGGCGCCAGGGGCTGCGCACCTGGGCGTTAACGTGCGCGCTGCGAGTTGGATCACAATGAAGTGGCTATCTGCGGCGTGAGCTGTCAATTGCGCTCGTGGTACACTGCGCTGGCGACGCTTGGTGGAGAGCGCAATCGATGCGGGAGAGGCGACCAGCATGGCGAAACGGGCGAAGAAAGGCAGCGCGCAGCAGGAACTGGCGCAGGATGCGGCATTGGCTCCCCTGGACGACCTCAGCGACCTGCTAGACATCCCGCCCGACGAGCCCGATGAGCCATTTGACGCTGCGCCCGACGATCTGCCCGAAGCGCCGCCCACTGAGGACGACCCATTTGCCTGGCCAAACGACGACCGCCCGCTGGTGGAGCGCGTGGAGGAGGATCTGCGCGCGGGCGGGACACTCTCGCGCTCACTGCCCGACTACGAGGAGCGCAAGGCGCAGATCATCATGGCGCAGCGCGTCGCCGAGGCGCTGGAGCGCGACCAACATCTTGTAGTCGAGGCGGGGACTGGAACAGGCAAGAGCTTTGCCTACTTGCTTCCCATCGTGCGGGCAGGCAAGGTGGGACTGCTCAGTACCGCCAACAAGGCGCTACAAGAGCAGCTCTTCTACAAAGACATCCCCTTCACGCAGCGGCATGTGCAGCCATTCGAGGCGGCGCTGGTCAAGGGAATGGGCAACTACCTCTGCCTCGATCACTACAACGAGGAGTTGTCGTTCCAGGCGCTCGTGCAGACGCCGGGCTTCGCGACCGTGCAGCGCATGCTGGACGACGACGAGTGGGATGGTGACCTCGACCTCGTGCCCGAATCGCTACCAGCCGATGTGCGCGCCAAGGTCGCCGCCGATAGCGACCAGTGCGCCTGGCGCGCTTGCCCCTTCTTCAACCAATGCTATGTCAAGCGCATGCGTGACCGCGCCCGCGAGGCGCAGGTGATCGTCGTCAACCACACCCTGCTGTTGCTGGATGCCGAGATGGGCGGATTCCTGCTGCCGGAGCGCGATGTGGTGGTCATCGACGAAGCGCACCATCTGGAGGAGGAGGCCACCCGCGCCTTCACCATCTCCGTCACGCCGGGGCGCGTCACCAGCCTGCTGGCCCAGCGCAAGCTGCGTGAGGTGGCCGACGAGCGCAACCAGCAAGCGGTCAACTCCGCCAATGCCGACGCCTGGGAGGCGCTGCTGCGGGTGGTCGGCTCGATGTCGCGCGGCCGCCAGCATCTGCGCGAGCCGCTGCAGCAAGGGCTGAGGCTGGCCGACACGCTGGAGGATCTGGCGCTGAGCCTGCAACGCAATCGTCCGCTCAACATGACCGAGAAGGATGAGCAGCTCTTCGAGCGGCTGGTGAAGCGCACCCGCACGCTGGCGTCTGATGTGCGCCAGGTCTTCCGCGTCGATCATCCCGATGAGCGCGTCTACTACGTCGAAATGACGCGCGGCGCTGGACGGCGCGTGCCGCAGCCGCAGGTGTCGGCGGCGCCGCTGGGCGTGGCCGAGCTGCTGCGCGAGAAGCTCTTCGATCGCGTGCCGACCATCGCCACCTCGGCCACGCTGGCCATCGACGGCGACTTCAGCTTCTTCCGCTCGCGGGTGGGGCTGGAAGGCTCGCGCGATGTCACGTTGCCCTACGCCTTCGACTATCCAGAGGTCGCGCGCCTCTACATTCCCCGCCTGCGCTATGAGCCGCTCTATGGCCCAGCCAGCGGCCCGTATCTGGATGAGATGGGCGAGCAGATGCGGGCGCTGGTGGAGGCGTCGCAGGGGCGGGCGTTCCTGCTCTTCAGCAGCCAGCGCGCGCTGGAGGAGGTCTATGGGCGCATCGGCGCCGACCTCGAAGCGGATGGCTATGCGACGCTGGTGCAGGGGCGCGACTTCGCTCGCAGCGAGCTGCTGCGCCAGTTCCGCGAGCGCGAGCGCGCCGTGCTCTTCGGGCTGAAGAGCTTCTGGGAGGGCGTGGACGTGCCGGGCGACGCGCTCTCGCTGGTCGTCATCGACAAGCTGCCCTTCGATCCTCCCGATGACCCCGTGCAGGAGGCGCGTGTCGCCCGCCTGAAGGCGGAGGGCGCCAATTGGTTTGGCGGGTACGTGCTGCCCAACGCCATCCTACGGCTCAAGCAGGGCGTCGGGCGGCTGATCCGCACGCGCGACGACCGCGGCGTGATGGCCATCCTCGACAAACGCATCCAGACCAAAGGTTATGGGCGGCAGGTGCTGCTGGCGCTGCCGCCCGCGCGCCGCATCAGCGACATCCAGGCCGTGCGCGCGTTCCTCGATGGCGCCGAAGGGTAGCTTGTCCCCTGCTCCCTCGCCCCATTGGGCTACGCTGCCCCTGTTTGGGCGCTCGCTGCTGGGCAGCGCGGCGCGCAGGATAGGGTAGCCGCAAGCCGATGCCAGGGGCGTCATCGGTGCGTTCACGGTGGAGTGATGTGTTGGCGGTTGATTGGCGCCGCGCGTATCCTGGCGCGAGCAGACCAGCATCAGGGGAACGGGAAGAAGCAGGCGCGGGGGTGGCTCGTCGTTGAGGTGGCCTCCGCGCTTGCGCTACAGGGCTTCGCGAAATGGCTGATCGTCCGTGTCGAGCTGAAGTTCGGCGATGCTTTCGTCGGTCAGCGCATCGCTGGTGTCGTCATCCTCGGAGTCGTCGTCCTCGGATGGCAGCGCATTGAGTCGGCCAGACGTGAGGCCATTGCCGTTGGGCGGCGTTGACAGGCCGCTGCTGCCGCCAGCGCTGCCGGTCGCGAGGGAGTAGCCCACGCCCGGCACCGTGCGGATGAAGCGCGGTCGGCTTGGCTCTTTCTCGATCTTCTCGCGCAGGTGGCGGATGTGCGCCTTGATCAGATAGGTATCACCATCATCGCTGTAGCCCCAGGCGTGCGTGACGATCTGGTTGAGCGTGCAGACATCGCCAGTGTTGGCCACCAGGATCTGCAGGATGCGGCTCTCCGTGGGCGTCAGGCGCGAGGTGCGGCCCTCCACCTTCACCTCGTTGCGCGAGGCGTCGAAGTAGATCGGCCCGGCCACCATCACGGAAGACGGTTGTCGCTGCAGGGTCGAACGCACGCGACGACCCAGAGCGTGGATGTGCGCCAGCAATTGCTTGGGCATAAAGGGCTTCGGCAGGAAAGCGTCAGCGCCCGATTCGAGGCACTGGACTTCCATTTGTGTGTCGTGCTCTGCGGTCACTGCGAGAATGAGCGCGTCATGCTGAGATCGCAGGTCACGGCACATCGCGAGTGTGTCAACGCCGGGCATCGAGACGTCGAGAATGACCAGGTCTGGCTCATGGGTTTCCCAGGAAGAGCGAATGCGATCAGCGGTGAACGCGAAGTTCACTGAGTAGCCTCGTGTCCTCAACCACCCCGTCAGCATCTCCACCATGTCACGGTCTGAATCCACTACTAAGATGTTCAAAGTATCCCCCCAAATCCTCATCACGTGACGGTGCGAAGGGCGCACCGTCAGTCTCTCCCGACAAAGGTTTTCGACCTGTACCCGTGGGAGTTTCCTGAGGCGCGGTTCGTGTATGACCGTAGAGCTGTGTCACAGGGATTCGCAGGGCGCGTGCGTGACACCATGATCCTCAGCCTTGTGTGTAGATGAGGTGTCGCGCGGGGTTGAGAGCAGGGATGACACAGCGATCTCTACCAGCATACATGTAGATAGACGACACACGTGTGGTGTGGGCCACACAATCGCGTCGTCCTCATCAGCTTTACATAGTTTTGCTTAGGAACAGCCATGCGCCGTCATACGCTCGCACTTGAGGGTGAGTCGAGCGAGGGGAGTTCGTCATTTGGATCGGCCAGCGGCAATCAGGCGCGATCTGCGTCTGTCCTGGCTTCAGCGCCACCCGCCGTGACCGGATGGCGCGCCTCTGGGCGTCGCCGCTACACACCTCCTCGGCCATTGAGCACAGCGGGAATCGTCTGCAGCATGAGCTTGAGGTCGTATGCAAGAGAGCGATTACGCAGGTAGGCGATATCCATCTCAACCATTTCGCGGAAGGTCACTTTGCCGCGACCATACACCTGCCACGGCCCTGTCAGACCGGGTTTGCCCTGGAGCCGCTGCATCGCGCGTTTGCTATAGAGCTCGACCTCATACGGGATCGGTGGGCGCGGGCCAACCAGCGACATCTCGCCAGTGATGATATTCCAGAACTGGGGCAACTCATCCAGACTGGTCTTACGGATGAACTTGCCTACCCGCGTGATGCGCGGATCGTCGCCGAGCTTGTAGGGTGAATCGGTGGTGCGCGAGGTATTCAGTCGCTCACCCTTCATGAAACGCGCGACGGCCACCTTGTGGATGCTGTGGTCGGCGTTGTGGCGCATGGATCGAAACTTGTACAGATCAAATTCCCGGCCATCCTGCCCCACCCGGCGCTGCTTATACAGGATGGGGCCGGGCGAGTCCAGCGCAACCAGGACGGCCACCATCACCATGATGGGCAGCGCGACCGCGAACATCGCAACGCCGAACACGATGTCCAGCGTTCGCTTGGAGAAGAAGTAGCGCTCCTCGGTCGCACGCACCCGTTCTATCAACGTTGCAGGCGCTGCCATGATCCAACCTCCCACAGTCTCACCACACGGGTTGAGCGCAATCGCACATGTATCAGGGTAGCGACTCGTGATGGTGAGCGCGTGTAGAAGGATGTAGCGATTTGGGTAGAAAAGTAGGCGGGTGGGGTGCAAAAGGGACACATGAGGAAGAGCTGAGGGAGGCGGGTGGGGCTACATGCAGGGGGTGAGGGGATGTTGGCCGCGCTGCTCGAAATGGCGGCGCTGCGCAGGCGGAGCGCCAGGGCCACCCAGGCCCAACGAGCGGTCGTCGTGGTGTTCGATTTCCTGCACTCGGAGTCCGACGCGCCACCTCATTTATACGGGCGCAGGTACGGCCAGCATACGGTTGACTGATACGCTGGTGTGCATTGAGGGCTGTGCGCGCTCGCGCGCAGGCTGATCGTATTCGTCATGGGCGAGTCTGAGCTGCTCGTTCGTGCGGGTGGATGATGAGAGGATGTGCATGAAGCCTATTCCATTGCTCGATCTGCGTGCTCAATATCAGACGATTCGCGAAGATGTGCTGGCAGCGGTCGAGCGTGTGCTCGATGGGATGACGCTGTTCCTTGGCCCAGAGCAGGATCTGTTCGAGCAGGAGTTTGCAGCGTACTGCCATGCGGCGCACGGGGTCAGCGTCTCCAATGGAACCGATGCCCTCAACCTGGCGTTGCGCGCGTGTGGGGTCGGCCCTGGCGATGAAGTCATCACCGTCTCCAACACCTTCATGGCGACGGTCGAGGCGATCACGCTGGTCGGCGCGAAGCCAGTCTTCGTAGACTGCGATCCACAGACCTATACGATGGATTGCAGCCAGCTCGCCGATGCGCTGACGCCGCGCAGCAAGGTCATCATGCCGGTGCACCTGTATGGCCACGCGGCGGACATGGACGCCATCAAGGCATTCGCGAGCGAGCACAACCTGATCGTGATCGAGGATGCCTCGCAGGCGCAAGGCGCTACATATAAAGGCGAGCCGGTGGGCGCGCTCGGCGACATCGGCTGCTTCAGCCTGTATTACAGCAAGAACCTCGGCGCATATGGCGAGGCGGGCATCTGTGTGACGAACAACGCCGAGTATGCCACCGCCATGCGCACCTTCCGTGATCACGGCTCGCGCGTGCGCTACCAGCACGAGATCATCGGGACAAACGCGCGTATGGACGAGATTCAGGCGGCCATCCTGCGGGTGAAGCTGCCCCTGCTCGACGGCTGGAACGAGCGCCGCCGCCAGCACGCCGCCACCTACACCGAGGCGCTGCGCGACGTGGCGCTGGCGACGCCAGCGGCGCAGTCCTGGGCTGGCCACGTCTACTACGTCTATGTCGTGCGTATGGCAGACCGCGATCGGGTCAAGCACGAGCTGGAGGCCGCTGGCGTGCTGTCAGGCGTGCATTATCCGATCCCGTGCCACTTGCAGCCCGCCTGTGCGGCGCTGGACTACAAACGCGGAGACTTCCCGGTGACGGAAGCATACGCCGACCAGATTCTCTCGATCCCGATGTATCCGGAGTTGACCTCCGAGCAGATCGATACCGTCGTCAGTGCGCTCAAGCAGGCGTGCTCAGCGCCGGCTGGTAGCCGCTAGCGCAGCCCAATCGGGTGATTGAGCCGGGTGACTCAGTGTGTACGTGAGAGGGGACAACATGAACGCACAGCTTCGGTTTGGGTTGATTGGTTGGGGGTATTGGGGCCCAAAGATTGCGCGCAACATCAGCAGCATGCGCCACGCTGACCTCACCTTCATCTGCGACATGGATGAAAACCGCATCGCACAGGTTGCGATGGATTATCCCCTGGCGCGGGTGAGCGCACGGCCAGAGGAGCTCTTTGCGGCGGATCTCGATTGTGTCGTGATCGCGACGCCCGTGCGTACCCATTTCGATCTGGCGCGGCAGGCGCTGCTGAGCGGCAAGCATGTGATGGTGGAGAAGCCGCTGACCGCCAGTGTCGCCGAGGCCGAGGAGCTGGTCGCGCTGGCGAAGCGCGCGAACAAGGTGCTGATGGTCGGGCATACATTCGAGTACAGCCCCGCTGTCAACGAGCTGCGCTCGCTGGTGACCAATGGCCAGATCGGTCGCATCTTCTGCATTGAAACAGAGCGCCTGAATCTGGGTCTCTTCCGCAACGACATCGATGTCATCTGGGATCTCGCGCCGCATGACGTCTCGATCTTGAACTATGTGCTCGGCGTCGCCCCGACCACCGTGCGCGTGACGGCGCATGGTCACCTGCGCTCGGCCATCGCCGATAATGCACACATCGACCTCGGCTATGATGATGGAGCGACCGCCCACGTCCACGTGAGCTGGATGCATCCTACCAAGGTGCGTCGGGTGACGTTGATCGGCAAAGACCGCATGGCCGTCTATGACGACACCTCGGCCCCACAGGAGATGCTGCGCCTCTTCGATAAAGGCGCCGAGCTGGGGGCTGACCCGGTGGTCTCCTATCGCAATGGCCCCATCAACATCCCATACCTGGAGTTTGCTGAGCCGCTGCGCCTGGAGTGTGAAGACTTCGCGAACGCCGTGCTGAATGGCGTTGCGCCGCGCGCCAGCGGCGAGGTTGGGCTGGCCGTAGTGCGCATCCTGGCCGCCGCACAGCAGTCGCTGCGCTCGGGCGGGGCCGTCGTCTCGATTGCGTCTGAGCAGCAGCCAGACGCGCAGCCGCTGGCCCACACGACGAGAATGAATACGCGCCCGCGCTAGGCGCTTCACATGGCGCCGCTTGCCAAATGCGGGCCGGGAGCGGCGCCCGATGCGGGCAGAAGGAGTAGGGCATGATCCTCTTAGCCCCCTATATACACCCATCAGCGGAGATTTCGGCGCAGGCCCAGATCGGCGTCGGAACGCGCATCTGGGCGCAAGCGCAGGTGCGCGAGTTCGCCATCATCGGCGACCGCTGCAACATCGGCAAAGGTGTCTATATCGACACCCATGTCCGCATCGGCTCCAATGTGAAGATCCAGAACAATGTCTCCGTATTCGAGGGCGTCTCCATCGAGGACGGCGTCTTCATCGGGCCGCATGTGTGCTTCACCAATGACATGTTCCCGCGTGCGATCAACCTGGATGGCACGGTGAAAGGCCCCCAGGATTGGGAGATCACGGCGACCACCGTCGGCTATGGCGCGTCGCTGGGCGCGGGAACCATCGTACGGTGCGGCGTGGCGATTGGCCGCTTCGCTCTGGTCGGCGCGGGGTCGGTCGTGACGCGCGATGTCGCGCCGCATGCGTTGGTCATGGGCAACCCGGCGCGTCCACGTGGCTATGTCTGCCAGTGCGCCTATCAGTTGGAGCATGTGCGCGAGGAGAATGGACGCCTGATCGGCTTCTGCCCTCGCTGCAACCGCGACTACGACATCACACCGTAGATGCGCGATACTGGGACGGCAGCGGGCGCATGTGCGGGCGCCCCAGAGCGAGCGTGGCATCGTGCGGAGTAGATGGATGGCGGCATGACGAAGCGAGTGTCTGGACGTGAAGCGGGGCGCGAGACGAAGCGCGCTCGGCTGGGCGGGGTCGTCCTGGGAGCCGTGCTGTTGCTCTCCATGGCGCTGAGCGCGTGCGCCACAGCGGCGAGCAGTGTGCAGCGACCACCAGCGGCACAGGGCAGCGGCGCCGCGCAGACATCACCAACGCCCAGCCCGACCGCCGGGCCAAAGCCAGTGTTGCCCGGGCAGACCTTCTGGAAGAATGGCGCCTCGTCGCTGCTCTTCGGCACGAATGATCCCGATGAATACTACGCGAACAACATCGAAACCCAGCCGCTCATTCAACAGCAGATGAAGGCCGCAGGCGTCTCGCTGATTCGCACCTTCATCGAAGATCACTCCACCGATGCGCAGATCGACCAGCGCATCGCGACCATCCAGAACATCGGCGCGCAGTGCCTGGTCGTCATCGCCAGCATCCGCGACCTGGCGTATTACGAGCATGTGGTGAGCTACATCGGCGACCGCTGCCTGATGTACGACTTTGGCAATGAGCCGGACTGGAATGACATCTCCGTCCAGACCTATAGCAAGGCGTGGATCGAGCAGATCCCTGCGCTCCGCAAGGTCAATCCGCACGCGCTCTTCTTCGGGCCGGTCGTCTCCTATCCGCATACCGACTTTTTGCAGCAGTTTCTCATCAACGCCAAAGCCGCCAATGTGCTGCCAGACGCCATCAGCGTCCACTGGTACGCCTGCTACCAGCAGACCGAGTCCGTCTGCCAGCAGCGCGCCAGCCTGCTCTACCCCGCGATCCTGGATGTGCGGAGTAAGGTCGAGGGGGCGCTGGGCTACGACCTGCCGATCGGGGTGGACGAATGGAATTTCGATCCCTCTGGCCCCTCACCCTCCTATGGCAACACCACTGAGTTCGTCGCGCCATTCTATGCCACGGTTTTTGCAGCGCTGGTCAAGGCGCAGGTGGCGTTTGCCTGCCAGTTCGACGCCGCCAGCTACAATGGCTATGGCGACCTGGACATGTTCGATGTGAAGACCAATCAGGCGAAGCCACAGTTTGTCCAGTTCGCCCAGCAGATCGCGCTCTACCGCCCGGCGAGCTGAGCGCGCAGCGTCACTGATCGGTCTCGGCGGCGTCGTAACAGAGCTGTGAGCCGGGCGGAACTTCATCCGCAGTGACGTCGACCAGCCCGCACTTCACCACCCAGGGCGGCTTGAAACCTGGCGGCGCGGCGCTGGTGTGGTCAATCCAGTTGATATGGGTATCGGCGAAGTGGCATGCCGCGCGCAGGATCGCGCCATCTGGCCTCACGATCTCGACCCGCGAGGGGCGAGGGGATGGCACGCGCGGATACTCTGGCCACCAATCAGCCATCAGCCGCTGCTCGGTGGGGGGCAGGTCAATGAGACTTGGGCTGACCAGCAGCAGTTCACGCCCAGGCGCGCGGAAGACAGCCTCGACGGTCAGCAGCTTGCGACGGCCTAGGTCTGCCACAGGTCGGGGGAGAAGCGGGCGCGAAGTCGCGCTCTGGCGGTGTTCGCCGGGCTGGCGTCTGACGTCGCGTCCATCGGCTCGGGCTCCGGCTGCGGCGCGTCAGCATGGCGCAGGTCGAGCGCGTCGACCATATTGCGGCGGCGTGGGCGTGGGCGGGCAGCGGTTGGGCGCGTTAATCGGACGCCGGTGTGGCCCATGCGCTCCGTGATAGCCTCGACGGTGGCCTTCGTGTCGATGGCGGGCAGGCGCAAGAGCATCCCCATGAGCAGACCGGTGATGAAGACGTTGCGATAGAAGTAGATCTGGTAGTCGCCGTACGCCAGCGGAATCTCCATGAGGAAGCTGCCGATGGCGAAGAGCGCGAAGAGCTGCAAATCTGGGTCGCGCAGGCGCTTCATGATGACGCCACCACGCACGATGGCGGCGCCAAAGAGGTACCAGAACGCCAGATAGCCAATCGGGCCGAGGCGCATCCAGATCCAGAGGATGTTGTTGTGCGGGATGTAGAGGTAATACGGATCGAGTCCGAGGATGTCAGGGAGCGGGCTGGGGGTCAGGAAGGGCTTGCCAAAGCCATAGCCAATGATCGGACTCTGCGCCTCAGTAAACTTCAGATCGGCGTCTTCGGACACTCGATAGAGGTTCGATTCGAGGTCGCGAATGTCGGTGTTGCTGGGCTGGATGACCGAGATGATCGACTTCGCGGGCGCTGAGATGGGCGTGTTGATCGAGCCAAAGACGAAGATGTACATCCCCGCTACGGCGCTGGTGATGAGCAGCCAGGTAATGAGCTGCTTGCGCCAGGCGACGTTGATGCGGATCGCCAGCACCCAGACTGCTGCGGCGCCCAGCACAAAGGCTACGTAGTCCGCGCGGCGGTTGTTCGCCACCAGCGCAATCAAGAGAAACGGCAGCGAGGCGATGCAGACCCACATCAGCTTGTGCATGCGCTTCATCAGGATGCACAGCAAAATCAGCAGCAGGATCATGATGAAGAAATAGGATTGCTCATGAGCCATGATCTCATTCGCTGTGCCGTTGATGTGGCCGTGCAGTGCCGTGATGACGATGTAGCAGCCTTGTAGCGCTTTGAAGAAGGTGCCGAGCACGAGCACCCACAGGAATCCCATCACATGTCGCTTGTCACTGACGAGGTTGTAGGCGATCAGATAGGTGGTAAAGAGATACCAGAAAGGCCGGATCTCCAGCACGATGATGCGAAAATCCCCACCTGTCCCCAGGCCGTGGAGGATGCCCATCACGACGCATGCGAGAAAAATGAGGAAAGGGAGAAAGAGCGCCCCACCGCGCATCACCACTTTGCGGCGGGTGGCGAGGCCTGTCGCGATGATGACGAGCAGGATGATGAGGATGTAGAAGCCAATCGGGCGCTCGGGCAGGCCCGACAGGCGCGCTGGCCACGAGAAGACGTCGAGTGTGTCCGTGAAAATTGGCGTCGTCAGGGGATCTTGCTCGATGACGACCGCCGCAAAGACCAGCACGTAAAAGCCGAAGATGGGAGCTCGCGCCGTGAGCACAATCAGAATGACCGCGACCAGCCCGCCCAGCGCCAGCCCCACACCATAGCGCAAGTCCGCGTACACCATGAAGGGCGCCAGCACGAGCGCGAATGCCAGCATGATGACAAAGGCAGGCGCTGCGCTGCGCTGTCGATCCAACTGCTGGACAGACATCTCAGCGGCGTGTGGCGCTGTCGGCGCGAACTGGTCGACGAGCCTCATGGTGAGCGCACCTTCAATAGCAAGCCAATAGCGAGCGATGACGGGTGTGAGGGTACGAACGCGCGACGACGTGGACTACCGCATCAGGACGACGATCATGGCGACAAGCGCCGCCAGAATCGCACCTTTGACACGCCACGAGTATTCCTTCGCGACAAACGCGAGCGCAACCAGCGCGACGAGAATGATAGCGATGCTTTTCATGGCAGACTCAGACTTTCTCACATCTGCTGCGGGCCTGGCTGGAGCCACGCTCGCCTAGAGCATGCGCTGAATCCACCGAGGGATACGCGACTGCGTTGCGTTCAGGATGACGCCCTCGAGCTGTGCCTCTTCGAGCTCGTGATGCGCCTCCGCCACAAAGGAGTCCCACGTGGCGCGGGCGCGCACGACCAACGTCACGGCGTCGAGTTCGTGCGCCAGTTGCGAGCCATAGGCGGAGATCAGCACGGCAGGCATATCGGCGATCAGGACTTCGTTCATGTCAGCGAGGAGCGAGTCGATGCTATGGGCGGAGAGCTTGCGCGTGATGTTGATGGTGTCGCCCATTGCCAGTCCAGCCGGAATCACCGTCAGCATGGGCGCTACCTGGTGGCGGATCTGCGAGAGCTCGCACTCGCCGCGCGCCCATTCCGCCAGGCCGGGCGAGTCGGGCAGGTTATAGAGGGTGTGCAGTGAGGGGTGTTCCCAGTTGCAATCGACCAACACCACTGGGCGATTGGCCTTCCCGGCCAGCGCAGCGGCAGTCGCGCTGGCCAGGAAGGTTTTGCCCTCGCCAGCGATGGCGCTGGTAAATCCCAGGCTGCGTACCCGCGCCGTCTCAAAGATGCCGAGCGCCATCTTGAGGCACTGGCGCTGGAGCAGCGCGCTGCGCGGATCGACTCGCTGGCCCAGACGCGCGCCCTTCGCCACGCCCATCGCGGACTTGCGCCGCGCCTCTTGCGCCCGCGCGATCGCCGTGGACGATGCCGTGGACGACGAGGCGTCCAGCGGGGATTCGTCTACGACCTGGCGCGCGCTGAACGCCAGGAGCCTATCAACGATGTGCATTGAGCCACCCACTCTCATGCTGCTTCGCCAATCCATCGGGAACCTCTCACATTATGCGCCGCGTTGCGTCCTTCTGGCGCGAAACGCATCAAAAGAACCGACTGCCACTCTCCAGGCGATCCACCGTCTGCGCGAGGAGGCGCGGCGGCATCTGCGGAATCTGGAGCAATATGGGCGTTTCGGTGAGCTTCTGGAGATCCGCCACCGAATAAATGGAGCGATCGCGGCGCATCATGACCACCACGAAAATGATGGCGGCCAGCAGCCCCACCGAGGCGCCAATGGCCGCGCCCTCGATTATCACCTTGGAGCGCGAGACGGGATTGGCTCCAGCCGCTGCTTTGTCGACCACCATGAACAGGGTATTCGAGCCGGATCCAATGGTGCCTATCGTACTGTTGATCTGGTCGATCTGCCCCTGAATCTGGTTGACCGTCGAGATCGCGTTGGTGGCGTTGTTGGCAAGCACCGAGTATTGGGGATCCTTCGCCGTCGTCGCGTTCGGATGATCACTCAAATAGGACGCTGCGACATTGTTGGCCTGGTTTGAGACATCCTTAGCCTGCGCCAGTTGCTGCTCGTAGATCAACAGCAGTTGCTTCGACTCGCTGGTGGCGAACTCGGCGGCAGAGATGCCGTATTGATCGATGGTTGCCTGGACGACGGCCTGTGCGACTTTGGCAGATTTGTTGTCGTAGGTGATGCTCACCACGTTCGCGCCAACCGTCGTGGCGATGACATGCGTCGAGATATCGTCAACCATGGCGCTGTTGAGTTGATCGGTATTTGCGCGCGCCGAGGTACTGTAGGTTCCCGCGAGGTTCGCTTCATGCGCGATAGCAAGCGCAAATGCCTTCGTCTGGAGGATCTCGGTGATCGCGGTGGCCTGTGTCTCGGCTGCGGTCGCGGTGAGGTCGGACTCAGCGCCAGTGGCGCCGATGACCTCGTAGCGCCGTAGCGCCCAGATAGTCGCAGTCGCCTCGTACTGCCGAGGCTGCAAGAGTACATAGCCCATGGCGATCGCAAATGGGACGACGATCAGCACAATGAGCTGGATCCATCGAGAAAAGATGGTCTCTAATACCCGTTGCATAGTTGCCCTTGCCTCCTGCGAAACACGCAGATTCCCCATAGTCGCATGTCGAACGTATTCTAGCGTCTGCGCGTCGTGACTCTGGTGTCGCCGCCTGTGTACATGCTGTCACACTCGTGCAATGGAGCGCACGCGCGGTATCGAAACCTCTACCCCCATTGCCGACCGCCTAACCATGGCGCTGACCGGCGCTTGGCGCGCCTCACGTCAACGAGTCTGCACGCGCTGGCGGTGTCACGACGCCATGTACACCAGGCTCAGAATCGAATGGGTACACCCGACAGATAGCCTGATTCAGGCGCCGTAGCGTCGGTGACGACTCGCTGATGGATGCGACGACGCACTCGATCCGAACCAGGCGCATACTGGAGCTGATGTGGCGTCAGGCATAGATGGTTCGTGGCGAGCGCGGCGGGTGGCTCCAGTGAGATCATTGCGGAGACAGTCGTCGCATCCCGCGCTCGCTCGTTCTCTCATTCCAACGTTCACCATACGCAGAAGGTTTCGAGGGTCGCCAATGGGGCTGAGTGGCGTACCGGCAAGGCGAAGCGGCGCCCAGTGGTGGCGCTGGTGAGGCTTTTGGGTGTGTGGCGGCGTCTGTATATTGTGACGGCGCCGACGATCACGGGATGACGGCGCTGGTTCACATGGGGTACGTCGGGGAGGTTGCATGGCAGCTCGTATGGGCACGCAAACGCAGCAGCCGCCGGGCCAGCCGCCCGCCAGGCGGCGCGCTGTCCGTGTCTCCGCGCGCGATGTGGTGCGGCAATTGGTGAAGTACCTCACCAATAGCGTCGTCCAACATACGCCCTCGTACACCGTGCGCCACTGGTGGTATCGTCGCGTGCTGGTCTGGGATCTTCACCCCACGGCGTCGATCCTGATGGGACAGCAGGTGCAGTTCGCTGGGCTGCGGACGAGCGGCTCGCGCGTCTCCATCGGCGAGGGAGCCGTCATCAATCGCGGGTGCCTGCTCTACACCACAGGCGGACTGCGCATCGGCAAGCAGGTGAGTGTCTCGGCGGGCGTCTGGCTGGTGACGGGCACGCACGATCCGAACGCTCCCAATTTCCCGGCGCGCTTCCTTCCCATCACCATCGGCGATTACGCCTGGATCGGGTCGCGCGCCACGATTCTGGCGGGCGTCACGGTTGGCGAGGGCGCGGTGGTGATGGCTGGAGCGATGGTCACGCGCGATGTGCCGCCCTACGCTGTCGTGGGTGGCGTGCCAGCCCGGCAGGTGGGTGTGCGGACGTTGCGCGAGCCATCGTATGATCTGGCGTTCCGTCCACTCTTCGAGTAATTGTGCGTAGGTAGCGCGCTTTCCCTTCAAGTATGCTGTTCTCGCCAGACGCGCGGTGGGAGAGCCTCTCGCGTTTCGGCGTATGTTTCGATGGTGTAGGGAATGCGTGTGGTGGCAGTTGCAAGGAACCACTTCGATGAATCTGGTCTCATATTCGCTTCGAACCAAAGGTGCGCTCGCCTTTTCGCGTCGTCTTGGCACGGTGTTTACCCGTTTTGGCGTCTCAGAGGGCCGTACCAGGCGCTCGCTCGAATCCATGATGGCAGCGCTGCGGCCGTATGACGCGGCGCCGACCTTCTTCATCCCGGCGACCGTGCTTGGCCGCAGCCCCGGCCTCATCCGGCGCATTCAGCGTGTGGGCGCCGAAATCGGCATCCACGGCTATGTCCACAACGACTATCGCACGCTTGCCCCAGATGCGCAGAACACCCAGACACGTGACGCCATCGCCGTCTTTAACCGCGAGCGCGTCACGTTCGAGGGATTCCGCAATCCCTACCTGGGATGGGATGAAGTCTCGCTGAACGTCTTTCGCGCGTGCGGGTTTCGCTACGATAGCAACGAGGCGGTCATCCATGATGTCGTGCCGGTCGGCGAGCTGGCTCCGGCGCTGGCGGATAGTTTTGAGCGCTCGCTCAAGCTGTTTCAGGCCATTCCCTGCACGGCGTACAATCTGCGCCCGCATACCGAGGACGGTCTGGTGCGCATTCCCCTCAGCATCCCGGATGATGAGATGCTGTATGATCGTATGCAGATCACCGATACGCAGCGACTCGGCGATGTGTGGCGCGCGGTGATGCGCCGTGTCTACGACCTGGGCGGCATCTACGTGCTGAACCTGCATCCCGAGCGCGGCGTGCTGGCGCGTGGCGCGCTCGATCTGCTGCTGCGGCAGGCGGATGACCTGGCGCTGCCGGTCTGGGTGGCGCGCCTGCGTGAGGTCAGCGAGTGGTGGCGTGAGCGCGCGGCGACGGAGCTGCGCGTGACAGCCCTTGGCGATGGCCGCTGGCACATTGGGCTGACTGGCTCGCCCCGCGCGACGCTGCTGACACGCCACCTCACCGTGGAGGATGCGGCAACGACGCCATGGCCCGGCGATGACAGCGTGGTTGCTGGCCAGACGTGTACGGTCACATCGGCGACGTTTCCGGGCGTGGCGCTCTCAGAGCGCTCCACCGCAGAGGTCGAGCGCACGCTGCGGGAGCAGGGCTATCCGATCATGCGGGTCAACTCGGAGGCGCAGGCGGGCGGCAGCGTCTACGTCGATCTCCCCGCCGGCCTGGGCGCTACGCGCAAAGAGCGCCAGCGGACGGCGAGCGCGCTGGTGAAGCAGATCGAGCAGGGCGCAGCGCCATTGGCGCGTATTGGCGTCTGGCCCGATGCAAAGCGAGCGGCGCTCTCGATCACCGGGGACATCGACTCGGTGACCATACAGGATTTCTTCCTGCGCATCCTGGAGGTACGCCGATACGCTGCGGTGAGCGCCACGCAAACAGAGCACAGCGACCAGGCGGACGCAGCGCCACGCGCTGACGAACGCCAGAGAGCGGGAGATGTGGCATGACGAGTGTCGTGGGCGAACAGGAAGCGCTGAAGACCTTCATTGCGCAGCGCACCGATGAGCCATTTTACTATCAGCCCGCCTGGCACGATCTGCTCTCGCGGCTGTATGGCTACCCTGTGCGGCTGCTGCGTGCGCAGGACGCCAGTGGCGCGCTGACGGGCTTTCTGCCTGTGATGGCCGTGCGCAGCCCGCTGACGGGACGGCGTGTCGTGGCGCTGCCGTTCTCTGATGTGTGCCCTCCGCTGGCGGTTGATGATGCGGCGCTGCTGGCGCTGGTCGATCAGGCGCTGGCGCTGGCGCGCGACGAGCGTGCGCGCTACCTGGAGCTGCGCTCTGGCGCGCTGGCAGCCCTGGAGTCGCGCGCCGACCTGACCCGCAACGATCTCTACGGGCGCTGGGTGGTATCGCTGGAGCGCGATACGCAGGCCATGTGGAAGCGTGTCAAGTCGTCGTCGCAGGGGCCGGTCAAGAAAGCGCGCAAGGAGGGCGTATCGGTGCGCGTGGGCGAGAGTCTCGCCGACATGGACGCCTATTATCACCTGCACCTGCTGACGCGCTCGCGCAAGCATGGCATGCCAGCGCAGTCGGCGCGCTTCTTCCGCGACCTCTGGCAGACCTTCCACGCGGGCGACCCGCAGGCGGGGCAGGCGCGGCTGCTGCTGGCGGAGTATCAGGGCGCCGTCGTAGCCGGGATGATTCTGCTGACGTCTGGCTCGACCGTGCGCTACGCCTACAGCGCCTCGGACTCGCAATACCTGCGGCTGGGGCCGAATAATGCGCTGATGTGGGAGGCCCTCTCGTGGGCAGGCGAGCAAGGATTCGCCCGCTTCGATATGGGTCGCACCGCGCGCGACAATGGCGGGCTGGTCAGCTTCAAGAAGAGCTGGGGCGCGGTGGAGGAGCCGCTGCCGTACTACTATCATCCGCAGATCGCCGGGCTGGCCTCCACCTCCGAGACGAGCTGGAAATATCGCCTGCTCACGGGCGCGTGGCGGCGGTTACCGCTGCCCGTGGCGGGCGCGCTGGGTGGCATGATCTATCGCCACCTGGGGTGAGCAGGAAAGGTTCAGGTCACACGCCCGTGATCTGCTCCAGCAGGATGGGGTAGGTGTAGTCGCACTGCTGCTCCACCTGCTCGGGATCAATCACGTCATGGATGAGCTTGCGCGCGGGGTCAAAGGAGTAAATGCGGGCCTGCGCGCCCTGGCGCTGCCAACGGGTGAGCACTATGCGTGAAAGCGAGCCGTTGACAGCGGGATCCTCTGGATTCAGCACCATCAGGATGTCGCCAGCGACAGGGCGCTGTGTCTGCGCGAGGCGGTAGACCTGGCGTCCCAACTGCATGACGCGGGCGAGTCCGTGCGTGGCGAAGCCGCGATAGCTCTGCGGCGGGCCACCCTTGAAAGGCGAAACGCGCTGCGTCATGATGTTGGGCGCGAGCGCCAGCAGGCGGGTGATCGCGAAGTTGGCGGGGTCGTTCAGGATGGGCAGGTTGGGCAGGAGACCAAAGAGCGGCGCGATGGGGACAGCGAAGTCGACATCACCGCGCGTCTGTGCGAGCCAGCTCACCAGTGTGCCGCCCGCCGAGATGCCCACGACGGTGACATGGCCTCCCAGCCCGCGCGCGATATCCACCACCTGATGCCCAAACTGCTGCAGCTCGGCGATGGTGAGCCGCGCCAGCGCCGTCGTGTCGCGGTCGAGCAGGCCATTGGCCGGCATGCGTGGGATCAGCACATTGTAGCCACGCTCGAAGAAGAGCGGCGCAAGACGACGGTACTGCCGGGGACAGTTGGTCATGCCGTGGATCAGGACGATGGCGCGCTCAGTGGCGCGGCCATGTGTCAGCGCCTGCGTGCCGCACTGCGGGTTGACCTCAGCCGTATCGAGCGCCCGCAACGCCGCCAACTGCTCCATCGCGTCGGCGTAATCCGATGCCGGATGAGCCACACGTATGGGTGTCTGTAGTCGCTTCATGGCATACGTCCTTTACCGCGCGCCCGCGCGATCTGCGCCTACCGCCAGTATGGCAGACATGGCAAGCCGCTTCAACCATTCCTCACCATCATGCAACGAAATCGCCCGCGCGCATGCCAGAGTCATCATACTGAGGCGCCGGGTAGACGGCGATTCGCGGTATGCTGCGCGGAGGTTCGTGAGATCGGCGCAGAGCAGGGAAATGAGGCAAGCCATCTATGACGCAGACAGGCGAGAGCGACTATATTGCCGCCATCCAGCATTATCGCGCCCGCAAAGACGAGGCGTTCGGCTCCAGCCCGGAGTCGCCCATTCCAGAAGAGGAGCGCGACGCGGGGTTCGCGGGGCTGCGCTATTTCGCGCCCGACGCGGCGTATCGCGTGGTAGCCAGTGTCGTCCCATTCGCCCAGCAGGAGATCGTGCCGCTTGGCTCGACCAAAGGCGACATCCGCCCGCAGGTGCGCTTCGCGGAGGTGCGCTTCTCGCTGGGTGGGCGCGATCTGCGGCTGACGGGATTCCAGGATCCAGATGCGGAGCATGGGAACGAGCTGTTCGTGCCATTCCGCGACACCACGACCGGCAAAGAGAGCTACGGCGCAGGCCGCTATGTGGAGGTCGAGGTGGAGCAGGCGGCGGACGGCAAATTCTTCGCCACGCTTGATTTCAACCTGGCCTATAGCCCCTGGTGCGCCTACAATCCGGCCTACAGCTGCACCTTGCCGCCGATCGAGAACACGCTGGAGGTCGGCATCGAGGCGGGCGAGCAAACCTATGCGGCGCATGGCTGAGCGCTAACGTAACCCAAGCAGGCGAGACGGCGTACACTGTGGTGGGCGCGCTTCCATCGCGCTGTGGGAGACGTGCGCGACTGCACGGCTAGAGCCGCTGCGGCGCACGCGACGAGGATCGAAGGGAACACATGGAACGTCAACGCAACCCTGCCGTCAAGTGGGGGCTGATCTTCGGTGGACTTCTCATCCTGCTGGAGCTGATCAATCTGGGTGTCGAGTACGCGACCGGAGCGTTGCAAAAGGCGGACACCGCTACTGCGGGGTCGCTGGCTTCGATGAACCTGGGCGCGTCCCTGGTGCAGGGCTGCGTCGAGTTTCTGATTGTGCTGGCGCTATTCTTTGTGGCGGGCCTGCTGACGGCGCGCGAGAATGGGCGTCCAGGCAGCGCAGCGGTGGCTGGGGTCATCGCTGGCGCGATGATCGGCGTCGTCGCCGCGATTATCGGAGTCGTCACGCTGTTTCTGCGCCCGGCCTCTGTCCTGCCACCGGGAGCCAATATTTCGCCTGAGCAACTGCATACCATCACGACCGTCGTTGGCGTGATTGTCGCCGTGATCGCCGTTGGCATCTACATTGGCATCGGCGCGGGCCTTGCGGCGCTCGGTGGCCTGGTGGGTCGTGGACAGTTCCAGGCTGCGCACCCGGCCCCGCTGATGGCGGAGTCGTACTACACGCCAATGGCGCCTGCGCCGGGCTATCCCGTTCACCCGCAGGGAGCCTACCCGCCTGCGCCCGGAACCACGCCACCGGCGGAGAATCCGGTTGGCTATCCGCCACAGTATCCGCCGCAATATCCGCCACAGTATTCCCCGCAGTATCCCCCGCAATATCCGCCGCAGGCGCCGGGGCAGTATCCGCCACCGCCCGCTGACAGCGCGCCGCCACCGAATCCGCCGCAATACCCGCAGCAGTAGCGGCCTCCTCCCCGCATTGCGGGAGAGAGGAGCTAGTGTGGCTCACCACATCCGTCTGCGCGGGCGCCGCTTCGCGCCACACCGCCCGGCCTGGGTTCCCCCTCCCTGTAGGGGAGGGGGACAGGGGGAGAGGTCACGCGGGGCAGATCAGCGCGAAGGGGCAGCTCGCGCACCGCTGGGCGTCCGGGCGTGGTGGATAGGCGGCGTGGGCCATGCCGTCGAGCGCGTCGCGCACCTCGCGCTCGATCCCCTCGCGCACTTTGGCCGAGACGGCTAGCGTGCGACTCTCGCCACTCGCCAGGCTGACTTTGACCGCCTCCGTGGGCTGGCCCTGGTCGCGCATCTCCTCTGCTGCCAGCGTGTGAAAGAGGTCGCGCAAGGTCGCTGTGCGCGTGACGGAGCCGTTTTGCAGGCGCACGACCCGCTGTCCCTCGGCGCTCTGCTCCACGCGGTCGAGCGCGCCAGCGATGGTGGCCCCGGCGATGGTGACGGCGACGGGCGGCGCCCCGCCAACATGCGACGGGCCACGCGCGGCCACGGTGGGCGCCTCGCCTTGTTGCAGTGACTGCCATAGCCGCTGGATGACGCGCTCGCCATGCGCGCGATAGACGGCGGCCATCGTCTCATCGCCCTCCGGCTGGTCGCTGATCGTCTCCTGATGCAGCGCGGCGGCGCGGGCTGCGCTCCAGCGCGCGCGGAAGTCGTCCAGCGCTTCCTCCAGCGTGGGGCGATCATCGGCGGCGAACCGCTGGCCGAGTGCCGCGCTCGACTCCTGCAATGCCGCGCGCAGTGAGACGTAGGGCGCGCGGGCAGGCTGCAACCCATAGACGTACTGATAGGCGTACTGCTGTGGGCAGCGCATGTACGCCTCCAGCTCGCTCAGTGAGACATACGGCGGCGTCTCAGTGTCGGGCTGCGGGCTGGCTGGCTCGGCGCTGGCTGGCCTGGCCTCCAGGAGGATGCCTTGCTCGGCGGCTGGCGCGTCGCGCCACTGCGCGCGCTGCAGGTCGTCGCCCAGCGCCCGCTCGATTGGCTCCAGGAATGGCGATGGCTTGTAGTTTCGCTTGCCGTAGCGCTGGGCATAGCTGAGGACGAGCGTGTCGCGGGCGCGGGTCAGCGCGACATAGAAGGTATTGGCGTCCTCGCCGACGCCCGCCGCGCCGCGCCCCGCATCGCGCAGCAGGCCCGGCGGTGGGATGACAGCCTCGCTGTGGTAGCCGCCCGGGAAGCGACCAGTGGCCAGTTGTGGCAGGTAGACGACGGGAAACTCCAGCCCCTTCGCGCCATGCGCAGTCAGCACAAGCGCGGCGTCCTCCTCATCCGCAAGGTCGATGACGCCGGGATCCTGGTTCAGCTCGCGCAGCGCGCTGATGTAGTCGGCAAGGCCCGCCCAGTCCGCCATCAGCGGCGCATCGGTGGCGGCAGACGACCCCAGCGCTCCGGACGCCCGCTGCGCGTCGAAGGCGCCACAAATCTCGATCAGGCGCGCCACCTGCGCCGCTTCGGGTCGCGCATCTGGTGCGAGCAGCCGCTGTCCAAGCGTGGTGAGCGAGAAGATGTAGCGCCCCAGACCAATCGCGGTGGACGGCGCAGAGCGCAGCTCGGCGATGATGCGCGCCAGTCGCTGGAGTCCGGCGGCTCCGGCAACGCTCAGCGCCTCCAGCGCCTCTTCCTGGCGGGCGATGTCGAGTGGCGCGCGATGCTGCTCGTGGGCCAGCCGCAGTGCTACGCGCGCATCGTCGTCGCTGAAGGGGTGATCGGGTGAGGCGCCCGCGCGCAGCAGCCCGCTCGCCAGCGGATCAACCGTCAGGCTGACGGTGGCCAGCAGCGTCTTGATGAGCGGTTGATCGAGCAGGGGCGCGGCGAGCTGCGCTGGCACGCCACGCGCCCGCAGCCCCTCGCACACCTGCCGCACGTAGTCGCGCGTGCGCAGCAGCACGGCCTGCTCGCGAAGTGGCACACCAGCGGTGACGCGCTCGCGCATCGCCTGCGCCAGGCCATCCAGCTCGGCCTGGCTGGTCGGCGCGATGGCCAGGCGCACTGCCGGGCCGCCGCCCGTGTCGCGGCGGGTGGACTCCAGCGCGACTCGCTGCTCGCCCGGCAGATAGGCGTCGGCGAAAGCGCTGGCCGCCTGGAGAATCTGGGGGCGCGAGCGATAGTTGCGACCCAACTGGATCACCTGCGCGTCGTCGAAATCCTGTGTGAAGCGCAGCAGATTGGCGGGCGAGGCGCCGCGGAACCGATAGATGGCCTGATCCACATCCCCGACCGCCCAGATCGCGCCGCGCCGGCCCGCCAGCTCACGCAGCAGCGCGCCCATGGCATAGTTGATGTCCTGGAACTCGTCCACCAGCAGATGCTCGTAGCGCCCGCGCAGGTCGGCAGCGCTCTCCGGGAAGTCGCGCAGCAGGCGCACCGTGTCGCTGATCAGATCGGCGTAGTCGGCGTCGCCCAGCTCACCCAGCGCGGCCTGATAGGCGGCGTAGACCTCCGCCACCTCCAGCGCGCGCTCTGCCGCCACGATCTGCTCTGGATCGATCGCTGACTCCGCCATGCGCTCAGCGGCGGCGCGATACTCCGACGGGCCGATGAGGTCATCTTTGGCGCGCGAGATGGCGCTGAGCAGATCGCGGAAGTGGCGTTTGGGCGCGCTGAGCGGCGTGTAATGCACCAGCGGCGACTGGTTGACGATGCGTCGCAGGATGAAATAGCCCTCCACCGTGGTGATGAGGCGGTAATCGGAGCGCAGCCCAACCAGTGGCCCATAGCGCCGCAAGAAGTCGCCACAGAAGGCGTGGATGGTGCTGACGTGCGGGGCGGCCGCCTGCTCACCGAGCAGCCGCGTCAGGCGCTCGCTCAGCTCGCCCGCCGCCTTGCGCGAGAAGGTCAGCGCCAGCACGCGCTCTGGCGGCGTCGCGCGCTCCCGGATGAGATAGGCGATGCGGGCCAGCAGCGCGCTGGTCTTGCCCGACCCTGGCCCCGCCACGATCAGCGCGGGCGTGCTGGCGCGGGCGGCGCGTCGCTGGTGGGCGTCCAGTTTGGCGGCGCTGGGCGCGGCGGGGGTTGGCGGCTCGCTGGCGCCAGCGGCAGGCTCGCGCAGCAGCGCGGTGAGCCGTCGCAGCGCCACCTCTTCAGAGACGGCGAATCGCTGGGCCAGCGCCGCCACCGGTCGCTCGCTCCGCTGCTCGCAGAGCGCCGCGTAGGCCGCGCGCGCGGCGCTGGCAGGCAGCAGCAGCTCTGCGGCAAAGGCGTTGGCTTCTCCCTCGCGCTGCGCTCGCGCGCTGTAAGCCTGGCCGGGCCGAAGCGTCTCATCACTATCGGCAGCGAGCGCCTGCAAGTCGCTTTCGACACAGCTCACGTCGTCGTCTTCGTCTGGCGTAGCCCACGTGGGAGCGCCGCGCTGGCCGATCTCGGCAGCCAGGCCGTCGCGCCGATGCAGCGCAGCGTGGCCCAGTTCGTGCGCCAGGGTGAAGCGTCGCACCGACTCAGGCAGGCCCGCGCGCAGGAAGATGAGGTCTTCGCCCGGCTCCAGGAATCCCAGCGCACCCGGATAGAGCGCCGGATCGAAGGTCTGGATAACGAGACCGAGGTCGTCAGCCAGCGTTTCCAGCGGCGTAGGCGCATCCTCGGCCCACGAGCGGCGCTCGCTCAGCCAGCCGAGCAGATTGGTTGCGGCGGATTCGGGGGAGTGTCTGCCAGGCACGTCATCCTCCTGCCGACGCCGTTGTAGCGGCGCGCGTTTGACCCGATTCGATCTACATTGTAGCACGTCGCAGAGGGTCTCCGCGCCGAATAATTCTAGCGCGAGGCGTGCATAGGCCACGCCTGCGGTGGTATACTCTCGGTGAGCGTCGCAGGCGTCGGCGGGACGATGAGAAGACCTGCTGGCGTCCAATGCGAGCAACTGGCAGCCAACGGGAGGAACGTGAGATGGACGGAGAAGCCATCCTCGATCAGGCGCGCTCTGGCCATGCGCCGAGCGAGTGGAATGTCTGGCCGCTGCGCCGTAGCTACGTGCGCACGAGCGCGCTGAAGTGGGGTGTGCTGGCCATCATCGGCTTCGTTTTGCTGATCCCCGTGGCGATCATCA
The DNA here is from genome assembly GCA_036258195.1 of Ktedonobacterales bacterium. Classification (GTDB taxonomy): domain Bacteria; phylum Chloroflexota; class Ktedonobacteria; order Ktedonobacterales; family JADMIN01; genus JAKAIY01. The sequence goes on from DATAED010000135.1 coordinate 24,939, forward strand.
CCATTCCAGCCGATTTTGTGGGTCAATCCGCCGCCGCGCAGATCGTGGCCGTGGTCATCCTGATCCTGCTGGGGTCGCTGGCGTTTGGCAGCCTGGGCATCGTAGTTCACGACATCTGGCGACTCTCGCGCGCGAACGACTTCTGGCTGATCATCACGCCGGAGATGTTCGTGATGTCGCGGCCAGGGCGTGTCACCGCGACGCCGCTAGAGGATGTCTCCAATGTGACGCTCAAGGGCGTGCGGCTGCCTGAGGAGGCGGGCAACTCGGAAGCTGGTACGCCGATGCAGCAGTTTCTTTTCGCTGGCCGCCTGATCAACTTCGCGAATAAGGCTGGTGTGCCGGGTGTCTCGCGCAAACGCACACGCGGCAATGCGTCGCTGGCGTATCAGGACAAGCGTGACCAGAAGGTCATCACAGTCTGCACCGACGACACTTTCGACTCTATGCCCGCCATCTTTCAGCTCCTGCGCGAGCGCGCTGCCATCCGCGAGGAGAAAGTCTGGCGGGCGTCACTGCCCCCACTACGTTAGGACGCGCCGACGATGCAAAGGTCAGAAGTCGAGTTAGAGGCGCTGATGCGCGATGTCATCCTGCGGGCGCTGGCGTCTCTGCGCGAGCGCAACGCGCTGCCATCAGTTGATCTGCCGCCCGTAACGCTGCTGCCGCTGGCGGTGGGGCGTGGCTACCGGACGCGCGTCGCCATCGAGATCGCCAGTGCGGCGGACGCGGCGGAGATCGAGCATCGCCCGGTGGAGGCGCTGGCCAGCAGCATCGCCAGCTACCTCGCCGAGACAGTTGATCTCGTGCCGGCCTACCACGTCATCGCGCGGGTCGAGACTGCGGGCGATGGCAAGATCACGCTCTACCTGCGCGAGGCGTGAACCGCTCTTCAAGGAAGTGACAGACCAAAACGTCTGATGCGCGCGACAACCCTGGCCTGGGTTCCCCCTCCCTGAAGGGGAGGGGGTCAGGGGGAGAGGTCGCCCGCTACTTCACCTGAATCGTCACCGTCTTGATGATGTCATCCGGGCTGATCTTCGTCGCCACATCCAGCCCAGAGGTGACATGCCCGAAAATGGTGTAGGTGCTCGCGATCCCGTTGTCGCCGGTGCAGATGAAGAACTGCGTGCTGCCCGTATTCGGCTTGCCAGTGTTCGCCATTGCCACGTCGCCCGCCGTATAGGTTCCGATCACCTTCTCATCTTTGATGGTGTAGCCCGGCACGGTAGCGGGATCCGCGCCATTCTTCGTAACGGCGCCGCCCTGAATGAGATTCAGGGTCGAAGCGCCACCGAGCGGGCTGGTCAGGCCGGGCGCCTCGACGCGCCAGAAGTAGGTATTGTCATAGAAGTGCTGCTGCGCCAGGAAGACGAAGTTGTTGACAGTGATGGGCGTATTCTTGGCGTCGAGTTGGATGACGATGGCGCCCTTGGCCGTCTCGATGGTGGCGATGTAGGACTTGGCGGGGTTGATCGTCATGATCGGCGCTTTGTCGCAGACGTGCGTCTTGAGGTCGCAGGTGGCTTGCGCGACGGGTTTGGCGGCGGGCGGCGTCCAGGGGCCGAGCTTGTTCTGCTGGAGGTAGAGCGCGCCCAGCCCCAGCACGATCAGCACGCCGAGCACCGTCGCCACGGGATAGCGGCTGAAGAAGCCGCGCTGCTTGCCGCGCTGGCCCGGCCGGCGCTGTGAGGGCGACGCATAGCGCGTAGCTGGCCGCGTCGTGGTGGTGGGGGTGGCTGGCCCGGCGTGAGCGCGCTGCACTCGGGATTGACGCCGCGCCTGTGCGCGCTTTTCCGCTGTGTTGGGCATCGAACTCGCTCTCCCTGTGACTCATCCCGAACACTCCACGGTCGGGCAAGAGTGTCTGCGTCCGTCTCGGTCTGACTGCGTCGCCCGTCGATTGTCTCTGGCCTGGCCATGACGAGCCTTAGCGTATAATACTCTTGCGCGGCGCGACGGTCAATTCAGCACGACTCTCGGCCTTGAAAGGCCAGAGCACGGTGTGCGCGGCCTTCAAAGGCCATGGATGGCGCGCTAGCCTGCGGCGGCGCGCGCCTCTGGGGCATTTATGCCCGTCCGTCGCGTGCTCCGGCCTTTCAAGGCCGAGAGTATGGCCGAGACGCACGCGCGACCGCTAACTCATCGCCAGGCGAGGAACTATGCCCGACATCTCCGACAAGCTGGATGCGATCCTGAAATCACTACCGCACAAGCCTGGCATCTACCTGCACAAAGACGCCGAGGGAACCGTGCTGTATGTCGGCAAGGCGACCGACCTGCATCAGCGTGTGCGCTCCTACTTCGTTGACCCGCAGGAGCTCAGCCCGAAGAACCGCGCGCTCGTCTCGCACATCACCGACATCGAGTTTATCGTCGTGGGCAGCGAGATCGAGGCGCTGATCCTCGAAAATGAGTACATCAAGCGCCACCAGCCCAAGTACAACGTGCGCCTGCGCGACGACAAGAATTATCCCTACATCAAGGTCTCACTCAATGAGGACTTCCCGCGCGTCTACCGCGTGCGCAACTTCCGGCGCGATGGCGCGCGCTACTTCGGGCCGTATACCAGCTCCGGCGCGGTAGACGCCACGCTCGACCTCATGAATAAGATCTTCCCCTATCGCACCTGTCGCTTCGACGCCAGCGGTTGGGCGCCACCGCGCGGGCAGGAGGCTGACCCGCCCGCCGACTGGAAGCTGAAGCTGCTGCCGCGCCCCTGCACGCAGTTCTACATCCACCGCTGCAACGCGCCGTGCGTCGCCAGGGTCAGCCGCGAGGAGTACGACGAGGTGATCCGTCAGGTGATGCTTTTCCTGGAGGGCAAGCACGACGAGGTGCTGGTGGACCTGCGCCACGAGATGGATGAGGCTGCGGAAAACCTGGAGTTCGAGCGGGCGGCCTCGCTGCGCGACCGCGTGCGCGCAGTGGAGCAGGTGCTGGAGAAGCAGAAGATCATCAACACGACGGGCGCCGATGACCAGGACGTGATCGCGCTGGCGGGCGAGGGTGACGAGACGTGCGCGCAGGTCTTCTTCTTCCGGGGTGGCAGGCTCACCGGACGCGAATTCTTCATCCTGCAGGGCACGCAAGACGCCTCCGCGAGCGAGATCATGCAGATGTTCATCCAGCAGTTCTACGATCAGGCGCCACATGTGCCAGGCGAGCTGATTCTGGCCACTGAGCCGGAGAACGCGGAGGCGCTGCGGGCGTGGCTGCGCCAGAAGCGTGGCGCGGCGGTGACGCTGACGATTCCGCAGCGCGGCGACAAGCTGAAGCTGGTGGCGATGGTGGCGCAGAACGCCCGCGAGGTGCTGGAGCAGCAGCGTATCAAGTGGCTCTCCGATAGCCAGAAGACGGCGCTGGCGCTGGATGAGCTGCGCGACATGCTGAATCTGCCCGCGCCGCCGCGCCGCATCGAGTGCTATGACATCTCCAACACGCAAGGCTCGAATAGCGTCGGCTCGATGGTTGTGCTGGAGAATGGTCGCCCGAAGCCCAGCGATTATCGCCGCTTCAAGATCAAGACCATCGAGGGCGCGAACGACGTGGGCAGCCTGCAAGAGGTGCTGGGCCGTCGCTTCAAGCGCATGGCGACAGCCGAGGATAGTCAGCCGGACGTGGAGCCAGAGGTCGAGCAGGTCGAGCAGGTCGAGCAGGAGATGCAGGATGGCGACACGTCGCCGTCCAACGAGGAGGGCGTCAGCTCAGACATGCTGGGCGATCCGTGGGCGCAGGTTCCCGATCTGGTGATCGTGGATGGCGGGCGCCCGCAGCTCAACG
>DATAED010000136.1:0-6004 GCA_036258195.1 Ktedonobacterales bacterium
CCCCTCCCCCGCTGCGGCGGGGGAGGGGCTTTTGCCTGCTCGCTCACATTGACGCGGAAGAGCGCGCGTGTTACCATCGGCAGGATAGTAGCTCGCGTTTTTCAGGCGCTGCCCGGTTTGCGCCGACGCGCCGTACAGTCGAATGACTTCCACCACCAGGACAGGATAGATAGGGCCCCCATGCGTTCTTTGACCTCCCCTCATGGCGCCACCCGCGCGATGTCGGCGCGTGTTGCAGCCGTTGTGATTGCGCTGGCGGGCGTGCTGGGACTGCTGCTGGCGGGCTGTGCGCCCAGCGCCGCCAATGATCCTGTGCTGGCGATGCGCGTCAATGGTGTGCCCGTCACGATGTCCAGCTACCAGCAGTTGCTGGCGCTTTTTGACGCCAGCGCCGCGCTTCAGGGCAGTGGCACGGCCTCACCGCTGGCGTGGCAGTCGCCGGGCGACCGGCAGACGCTGGCCTCGGCTAAGACCGAGACGATCAACTTCTTCCAAAACACGACCATCATCAAGCAGCAGCTCGACGCGCAGCACATCGCCGTGACACAGAAAGACGTCGACGCTGCCCGCGCGCAACTGGAATCGCAGATCGCGCAGGCTCGCGCACAGGCCAAGAGCGCCCCGAGCAATACGGGCCTCCAGGCGCTGGTGGACGCCGCCACGCCCGACGCCATTCTGCTGCTGGCCCAGCAGCAGGCGTATACCGTGGTGATGGCGGAGAAAGGCTCGGCGCCGACCGTGCAGGCGCGCGGCATCCTGGTGAGCACGCTGAAAGACGCCAATGGCATCGTCGCGGCGGTCAAGGGCGGCCAGGATTTCGCCACCCTGGCGGCAACCAAATCGCTCGATAAGGCTAGCGCGGCCAAGGGCGGCGATCTCGGCGTGGTCTACCCCGGGCAGTTCGTGACCGCCTTCGATACTCAGGTCTTCAAGGATCTGAAGGGCGATGGTGTCGTGATCGTGCCGTTCACCAACGACTACGGCGTGTTCCAGATCACGGGGCGCAAACTCTCACCGCTGAGCGCCGTCAAAGATGCGCAGACGCAGAATCAATATCTGACCAGTTGGGTGACGAATGTCCTCATGCCGCAGGCGCACGTCGATCTCTACGTCAACTAACCCGTTGCGCCGCGCTGGAGAGAGGGCAGGATGGACGACACGAGCGTGATCATCGTGGTTGGGTTGGGGCCGGGCCGCTGGGAAGACCTGACTATCGAGGCGCTCGACCATCTGATGGCCGCCTCGCACGTCATCTGCCGCACGACTCGTCATCCCACAGTAGATATGCTGCGCGAGCGGCGGCCAGACCTCCAGATCGAGTCGTTTGACGCGCTCTATGAGACAATTCCCAGCTTTGCGGAGCTGTATCCGACCATGGCGCGCACGCTGCTGGAGCGCGCTGAGGCGCTGCCCGCCGGCGAATCGCTGCTGTACGCCACGCCAGGCCACCCGCTGATGGGCGAGGAGTCGGTGCGCATTCTGCGGCAGGAAGCCGCCGCGCGAGGCGCGCGGGTGCGCGCGATTGCAGGCCTATCATTCGTCGAGCCGGTCTGCGCCGCGCTGGATCTCAATCCGCTGGAGCGCGACCTGCAATTGCTCGATGCCACCTTGCTGACGACGCTCTCCCCCGAGGCCGTGATGGGCGCGCTGCTGCCCACCAAGCCTGCGCTGGTCGCCCAGGTGTACAATCGGCGGCTGGCGAGCGGCGTCAAGCTGGCGCTGAGCGAGCTGTACCCGGAGGATTGGGAGGTGGCGCTGGTGCAGTGGGCTGGCATGCCCGACCGCGAGGTCGTCCGCCGCATTCCTCTCTTCGAGCTGGATCGCGATGAGGGCGCCGACCACCTGACGACGCTCTATCTGCCGCCGCTGCCGCCGCTGGCCGCCACGCGCGCGCCCGAGGGGCTGCGCTACATCGTCCAGCGGCTGCGCGCGCCGGATGGCTGTCCCTGGGATCGCGAGCAGACCCATCAATCGCTGCGTCGCTATGTGCTGGAGGAGGCCTACGAGGTCGCCGAGGCCATCGACGAGCTGGACGGCTCGCCAGAGCAGGCTGAGAAGCTGGCGGATGAGCTGGGCGATCTGCTGCTCCAGGTCTATTTGCAGGCCGAGGTCGCCTACCAGGACGATTCGTTTCACCTGGGCGACGTCTACCAGTTTATCAGCGAGAAGCTGATCCGTCGCCACCCGCATGTCTTCGGCGATGTCGCGGTGCGCGACGCCGAGCATGTCGTGCGCAACTGGGAGGTCATCAAGCGGCAGGAGCGCATCGATCGCGGCGAAGCGGTGACGCAGGAGAGCGCGCTGCGTGGCATCCCGAAGAGCGCGCCCGCCCTCTACCAGGCCGATGAGCTGACCAAGAAGGCCGGCAAGGTCGGCTTCCGATTCAGCCAGCCAGACGACGCGCTGCATAAGGCGCAGGAGGAGCTGGCTGAGCTGGCTGAGGCGATGCAGGCCAGACAGGCGAGAGCCGCGCCCAAGGGCGAGCCGCCGACCAGCCAGGAGCAGGCCGAGCTAGGCGATACGCTCTTTGCGCTGGCGGCGCTGGCGCAGCGCCTCGGCATTCGCCCGGAGGATGCGCTGCAGCAGGCCAACACGCGTTTCCGCCAGCGCTTCGAGGCGATGGAGGCGCTGGCGCGTGAGCGGGGACAGCCGCTCGACGCGCTGGATGCGGCTGGCTGGCTGGCTCTGTGGGTGGAAGCGAAGGCAGGCGAGTAGGCCGCCGCGCCGCGCGCTGGCCTGCAAGGTCATCGCACATGGTCAAGTACGAAGTGTACCTGTGAGCGGAGGAGCAAGTATGCGCTGGTTCCGGTTCGGGAGACGCAAGAACGATGGCGTGGCCACGGCGACACGGCAGCCGACAGCCGACGCCATGGACGACAGGCGCAGATTGCGGGATGCGCCCTACGTGTTGCCATCCGATGACAAAGAGATCAACCGGCTCGACTTCCAGCACTATATGTTGCGCTATGCGCTACGCGGCAACTTCGCGGCGCCCATCCAGCGGCCCATGAGCATCCTCGATGTGGGCAGCGGCACGGGGCGCTGGGCGACCGAGATGGCCCGCCTCTTCCCCGAAGCCAACGTCATCGGCACGGACATCGTGGCGCCGAATCCTGAGACGACCCCGGCAGCGGATGATGGTGTGCGGCCCGACAATTATGCGTTCATCCAGGGCAACATCCTGGAAGGACTGCCATTCGCCGATGGCGCGTTCGACTACACCCACATGCGACTGTTGCTCTTCGCTATCCCGGAGGCGCGCTGGCCCGATGTCGCGCGTGAGCTGGTACGGGTGACGCGCCCCGGCGGCTGGATCGAGCTGGTTGAGACCGGCCCTCAGCGCAATGGCGGCCCGGCGATGGATCAGGTCGTGAACTGGATTACGCAGGCCAGCCTGAAGCGCGGCATCAATCCGCTGCTTGGCCCGAGCATCGGTGGTTTCCTGAGCCAGGCGGGCGTTCCCAACGTAAGCGCGCGCGAGATCGCCCTGCCAGTGGGAGCCTATGGTGGCCGCGTAGGGCGGCTGGCCGAGACGGACGTCTTCGGCGTGCTGCAGGGCGTCAAGGGGCTGGTGGCGGCGCAGAATCTGGCGACCCCAGAGCAGTATGACAACGCCGTGATGGCGGCCAAGGCCGACCTGAACAATTACCAGTGCGCGCTGCCGTTCTACATCGCGTATGGCCAGCGACCTGCGTAGGGAGCGACCAGGCGCGACCTCACCCCCAACCCCCTCTCCCACAGGGCGAGGGGGCTTTTTCATGGCGTGTAGCTCCCCTCTCTCGCACAGCGGGGGAGGGGCTGGGGGCGGGGCTTCCCAAGGCTGGCGTTTATTCGTTGGGCGCCAGCGGAGCGGCAGCGTCGATCGATGGGGCGATGGCCTCGTGTGCGGCGTCCTCCTCGCCGTATTTGATGCGCTCACGCTCGCGCTGGATGCGCTCGATCTGGTTGACCCAGCCGAAGAACACGATGCTCATGATGATGATGTCAACGATGTTGCCCGGCACAGCGAGGATGCCGCCGCCGACCTGCTGATCGGCGATCACCGAGAGCCAGCCGATGACGCGCGGCGCATTGGCGTAGGTCTGGTAGAACGGGCCAGCGGCGAACAGTGTGAAGATGCCGAAGACATCCAGCGGAAGGCTCTCCGCCGCCAGATAGAGAATTTGCATCGGATGCGCGAGACGGTGGTGCTGATCCGCCGGAGTCAGCAGCGGCCACCACGTGAGCACGCCCGCGACGAGGAAGGTCAACATCTGGAGGTCGTGGAGCGGGGCGCTGTGCAGCGCGGCTTCGTAGAATGGGCCGGCGTGCCAGACCAGGATGAGCAGGTTGAAGAGGACGAGGGCCACCACCGTGAAGAGCGGATCGCGTCCCACCTCGCGCAGCTTGCGGGTGGGCAGCAGGCGATAGCCCAGCGTGTCGGGCAGGCCAAGCATCAGCAGCGGCGCGACGGCGGTGATGATGATGAAGAGCTGCAGGGTGTGCGCGGCGAAAAGGTAGCCACGGCCCAGCGCGTCGAGTGGAGAAATGAGAGTGAGCGCCAGCAACGCCCAGGCGGAGACGAAATTGATGATGTAGCGGCGCGCGACCGGCTCATCGGGCTGGTAGCGCGGACGCAGCGGGCCGATGGCGACGAGATACGCCGCCAGCAACGCGATCAGGAAGATGATCGTCGCGGGATCGAATGTCCATGAGAAGGGCGATGGTGGCTGTTGCATGTATCCGTCCAGTGTGAGCGCATGCCAAACGTGCGCCTGGGATGGTGTTGTCGCTCTGAGTCCTGGTAGCGTCTCAATTATATAGCGCCTACGCAAAATGGACGCGCCAGGCGGGCGCTGGTCGTGGGGCGCTCGCGCGGAGCGTGGCGTAGTCATGTTATGCTACATACGAAAGGCGCCGCGCGTGAAAGGGTGAGTCAGCATTCTATGGAGCCACAGGACGGACAGGCGTTAGCGCCACGCCCGCGCACGCGCGAGGAGATCGAGGCCGCGCTAAACGGCATCAGCCCGCGCCGCCAGGCGTTCAACCGCCGCGTCAGCGGGCTGGCGGATGGCGCGCTGGGGTTCCTCTCGCGACACTGGCTGGCGCTGGTGAACGGCGCGCTGATCGTCTTCATCGGTCTGGCCGCGCTGGCGCCGATTGGCTATTCATTAGGGCTGACCGGGCCGAGCGCGGAAGTCTTCACCATCTATCGCTTCTTCTGCGGCCAGACCCCCTCGCACTCCTTCTACATCGCAGGCTATCAGATGTGCCTGTGCTCGCGTTGCCTGGCCATCTATAGCTCACTGCTGATGGTCGGCCTGCTGATCGCGGTGGTACGCCACACGCCGCAGCGCCGCTTCATCCGCCCTATTAGCTGGAAAATGTGGGTGCTGGGAATGGTACCGATGGCGCTCGATGGCGGCACGCAGCTCTTCGGCCTGCACGAGAGCAATCTCTTCCTGCGTTTATTGACGGGCGCCATTTTCGGCGTCATGACCGCCTGGTTCATCCTGCCGCAGATCGAGCATCCAGAGGGCGAGCAGGCCGAGGCGCAGCCCGTCGCCCCCGCCAACTAGCATCACTACCTCTGCGCCTGCTACTTGCTGATCGACCAGATCATCAGCGTGTTGGCGTGGGCATCCGTGACCAGCAGCTTGGCGCCATCGGGCGACCAGGTCAGGCTCAGATTCGAGGCGGTGGAGTCGCTACAGCCGGGGTCGCCCGCCGCCAACGCCCGCCGAGCCTGGCCCGATCACCAGCCCCGGCTGCCAGATAGTGAAGGGCGCCGAGCCGTCGGGCTGACCTACGGGATAGCGCGCGCCAGCGTTGGCAGGCAACTCACTCAGCGCATTCTTCGCGCCGACGGTCGGGAATGGCGGGCCATCGGCGCCCCAGGCGAAGATGACGCCCGGCGCGGTGGTATAGCCTGCGGTCTGATTGCCGCGTGTGATGTGCCAGACCGGATGCGCGGTCGTCGCGCCATCGAGCGAGTCGAAGTAGCCGGTGTCGCCGCGAATGATCT
>DATAED010000137.1:0-9618 GCA_036258195.1 Ktedonobacterales bacterium
CGTGCGCGCACGAAGGCGCTACCTGTGTGAGACTATCCGCAAGGCGAGGCCAAGGCTCACCAGGAACTCTCTCCCTGGGCTATGGTTCCCGCGACGCGCTGCGCATATCCTGCTGGCAGCGCGAACTCGATATGGGGAGCAACGAGCACACCAGGCGATCCGCAGGCGATCCGCAGGCGCGCTGGCGATGAGGAACGCAGATGGACACAAAGCGTTGGTGGGCAGCGACGAGAGATGAGCGGCGCACCGGTGGAAAGGGTTCTTCATCCGGGTCCACCTACCGAGACGACCCTCCACAGAACGCTCTGGATACCGAGATCATCGCGGCGGGCCAGGCGCTACGGGCGCCTGGCGCTGCGGCGGTTTCAGGCATCGTTTTCTCGCTGCTGCTCTCGGCGAGCCTGATTCTCATCCGGCTGGCGATGCCTGCCAGTCCTCGCGACGCAGGGGTGTGGCTCTCCAATCCGGCGCAGAAGAACGCCATCCTCGCCGCTCTCACCCTCGTGCCATTCGCAGGCGTCGCATTCCTCTGGTTCATCGGTGTCGTGCGCGACCGCATGGGATCACGTGAGGATCGTCTCTTTGCATCGGTCTTCCTCGGCAGTGGGCTGCTCTTCATCGCCATGATGTTCGTCGCGTCGGCGATGGCCGCCGGTCTGGTGATAGGCTTGGCGAGTGAATCTCGCCAACTCGCGACGTCGGACGCCTGGCAGTTGGGCCGCGCGATCACATTCGTGGTCATGACCACCTATGCCATGAGGATGGCGGCGGTCTTCATGATCTCGACCGCCTCGATTGCGCTGCGCCTCGTCATCATGCCTCGGTGGATCGTCATCATTGGGTATGCGTGCGCGCTGGTCTTGCTCTTCGTCGCTGGCGTTGTTCCATGGATCGAACTGCTCTTCCCGGCGTGGGTGTTGTTGGTGAGCATCAACCTGCTGATGACGACGCGGCGCGCCACCACTGCTGCGACACGCCATGCCTGGCCAGGAGCCGGCCGCCGACCGGCTCCTGGCTGATCCAGAAGATGAGCCTGATCCGAAGGTCGCACAGACCATAGGCGTCCATGGTTCACCGCGCCTGGGGATTTAGAGCGCCTCACAAAACCGATGATCCAGTGGAAGGAACCCAAGCGGAGGTTTTTCGCGCGGGCTGGCGTCAGGGTTGGCGTTCAACGTTACGATACGAATGTCTTAGGCTGATTCGGCTGTCATAAGTGACACGCACGATCCCAGGAGAATTCAGGGGTTAGGTAGGGGAGCGGCGTGGGTGGCCCCACTGGGAATCGAACCCAGATGCTCGGTTTAGAAGCTCGTTTTCGCCCGTCCACCCCCATCCACCGCCGTCCGCCAACCCTGAATTTTCCCGGATTCATCGTCCATCGCAGTCTGCCAACATCCACCACGATTTGCGCGGGTTGGCGTCAAGGTTGATACTGGTGGCGAATTCACAAGGGAACAGGCAGCAAGGCGTGGGGGAGCAGTAGGGTAAACGACAGGATGCCGTGAGACTGCCCACGAAGGAGTTGGTCCCCATGTCGCTCAAGCTCCTCCCGCTGCCCACTGTCCCGGAGGAAACCGCCCGCGTCGTGCGCGCATGTTTTCCTCACGGAACGCTCGTCGTCGCGCCGTCCGCCGACTGGCATTCGCTACGCGAGCGCTCGTGAAATACGTGCCTGTCCGTGTACAATGGCGCCTCTCGGTCGCGCCGCCATGCATCAAGAGCCGCGAGGGTGGGTCCGGCAGGTAGCGCCTGTTGCGGCCGATCACCCACTAAACGCCGTTCGCAGCGGTGGCCTGTGAGGCCGCTCGATCACATCCGCTGCTGCTCTACCTCCTGCTCGTCTTCGTTCCAGTCAATCGTCACCTGGCCCGGGCGATCGAGTACCGGGTCGCCGCGCTCGGTGCTGAAGTAATCCCAGCCCCAGTCAACCAGGCTCTCGATCTTCGCCAGCGTCGTCGGGAGGAGGACCGCGTGGACCCCGAGCCAGTCTGCGAACGCAATCGGTCCCGTGAGCTGGTGGCGGTGCTCGCCCACTTCAACCACGGCGGCGTTGTGTCCGATCATCGCCAGAATGCCTTTGTCCACAGAGTGGAACGGCGCTGCTGGCGTGCCCGCGATTGCCGCAGCGATCCGTTGCGCGCAGTACTTGCCTGCCTGCTGAGCCACGGATGCCAGCTGGGGCAATGGTTTGCCGCCCGCGCCCAAGCTGCTCGCAAAGTCCCCGAGCGCATAGACGCGGGCGAAGCCTTTGTAGGTGGGTGTCCATCACTTAGGTGGGTTCTCTGCTGGGGAAAATCAACTCTCTCAGCGGCAGTGCAAACATCTTGCATCTAACGAGCAGTGATTTTCTTGGAGCCTGCGTTCGCGATCTCCTGGAGTGTGGGCGCAACTCTCTCGCCCGACACTTGTGCGAATCTGCGCAGTGCGCTACTCCAGGCGATGCAGGCGGATACGCTGGCGTGGGTACGCGCACTGGAACCGGCGCATTGAGGCGCAAGAGCGCACGGGAAGTTCTGCTCGCTATCCGAGTCGATAACCTGCACGCGGCCGAGCCACTCTTGATACCGCGTCGCATCGTAGTGTTGTCGTTTGTCCCCTCGTCACTCCCCGAGCTGGCATGGGAGCAGAAAACCGCTCTGCAATGGTATGACGCAACGCGCATGATTGGTGTCTGATAACCGCCGAAGATTCGGCCAAGCGGGAGATCTGTGGCTTGCCGAGCGATGCAAAGCGGGAGTATACTGCGCGCCTATACTTGCGATGCACGCTATGGGCGTCGGGCGTCACGCTGCCGGGCGACGAGAGCGGAGGACGAGCGTGCCGGTTAGGGCCGAAACGGGTGCGCGGGAGCATGACGCCGGAAACGCGCGCAACATGCGCTGGAACTTCGCGTTTTTCGGCGGCGACATCGCCTTGTTCAGCTTAGGGCTCAGCATATCCTCGAGCTATACGATCCTGCCGCTCTTTGTCGCTCACCTCACGCGGAGCAACGTGGCGGTCGCGTTGATTCCGGCGATACGCGCGCTTGGTCTCTACGGTCCCCAACTCCTTGTTGCGCCGCTGGTCGAGCGGCTGCGTCACGCGCTGCCGTTCATCCTGCTGGCGACGATCCTGGAGCGCGTGCCGTATCTCGTACTGGCGTTTGGCGCCATCGCGCTGGCGGGAGGGAACGCTGGGGCGCTGCTCGCCCTCTTCTTCGCGATGATCTTTTTGGCATTGTTCGCCGGTGGCATCACGTATCCGGCCTGGCTCGACATGATCGCGCGGTCGATCCCGCGGACGTGGCTCGGGCGGTTCATGGGATTCTGGTGGGGCGCGGGGAACGTCATGGGCATCGGCGGCGCCGCCATCGCCACAGTGCTGCTGGCAAGCGTCACCTGGCCGCTAAACTTTGCACTCTGCTTCGCGATGACGTTCGCCGCGATGGTGATCTCGTTCGTGCTGCTCGCCCTGGGGCGAGAGCCGGCGCGCGTAACGCATAACCCACCGGCGGCACGCCTCTCCATGTCCGCGCAGGCGCACGAGATCGCGGCGCTGGTGCGTCAAGACGGAGCGCTGCGACGCCTGCTCATCGCCAACGGTCTCGTCGGGATGGCGACGATGGCCGGCGCGCTGTATGCTGTCTCGGCGGCGCGCCTAGGCGGCCTCAGCGATCCGGAGGTCGGGGCAGAGAGCACTGTGCTGTTCGTCGCGATGACGGTGGGGAGCTTCGCGTGGGGCGCGATTGGTGACCGCTTTGGGCATCGCGCGACGCTGCTCTGGGGAACGGCATGCGCAGGAGTAGCAGGGCTGGCCGCACTGGTGGCGCACGGCTTCCTTGCGTACGGCGTGGTGTTCTTGGCGCTCGGGCTCAGCATCTCAGGCGTGCTGCTGGCAGGCTTCACGCTGATCACGGAGTTCGGGCCGGAGGAGCGGCGGCCAACCTATGTGGCGCTGGCATCGGTGGCGTATGCGCCCTTCGTGATTGGCGCGCCGATCCTGGGGGGCTTCATAGCCAATGCGTGGGGCTATCCTCCGGTGTTCGCGGTGACGGCGCTGTTCGCAACGGTAGCAGCGCTGATGCTGCGCTTCTGGGTGCCCGATCCACGGATGAAGACAATCACCAGCTCAGAACGTGTCTAATACTACAGCCGCAGATGTGCTCGGTTGAGCGGGTGCTGATAGGGCGGAGAGGGAAGGCAGGACTCTTGACTGATTGGTTGACGCACGTGAAAGTTTGTTCTAGCGTAGCAGTGAGATAGTGAAGTCCGATGCAGTGGCACCTCATTCGAGGCGCGCTAGACCGTACAGGTACACCACGATTCGACGGAGGATCAGCGTGCAAACCAGCCTGTCCCACATCCAGATCAATGTGCGTCCCCAGAACATGTCCTTTTATAGGGATCTGATGACGTTTCTGGGCTGGCAGCCGATCTACGACCACCCGATCGTGCTTGGAGTCGGGGGCAAAGACGGCGCGAGTCTGTGGTTCGAATGCGGCGGGACGACGGAGGTCAGCAACGACTATGACGGACCGGGGGTGAACCACATCGGCATCGGGACGGAATCGCTAGCGGACGTAGACGCCGCAGTAGCGTATCTGCGCGACCACAACGTGCCGACCCTCTTCGAGACGCCGCGGCATCGTCCGGAGTTCTCTCATGAGGGTCGCCGCAACTACTACCAGGTGATGTTCGAGTCGCCCGACCGCATTCTCTTTGAGGTGGTATACACCGGCCCAACGGAGGCGTAGCGGTTCACGCGGCGCGGAGCAAGAAGCCATGAATACTGCGGCAGCACCTTCATGCAGCGCTCCCGTGGTCGGCCCGGATGTGTTGGCCGTGGAGGTATCCCGCCAGTTATTGGGTGCCCATGACGCCTGGAATCGCCGACGGCGATTCCTTTGCCCAGCCAGCGCGAGCGGGCCGATGGCGGTAGTGGCTGCGCATGGCGCGGGCCTGGTGCCGACGACGCCAGCGCGACCAGTGCAACACCGCCTCCGGCGGGGCCAGGATGCGCACGACCAGCCGATAGACCAGTCGACGGACTTCCGGGATGGTGAGGGGGATTAAGGCGTCGGAGGAGACGAGCTGCGCCACCAACGCCCCCCTTTGACCCCCGCGCCCGGCAGCCGCGAGCGGACCACCGCTAGATAGGCCAATGCCAGCATCGCCAGCGTGATGTGGCGATACCAGCCGTCCCAGCGCCGCACCTCGTACTGATCCAGCCCCACCTCGCCTTTGGCGGCCTCGATGCTCTCCTCGATGGTCCAGCGCCGCCCCGCGACCGCCAGCAGCGTCTCAAACAAGGTACCGACCGGCGCAAACGTCAGATAATACGCCAGCTTCTTGGGATCGTTGGGCGCATCGAGCGGGCGATGGATGAGCAGCGCCTGCTCGAACCCGGTCGCGGCCGGCGCGACGAGGGGGATGAAGGCCCAGTCATACAGGCGTGCCCCCTTCGTGCCGTCTCCCGCCGAGCGGCGGAGCCACTCCTGGGGATCGAGGGCATACGCGGCGATCTCTTTGGGCAGGACGTGCATGCTGGTCTGCTCGCCGTTTGGCCCGTCGCCGGTGCGCAGGTCCACGCCGTCATTGGCCGCAATCGCCAAGACGTAGGGCTGGCGCTGCTCCTCCAGCCAGGCGCGCAGCGGCGGGTGCCCGCCGTAGACCGTGTCGCCCGTCACCCACGCCGCCGGTAGCCCCGCCGCGCGCACCCGCTCCAGCATCCCTCGCGCCAGCTCCGCCTTGGTGGCAAACGTCACCTCATCGGGAATGCCCGCTTCACGCCGGCGTGCCCAGTCGCTGATCCACTCCTGCGGTAGGTAGAGCGCGCGGTCGACGAGCACCTGCGTCTGGGCGGGGACCAGGCTCGAATAGGTGAGGAAGACGCCCACTTGGCAGTTCTCGCGCTTGCCGGCGGTCCCACAGTATTGCCGTTTGACTCCGGCGGATTTCGTCCCCTTCTTGACGAACCCGGTCTCGTCGATGACCAGGATCGCCGCCGGATCGGCCAGGTGCTCGCGCACATAGGCCAGCAGGTCGTCACGCACGGCGTCCGCGTCCCAGCGCGAGCCATTCAGCAGGCGCTGCATGCCGTCGGGGGTTCGTTCCCCGGCTTCCTCAGCCAGTTGCCAGCCATTCTTGCGCTCGGCATGACTGAGCAAGCCCTTCACATACGCCAGCGAGCGCCGCCGCGGCTCAGCCCGCTCGAAGCGGGGCGCGACGCGCGCATGCAACGTCTCCAGTTCGCGAGTCCAGGTGGCAATCTCATCGAGGCGCGGCTCATAGGTCGGCTCGTAGGATGATGGGGTGGATGCGGATGTGCCAGTCTTCGCAGGCATGCAGGTGTTTCCTTCCCTCTCCTTCCCTATTGTACCTGCTCATCCCATCACATCTGCGGCTGTAGTACTAAGCAGGCTCCCATTCTAGCTCCGCGTCAACCAGGCAAGGAGGCCGATTTCTCGGTGGCCTCGCGCCATGCGCCGACAGTGAAAGCGGCGCAGACGAGGAACGCGCGCCATCGAGGCGCCTATCGCGACTGCTAGCGCCCGGTGAAACACCACACTCACTTGCGTCGTACAAACGGCTACACGGAAAGGCCTTCGGGTTCAAGCGACATGGCGATAATGGAAAGCTCGCTGGACGTGCGCGTGGGCCAAGCGCTTGAGCATCAGCCGCATCATGCTCAGAAAGATCCAGCGCTCGCTCGTCGTCGGGCCGAACTTTGCTCCGTGTCGCCGTGGCCGCCTGGTCTGCGGCTGGGCGGTGGGGTTGGCGTAGAAGCAGCGGCCCGCACGCAAGCGCACCACGAGGCGGACGGGCAGATGCTCTAGCGTCAGACTGAGTTGGACGGCGTCGTACCCTGCATCGAAGGTGAAGGTTGGCAGCGGGTCGCGGGCGACGCTTGGCTGAGCTAATGGCTCAGCCAGGAGCGGATCTGCTCGGCTGCGGCCACATTGCAGTTCTCGCCAGAGATGATCCGACGGACCCGCAGCGGCGCGGTCCAACTGGAGCAGCGCCGGGGGAGCTGGACAGGCCAGGAGGAGTTCCAGCCCGCGACGATCGGTTGGCCATGAAAATGGCGACTTTGTGGTGATAGTAGCCCCGCTCAGGACTCGGTTCGGCGTCACAACGCGGCCACACACTGGCATCGATGGCATACCAGGTGGCACTGGGCTTGAGCGTGAGCGGACACGACGCGACGAGCGTTTCCAGACGCGGCAGATCCACGGCGCTGGCGTTGAGGGCATCATAGAGCCTGCCCCACCCACGCTGGCAGGTGGGTGTCAGACTCAGGTGCGCGGGCGTTTCGAGACTCGATGCGCTCAGCGCCGCGTCGAGGATTTCAAACAGGGCGTCGCGCCGACACCCAAACAACGTGTAGACTTCGTGGAGGAAGGCTCGCAGCGCTTCCATTTCTGGCGTGTTCATAACCAGAAGGATGAGCGCTCAAGCGCTTCCTGTCTGCCCCATCCTAGCCGAGCTCTTGCTGTTGGTTAAAGTGTAAGCTCAGGCATGCCAGCAACCCAGACGATCAACACTGATGATGCTGGCTGGGCGCTGACATGACAGCACGCGCCGCATGCTGCATCCTACGCAGTTGCCATTGTTTTCCGCCACTCACGCCGCGCCAGGGAGAGCATTGCGATCGTCATGACCAGCAGGCCCCCGACCACAAGCCGCTCCAGCCATCCAGAGGCGTTATCTGGATCAATTCTGAACAGCGCCTCGATCCAGTCGGGGTAGACCAGGGTGGCCAGAAACAGCGCTGTCATAATGACTCCCGCGCCAGCCTCAACATAGAAACGCCATCGCAAGCCGTACGTCATCAACGTTCCTCTCTGCTTCAAAGTCACGTTGCGCGAATCCGCAGCCATATTATCACCGGTTGGCTCATGTTGTGGCAAGAGGGATTGGGAACGTGCGCCTCGTGTGATCCAGCAGACGATATCTGGGCGAAGGGTGGCGCTACGGCGCTGAGGGCACATCCAGTTGCGCTGCAGGCGCATCGTCATTATCGCCGGGTCGCGCGCGCCTCTGCTCTGGCTTGCCCCAGCCGCCTCCACCGGGTGATGATACCCTCAGATGGTCGCCAGGCGCGGCGGTAAAGCGTACTTTGCCCGGCAGGGCGCGCTCAACGCCATCATGGATCAGCAGATTCTCGCCGGGTAACCCTGGATGCCCGCCTTGCAACCCGTATGGAGGACGGCGGCGGCGGTCGGTCAATAGTGTCACCTCCGTGGATGTTTCGAACACCAATTCGCGCTCCAGGCCGTCGCCTCCGCAGTATTTTCCCGCTCCACCTGAGCCGCGTCGCAGGCGATACGCGTATACGCGGATAGGATAGGCGTATTCGAGCGCCTCAATGGGCGTGTTCATGGTATTGCTCATGTGGGTATGCACGCCTGAGAGTCCGTCGCTCGTTGGCGAGGCGCCCATGCCGCCCCCCATCGTCTCATAATAGGCGAATGGCTGGCCGCTGCGTGGATCGCGCCCGCCCGCTGTCACGTTGTTCATCGTTCCCTGGCTGGCTGCAGGGATGACCTCAGGTAGCGCCTGCGCCAATGCCCCGAGGATAACGTCGGTAATGCGCTGCGATGTCTCGACATTCCCGCTCGCCACCGCGCATGGAGGCAACGCATTGACGATGGTACCAGGTGGAGCAATGACGCGCACTGGCGCGAATGTGCCGGCGTTCGCCGGCGCGTCCTCTGGCATGAGACAGCGAACAATGTAGTAGGCCGCGGACTTAGCGACAGCTTCCACGGTGTTGACGTTGCCTGTTGTCTGCGGGCTACTGCCGGTGAGATCCACCGTGAGGCTGGAGGCCGCCACCGTTACGGTTGCGGTAATCGTCAGTGGCCCCTCGCCAAACCCATCGTCGTCTAGATAATCAGTCATGGAATAGACGCCGTCGGGTATCGTCTCAATGGCGGCGCGCGTGATGCGCTCAGCATAGGCGATCAGCGCTTCAGTGTGCGCTTCCACGACGGGCAGTCGCCAACGGCTCACGAGCTCAGCCATGCGCAGCGTAGCGGTTCGGTTCGCGGCCGTCTGGGCGGCCAGATCGCCGCGCCGCTCATGTGGCGTGCGCACATTGCGCAGGATGAGCGCCAGCGCCGCCTCATTCGCTTGCCCCGCCTCCCACAGCTTGATTGGCGGAATGATGATGCCTTCCTGGTAAATCTCCGTCGCGGTTGGCATCGAACCCGCCGAGATTCCGCCGACATCCGCATGGTGAGCGCGGTTGGCGGCAAAACCGATGAGGCGTTGCTCGCCATCCACAGAGACGTGGATCGGCGCGACGAGCGTAATATCCGGCAGATGAGTGCCGCCACAATACGGATCGTTCAGCGCGACGACATCACCCGGCGCGAAGCTCGAGAAACTACGGAGCGCCGCCGAGACGGAATCGGGCATCGAACCGAGATGCACGGGCATATGCGCCGCCTGCGCGATCATTCGCCCGCTTGCGTCAAACAGCGCGCATGAGAAGTCTCGCCGCTCTTTGATATTTGGCGAATAGCTGCTACGTGTCAGCGCCACGCCCATCTCTTCCGCGATGGCTGTTAGCGCGCTGCGGAAGATTTCGAGCGTGATCGCGTCCACCACAGGACGAGTCGACATAGGCCCC
>DATAED010000138.1:0-11381 GCA_036258195.1 Ktedonobacterales bacterium
CCCACACGAGGATACGTCATCCACGTGTTACTCACCCGTCCGCCACTCGATCACCACCCGAAGGCAATGACCCCGTGCGACTTGCATGTGTTAGGCACGCCGCCAGCGTTTGTCCTGAGCCAGGATCAAACTCGCCATTCAATTGTATGCTTGGCTGTTTGTTTAGCTCTGCACAGTTAATCACTCAAAGGTCTTCCCTCGCCGCGCTCCCTCCGAACGAATCCGAAAACGAATCCGAAGAAAAGCGCTTTGATTCGACCCGCCGCCATGGTTCGCATTCCCATGACGTGTGCGTTCTTACGCTGCTGCTGTTTCTCACTCTTCAGTTGTTCATGTGCGCTTCGGGCGTTGTCGCGCCACTCGTGCGCAGCACGCTTTCGCGTGGCGCAAGTAAGAGATTAACACAACGATACAGGCGCGTCAACCCCTCATCTGACAAATTTCCCTGATTCCATGCCGATTTGCCGCAAGCGCCGTCACATCTACCCAAAACTCCCGCTTGAGGTCGCCAGAAGTCCTGGTGCGACGCTGGCCTATTGTCATGTCGTATGCTTGGCTCAGGCGTCGAGCGCTGGCGCATCAACGCCGCGCGCTCGCGCCTCGTCGTCCAGTGAGGGAGTCATGTACGGCCATGCCTGACGCCAACCAGCCCACCGCGCCGCGCCCCGCCCGCCGCAAGTCGCCCGCGCGTCCACGCGCCTCGACGCCGCAGCCACGGCGGCCCGACCGCCGCGAGCAGCGCCACATCAGCCTGAGCCAGGGATCGCAGGAGTATACCCTGCGCAGCAGTGGCCGCGCGCGGCGGGTGCGGCTGGTGATTCAGCCGGGGGGTGCGCTGGAGGTCGTCGCGCCGCACAGCGTGGCGCTGGCGCGGGTCGAGGCGGCGCTGCGCGAGCATGAGGCGTGGATCATCCGCACGCGCGCTCGCCTGGCCAACCTCGCGCCCGTCGCCGCGCCAGCGCCACTGGCGGATGGACAGACGCTGCCCTGCGCAGGCCGCGAGCTGCGGCTGAGCCTGCGCGCGGGCGCGCCGGAGGGACGTTTCCAGGCGCGGCTGGCGGGCGATCAGCTCACGCTGACCCTGCCGCGCCTGGACGACGCGCTGGCCCACTCAGCGCTGGAGCGCTGGTATCGCCGCCAGGCGCACACCATCATCGCCGAGCGGTTGGCCTACTGGAACGCGCACTATGGTTTCACGTGGACGCGCGTGGCCATCAAGGAGCAGAAGACGCGCTGGGGGAGCTGCTCGCGGCGTGGCGCGCTCAACTTCAACTGGCGGCTGCTACTGGCGCCGCTGCCCGCGCTCGACTATGTGGTGATCCACGAGCTGTGCCATCTGAAGGAGCCGAACCACGCTGCGGCCTTCTGGGCGCTGGTGGCCGAGACCTGCCCGGACTACCGCGAGTGGCGCGGCTGGCTGCGCGCGCATGGCCACGAGCTGCGCCTGTAAGCCCGTCGCTGGGTTGCTCGCGGCGCCTGGCTGGCGGCTGACAGTCCGCTGGCTGAGAAAGGAGATCCCTCCATGATCGAGCCGCTGGCGACGACTGATCCCATCACGCCCCCATGGCTCACCGCAGCGTTGCGAGCGGCGGGCGCGCTGCCCACAGGCGCTGTGCAAGCAGTGGAGGCGCGCGGAAACGACGCCTTCAACTCCGCTGCGACGCACCTTACGCTCACCTACAGCGCCGATGCGCCTGCTGATGCGCCGCACAGCCTGTTCCTCAAGCGCAATCTGGCCGCCGAGTGGGCGACCGAAGCGGCGCGCGATGAGGCGCGCTTCTACCAGGCCGTCGCGCGGCTCGATCCACGCCCGCCGATGATCGCGCCGTGCTATCTGGCCGCATTCGACGAGCAGCGCGGGGTGTCATCGCTGCTGCTGGCCGATGTCTCCGCCACCCACGTCGCTCCTGTCACGCGCGACGAGCAGATACGCGGCGATGGCGTCCCCGATCAGCGCGCGCTCGATCTGACGATCGACGCGCTGGCCGCCTTCCATGCCTGCTGGTGGGAGCGCCCGGAGCTGGGCGAGGTCTTCCCCGGCGGCGGCTGGTATGGCGGCGCCGAGCAGTTCGCGGCGCATGTGGAGCGGCGGCGCGGCGAGTGGGCGCGATTCATCGCCGCCGAGGGCGATTGGTTCCCCGCCGACCTGCGCGCCGTGTATGAGGACGCCTTCACGCGGCTGCCGCATGCCTGGGCCGCCGCATTCGGCGCGCGGCTGGCGCAGCGGCGCGCGGTGACGCTGGGCCACGGCGACTGCTATCTCACCCAGTTCCTCGTCCCGCGCGCAGGCGTCTCGGCGCCGACCTATCTGGTCGACTTCCAGGGCGTGACGGCGGATTGCCCCGCCTTCGACCTCACCCATATGTTCGCGGCGATGTGGTCACGCGAGCAGCGGCAGGAGGACGACCGCGAGCAGCGCTGTCTGCGCCGCTACCACGCTGGGCTGCTGGCGGGCGGCGTGCGCGACTACGCCTGGGATGATCTGCTGGCCGACTACCGCGCGCTGCTGGCCATCATGCTGTTCTATCCCGTCTGGGACGAGACGAACGGCTCAGCGCAGAGCTACTGGCTACCCAAGATGCGCCGCCTCGTCGCCGCCTACCAGGATCACTGCCTGAACGATGGCTGATCCCGCGCGCCAAGGTCATGCGCCTGCGCCTGGTCGTTGAAGGACAAGCGTCGCTAGCGCGTCGTCACGCCGACGAAGCTCACCCAGGTCGTGCAGTAGTTGACGGAGACGCGCGGCGCAATCGAGACGGTGAGGGTGGTCGCGCCCTGGTAGTGTGGCAGCGTGAGCAGGATGGGAACCCAGTTCTGCTGCGTCAGGTTGAAGACCTCGACACTTGTGGAGGAGCCTGCGACGGTGAAGGTCAGGATGACACCCTGCGTCGGCGTTCCCTGCGAGAAGGGGGCCAGCGTCGCCAGGAAGAAGAGCTTGCGCCCCGACCAGCTTGCGGGCAGCGTCGTCCACATCTTCGTGGCGACCTGCGGATCGATGCCGGGATAGTACGGGTGCATGGCGACGAAGGCGGCGTGCACATCCCACGCCACCTGCTCCTGTGGCTTCAGGTCGTTCCGTGGGGTCGCGCTCGACCAGGCGACATTCGCCGAGAGGTTCAGCGCCGAGGCTGGCGGTAGCTTCGACA
Organism: Ktedonobacterales bacterium; assembly: GCA_036258195.1. GTDB lineage: Bacteria > Chloroflexota > Ktedonobacteria > Ktedonobacterales > JADMIN01 > JAKAIY01. The sequence continues at coordinate 3,147 of DATAED010000138.1, forward strand.
CGTCCTGATGCAGCGCCGCCGCACGCCGCAGGTACGTCACATAGGCAATCTCCTGCGCGACACCAGCGTTGCGGGGCAGCGCGAACAATTGCAGGTTCGGATTGGTGCGCTGCGCCACCAGCGTCCAGCGCAGGCCGGGGAAGTTCGCGTCCCAGTCCGTGAACCACTGATTGTAGGTGGACTGCGGGTAGCTGCGCGTCAGCAGGACATAGCGCAGCGATGGGTCGGTTTCAGCGGCGTTGACCAGCACTGAGTCCGCGTACAGCGGCGCCTCCATCATGTTGTAGTGGTAGCCCTCGGTAGACAGGTAGTTGTCGAACGAGTTGAGCGGCGCGCCCACGATCGTCGCGCCGCGCGGCACATACTTCTGGATGAACGCGATGCTGGCGGCGTCCGGGTGCGCGACATCACCCAGAAATGGATGTGGCAGCAGCGCCACCGTCACCAGTATGAGCAATGTGAGCGACCACACAGACAGCGAGGGTCGCGCGGCGAGCGCGACCGCGATGGCCGCCGCGATGGCCGCCAGCCCGACGCCGAGCAGCGCCAGCGCGAGGGGAAAGATCATGAAGTAGCGCTGATGCGGATTGATCAGCACCAGGGGCGCGAACTGTGGCAGCAGCGCGATCAGCGCGATGATGGGTAGCGCGGTTGGTTTTACCTGAATCTGGTCGAGCCACCCTCTGGCGCGCAGCCACAGAAAGCTCGCTCCACTGAGCGCGAGCAACACCAGCAGGGCCAGAGCCACCCAGAGCGTGTGCTGCGGGTTCGGCTCGGTATCCATATTGTGAAACCAGGGCAGAAACGACCAGCTATACGCCAGCGTCGCCGAGGCCACGAATCCAGCGCCCAGGCGGGTCGCTTCATAGGTCAGATACGGAACAGATTTCTGTGGATGCTGCGCCATGACGAGCAGGATGCCGCCGACCGAGTGTGGCGCTTTGACCGCGCCAAAGTCTTTCGTGAAGAGCGCCCACGGATCAGCATAGCTATTCAGCCCCTGAAACTGCTGCGGATAGGCATTGTTGTAGTAGTCGTTGTAGCTCCAGGGGATCGCGCTGGTGAGGCGGCCATTTTCGGCGGCAGGCACGGCGGCGAACAGGTAGAGGGTGAAGACGATAGCCAGCAAGACTGGAGCATACGCCAACGCGACCCGCCGCCAGTCGCTCTGTCCGTGCCGCCACTGACGCCATTCGTACCAAGCCAGCAGCACGAGCAACACGCCCAGACAGAGCAGAAAATCGGGCCGCACGAAGACGCTCAGCAGAACGACAAACACCCCCAGCGCCCGCATCCAGACGCGCCGGTCGAGCAGCCCAAGCCCCAGCCAGAGCAGCGCTGCGCCAAAGTAGTAGCAGCCGTTCGCCGTCACCACGGGCGTCGCGGCGATGACGGCGGCCAGCGCTAGCATCCAGGCCAGCGTGGGATGAAACAGCCGCGAGAGCAGCAGATAGGCGGCGACTCCCAGCAGCAGGATGCACGACGGGAACACCCACGGATAGAGCAGCGGTCTGCGCAGCGCCAGATACCAGACGGCATAATAGAGGACATACAGCGGCGACGTGCCAGGATTCGAGATGTCAGCGAAGGAGAAATCGCCGTGCAAGAGGTGATAGGCGCGCGCATAGTACGCGCTCTCGTCATATTCTGGATAGTCGATGGCGTGGTTGGCGCCCCACAGATAGAGCGCCAGGCCGACGATCATCAGCGCGCCCATGAACCAGCGGTTGGCATACAGCCTGCCCGCGATGGCCAGCGCCTCATCCCACGCCGCCCCCACGCTCGCCTGCGGCCTCCGCTGGACGCCTACTGCCGCCATATCGCCTCCCCACTCGTCATCCCCACGTATCGCCGGTCGCCCGCACCATACCACGCATCATAACGCACGATGCAAGCGCATGATGAAAGAACGGTCACGCCCTTTGGCTGTTACGCCACGGACGGCAGGCGCGCATCGGCAATCTGTGCCATTCTACACAATTCGGCGCCCCGCAGGTACCGTGCTGAAATATCTGGCCCTCAGCGTGCGTCTAGTGTGTATATGCGTGACCCAGTCGCACATGTGTGAGGAGCGAGCTTGCGCGGCTCGCTCCTCGTTTTTGTGTCTGCGGTGGTGTGCGCGGCGCTTAGTCTTCCAGCCACTCGGTGATGAAGCGCTCGCTGACGTGGATGTCGACCTGTCGCAGCCGACCAGGGCCGAGATTGGCGAACTTGTGCGGCGTGTTGGGCGGCACGACGATGATCTGGCCCGCCTCGGCCTCCAGCGTCGCCTCGCCGACCGTGTAGCGCGCGCCCCTCCTGGATGATGAAGACCTCCTCATACGGATGCCGATGCAGGCGCGGCCCATATCCCACCTCAGTCGTATCGACCGAGATGAAAGAGACGCGGGCGCCGCCATGCGCGAATCCCTGGAACTCGAAGTCGTCTCCTACCGCCCCAAGCTCATCACGATGCGTGATGGTGAATTCCGCGCTCATGGTCTCCTCCAGTGGGTCTGGATGCGCGCGCCGCTCGCTGGCTGCTATTTGGCGCGCACGGTTGGCCGATAGTGGCCCGGAACCGAGCGGAAGCTGATGGCGAAGCGGTTCCAGGCGTTGATCGCCACGATGGCCGCCGTCAGGTTGGTCAGCTCTTCGTCGGTGAAGTGCGGGCGCACCTGCTCGAACACCTCATCTGGCACATGATCCACCGAGATCAGCGTCAGCTTCTCCGTCCAGAGCAGCGCAGCGCGCTCGCGATCGGTGAAGAATGGCGACTCATGCCAGACGACGACTGTGCTGAGGCGCTGCTCCGTCTCCCCATTGGCGCGGGCATCCAGATAGTGCATATCCACGCAGTACGCGCAGCCGTTGATCTGCGAGGCGCGCAGCTTCACCAGATCGAGCAGCCCGGCCTCCAGCCCGCACGAATCGACGTACTCTTCGAGCGCGCCCATCGCCTTCATCACGCCGGGCGCCGCCTTGCCATAGTTCACTCGCGCTTGCACCGTTCATTTCTCCTTTGTTCGCTACGAGAGGGATGCATCTACACCGGCGCCGCGCTCCGTAGCGTCGTCGCCTGTTCGCCCCACTCAATAGCGTAACAAAGCGATAGACTGACGTGAAGAGCCAATCACATCCGCAGCGAGGGGGCCAATTTCAGCGCAGGGCGAGCGCCCACACCCCAGCCCTCTCCTAGAGGGAGAGGAAGCAGAGGGTTTGCGGTGGCCAGTAGTTGATTTCCGAGCGACACGTACATCTCTGCGCGCACTCCCCTCGCCCTCTGGGAGAGGAGTCGGGGTGAGGGCCGCGCCTACTCGTCGAGGAGCGCGCCAAGCTCGGCGCCGGTGAGCGCGTCGCGGGTCAGCGCTTCGTAGCCGCCGGTCGCCAGCAGCTCGCGCGCGATGACGCGGATGTGGCCCAGCGCCGCGCGCATCACGCCGCTCGCCAGGCTGACGCGCGCCACGCCGAGCTGCGCCAGCTCTGGCAGCGTCGGCCCCTGCCCGCCGCCCATGACGTTGATTGGCCCGGCAATGGCCGCGACCAGCCGCCCAATCGTGTCGCGGTCGAGCCAGCCAATCGGATAGGCGCAGTCAGCGCCCGCGCGCAGATAGGCGTTGGCGCGCTCGGCGGCCTGCTCCACGCGCTCCTCAGGTGTACCCGCGCCGTGCAGAAAGACATCCACCCGCGCATTGATGACGAACGGGATGCCCAGGTCGCCCGCCAGCGCGCGCAGGGCCGCGATCAGCTCCACCTGCTCCGCCGTCTCGACCAGCTTGCTGCCCTGCCCAGGTAGCGAATCTTCGATATTCAGACCTACTACGCCCGTCGTGATGAGCTCTCTGACGGATGCGACCCGCTCGGCGAGCGTATCGCCATAGCCCGCCTCGAAATCGGCGGTGACGGGGCAGCTCACGGCCCGCGCGATGCGCGCGATGGCATCCAGCATGGTCTGGCGGCTCATACGCTCGCCATCGCGGTAGCCCAGCGCGGCGGCCACGCCCCCGCTGGTGGTGGCGACCGCCGGGAAGCCCGCCTGCTCGATGATGCGCGCGCTGGCGGCGTCCCACACATTCGGCAGTACCAGCATCGGCGCGCCGTGTCGTCTATCATGCAGGTGGCGGAAGCGCTCGGCCTGCTCGCGCTGCGTCTCACTATTCATCGCATCAGCCTTTCATTGTTGCTACCATGCCGCTTCGGGTCGCACTCATGAACGTACGACGACCAACGGCTGGTCACAAGGGCCAATTGACGACGGCAAGGTGGCGCCACTTTCTGCGGAGCGCAAAAGAACGGTCATGACAGGGGCAATTGCCCTCTCGCCTGGGGAGTCGGGCGCGGGCAGCGGAGCCAGCGCGCTATGCTATACTGCCCCAGCGAATCGATCGGAAGCGTACACAGTAGACAGGAGACGCATCGCATGACGCAAGGCTTTCTCACGGTCAACGGCGCGAAGCTGTGGTACGAAGAGACCGGCTCTGGCCCGGCGGTGACGTTGGTGCACGCGGGCATCGCTGACCATCGCATGTGGGATGACCAGGTTGCCGCGCTGGCGGCCCACTATCGCGTGATCCGCTACGACATGCGCGGCTTCGGCCAGTCGGAGATTCACCCCGGCAAGGCCTCGATGTCGGACGACGTCGGCGGCGTGCTGGATGCGCTGGGCGTGGAGCGCACCGCGCTGCTGGGCTGCTCGATGGGTGGCTCGGCGGTGATTGACTACACCGTCACGCATCCGGAGCGGGTGGGCGCGCTGATCACGTCTGGCGCGGGAGTGAGCGGCGCCCCGGAGCATCCCAATCCGCCGGAGCAGGATGCGCTCTTCGAGGAGGCGGAGGCGGCGCAGAAGGCTGGCGACGCGGCGCGGCTGAACGAGCTGGAGTGGCGCATCTGGTGCCAGGGCTTCGCGCGCGACGCCGATCAGGTCAAGCCCTCCGTGCGGGAGCGCTTTCTGGCTATGAACACCAATAACAACAAGCGCTACATGGCTGGCGAGTGGGAGGGCGTGGAGTTTCAGCCGCTCGATCCGCCCGCGTTTGGGCGGCTGGGCTCGCTGACGACGCCGACGCTGGTCATCATCGGCAGCGGCGACGAGGCGGCCACCCAGGCGATGGCCGACGACATCGCCAATGGCATTCCCGGCGCGCGCAAAGTGGTGATGCCGGGTCTGGGCCATGTGCCAAACATGGACGAGCCCGAGGAGTTCAACCGCATCATCCTGGAGTTCCTGCGCCCGGTGTGGTGAGCGAGGCGCGACCTCTCCCCAAACCCCTCTCCCACGGGGAAAGGGGCTTTCGGTTGCTGCCGTGGCTTAGCTGCCTCTCGTTGGCGAGGCTCCGACTCCCCCTCGCCTGTGGGAGAGGGGGCTGGGGGTGAGGTCGCGCTCTACCCCACCAGATTGGCCAGCTTGCCTGGCACATAGATGAACTTGCGCACCTCGCGGCCACCCAGCGCCGCGCCGACCTTGGCGCTGGCCAGCGCCTGCTCGCGCACCTGCGCCTCCGTCACATCGGGCTGGCACAGCAGCGTATCGCGCACCTTGCCGTTGACCTGCACCACCACGGTGATCTGCTCATCCAGCGTCAGCACGGGATCGAAGCCTGGCCAGGGCTGGCGATGCACGCTCTCTTCGTGCCCCACGCGACTCCACAGCTCCTCCGCGATGTGCGGCGCCATGGGGGCCAGCAGCGTCAGCAGCGTCTCGATGGCGGCGGCGTAGCGCGGGTCGCGCTGCGTGTCAGGGCTGGCCTCACGCGCCTTGTTCAGCCCGTTGACGTACTCCATCAGCGCAGCCAGCGCCGTGTTGAAGCGCAGCCCCTCGTAGTCGGCGGTGATGCGGGCGATGGTCTTGTGGCGCAGGCGCTCCACCTCGCGCCCACCCGCCGTCTCCTTGGCCGCCGCCTCGCCGCGCGCCGCGACGAAGTCCGTCACCAGCGTCCAGACGCGGTTCAGGTAGCGCGAGACGCCCTCGATGCCCTGGTCGTTCCACGGGCCGCCCTGATCGAATGGCCCCATGAACATCAGGTAGGCGCGCACCGTGTCAGCGCCATAGCGCGCCACCACATCATCAGGCGCGATGACGTTCCCGCGCGACTTCGACATCTTCTGGCCATCTGGCCCCAGCACCATCCCCTGATGGTACAGCCGCGTGAACGGCTCGCTAAAGCTCAGCAGCCCCATATCGCGCAGCGCCTTGACGAAGAAGCGCGCATACATCAGGTGCAGCGTGGCGTGCTCTGGCCCGCCCACGTACATATCCACTGGCAGCCACTTCGCGACCGGCTTGTCATCCCACGCCTGCTGGTCGTCGTGCGGGTCGGCGTAGCGCAGGAAATACCACGATGAGCAGATGAACGTATCCAGCGTGTCCACCTCGCGCGTGGCAGGGCCGCCGCAGATCGGGCAGGTGGTGTTCAGGAACTCCGGCACGTAGCGCAGCGGCGACTCACCCGTCGGCTTGAACTGCGCCTCGTCGGGCAGCCGCACCGGCAGTTGATCGTCTGGAACAGGCACCGCGCCATGCTCCACGCAGTAGACGATGGGGATGGGCGCGCCCCAGAAGCGCTGGCGGCTCACCAGCCAGTCGCGCAGGCGATAGTTGACGGCGCCCTTGCCGACGTCGTGCTCCTCCAGCCAGGCGATGACGCGGCGAATGGCCTCCTCGGCGGGTACGCCATCGAAGGGGCCGGAGTTGACCAGCCGACCGTGCGCTGTCTTGGCCTCGTCCCAGGTCGCCGGATCCGTCAGCGGCTCGTCGCCATCCTGCACGACCTGCGTGATCGGCAGCCCAAAGGCACGGGCGAACTCGAAGTCGCGCTGGTCGTGCGCGGGGACGCCCATCACAGCGCCCTTGCCATAGCTCATCAGCACGTAGTCGGCGATCCAAATGGGCGTCTGCGCGCCGCTGACGGGATTGGTGACGTAGGAGCCGAGCGGCACGCCGGTCTTGGCCTTCGACTTCTCCACGCTCATACGCTCGATCTCGCTCTCGCGGCGGGCCTGCTCCACATATGCCTGCACAGCCTCGCGCTGCTCGGGCGTGGTCAGTTGCTCCACGGCGGGATGCTCCGGCGCCAGCACGAAGAAGGTGGCGCCGTAGATCGTATCGGGGCGCGTGGTGAAGACGGGCAGCTCGATAGTCGCCTTGCGCCCGCGCGTGCGGTTGGGGTTCGGGATGCTGGCGGTGAAGCGAATCTCGGCGCCCTCGCTGCGGCCAATCCAGTTGGTCTGCATCAGGCGGGTCTTCTCGGGCCAGTCCATCCCATCGAACTTCAGCAGCTCATCGGCGTAGTCGGTGATGCGCATCAGCCACTGGTCGATCTCGCGGCGCTCGACCGGCGTGCCGCAGCGCTCGCACGCGCCGTTGACAACCTGCTCATTGGCCAGCGTCGTGTTGCACGTCGGACACCAGTTCGCGGGGGCCTTGGTGCGATAGGCCAGGCCCTTCTGGTAGAACTGCAAGAACAGCCACTGCGTCCACTTGTAATAGTCGGGCAGGCAGGTGACGACCTCGCGTGTCCAGTCCCAGCCAGCGCCCATGCGCCGCAGTTGCTGGCGCATATTGTCGATGTTGGCCAGCGTCCACGTGCGCGGCTGGATGTTGCGCTTGATGGCGGCGTTCTCAGCAGGCAGGCCAAAGGCGTCGAAGCCGATGGGCTGCATCACATTGTAGCCGCGCATGCGCATGAAGCGGCCATAGATGTCGGCGCCGGTGTAGTTGTACCAGTGGCCGATGTGCAGATCGCCGGAGGGATAAGGCAGCATGGCGAGGTTGTAATACTTCGGGCGCGGGTCGTCGTCATGGGCGATGGTGTCGCCCGCCTCGGCCCAGCGCGCCTGCCACTTCGCCTCGAACTCCGCCGGCTGATATCTGCTGCGTGCCATAACAGAGCCGCTCCCTCCACTCCGGCGCACCGCCGGGGATGATCTCGCCCGCGCATTGCGGATGATTGCTGATGTGTCGTGCGCACAGAACGACAGACGGCCTTTCGCCCACGGTGGGTGAAAGGCCGTCACGCCAGTGTGCGCGGTATCCGATTGGATGGTGGACCTGAGGGGGCTCGAACCCCTGACCTTCTGCATGCCATGCAGACGCGCTCCCAGCTGCGCCACAGGCCCTCGCGCGCGAGTCTGCCCCGCGAGCCTCCGTATGATACCACGGGAGCGCATCGTTTGCAAGCGTTAACTCAGCCGCCAAGCCCCGACCCGGCGGATGGCGTGATCGTCGGATAGGCCAGATCCTCCAGCGCGTCGCTC
>DATAED010000139.1:0-3382 GCA_036258195.1 Ktedonobacterales bacterium
GCGCCTCCCACGGCTGCGTGCCACAGCGCTGCTCCTGCGCCAGATGCTCGGCGGGGTCGAGCGGGTAGGCGTTGGTGAGCGTCAGCAGCGTCCAGCCTTCCACGCCATCGCTGCGCAGCGCGGTCTGCGCCGCCGCGATGGCGTCCGCCAGCAGCGGCGAATCGGCGGCGGCGGCGATCCATAGCGCCACCATGCCGCGCGGCACGCCATAGCCCGCGTCCTTGATCGGCGAAATGATGGCGTCGTCCAGCACGCCGCGCCGCGCCAGCGCTCCCCGGCCATCCGCGCGCCGCCCGCGCAGCGCCTCGATGATGCGCGTGGCCAGCGGTACCGCAAGCGGCTGGCTGGGCTGCGAGACATCGTCAAAGGAGCCGGAGTCATCCGTCGCGCCCGCCGCAGAGCCAGTGGCGGGATCGCCGAGCCACACGCCCGTCAGCGGGTCGCCAGCGCTGATGGGAGCGTCGGCGCCGAGCAACGCCACCGCGTCGCGCAGGGGCGGATCGAGGCTGGGCAGCAGCGAGACGAGCCAGTCGCCGACGGCGCGGCCCTCCGCTCCCAGGCACAGGACGATGGTTGGCCTGAACTGTATTCCTTCGCCCCCTCGCATACGACTTCATCCTCGCTTGCTGCTGATTCGCGCTCTGTGGAACCTCACCCTCGCCGGGGCTGTGGCGTGCCGGGGCCGTAGGGCGCCTGCTGCGGATAGCCGCCTCCCGCGCCATCGACCCATGGTCGTAGCCCGTTCCCATTCATCGCGTTCACCGCAGCGACATCTGGCGGCGCCGACCCGTTGACCGCGTGGACAGGTTGACCGTTCTGGGCTGCGACGGCGACCCAGCCGGGCGCGTCTCCAGCGCCGTGCTGCGGGCGGCGGACGATGCGCCACGGCAGCGGACGCTGCGGATGATCGGCTGTGGCGCGGTCGCCCAGCGCCGTGGGCTGCATCACCAGCCGCTCCATCTCGCCTGAGCTGAAGACCGGCGCGCGGCTCTGGCCGTAGGGATGCGCGCCCGTCGGGTCGTACCACGCCTGCTCGTGCCGCAGGAACTCGCCAGCGCCACTGTTGTTCTCCAGATAGAAGTCGGGGATGGTGCCGACGCTGATGGCGTGCTGCCCATAGACGAGCTGCATGCGATGCGGGTCGATGGCGCTGGCCACCATCGGGCTGGCCCCCTCCTTGGCGATGGCGCCCAGGCGGCTGCGAGCGCGCTCCAGCGCGGCGCGCTCGGCGCCCGTACGCCAGCTCATGCCGAGGTAGAGGCTGGTATTGAGCATGCCGCTGCCCTCATTCCAGAGCTGCGCCTCGAAGGCCACCATCTCGCGCGCCAGCCCGCCGATGTGTTGCAGGTGGCCCAGCAGGATGTCCTCGACTTTTCTGTCTGGTCGTTCTCCCTGTAAGACGCAGCAGCGGTCGAGCAGGTCAAACAGATTCATCTGGAGCAGCGGCTTGAGGTAGACCTCATCGCGCAGGAACTGCACCAGCTTGTCGCGCATCTCCGCGCCGCCGCCACCGCCCGCCAGCGTCGCATCGGAGCCGTGGGTGCGCTCCAGCCACTCGATGAAGCGCTGCACGTAGCCCTCGGTGTCGCGCGTGGTCAGGTAATCATAGAGGCGCTGCACGGGCGGCGAGGCCAGGCCATCATGCTCGTTCATGCCAGCCATGCCCGGCAGATCGAAGATGTGGCGCGTGTGGACATGCCCGTGGTCGAGCTGCCCGCGCCACGCAGCGGATGACGTGGCGGCGCGTTCGAGGTCGCGCGCGGTCTGCTCCAGATCGATGTCGCCCTGGAAGCGCTTGACGTTCTTCAGCTCGGCATCCACGGCGTCCAGCAGGCGGTTGAGCAGCGCCTTTTTCTGCTTCTGATAGACCGAGCGGACGTTGCGGCGCTGCACGCGGTTGAAGTCGTCCACCACGGCGTTGACGCGGCGCTCCTTGCTGCCCGGCAGTGGCAGAGGGCGCAGCATCTCGCGCTGGAGCTGCGGATCGGGCTGTGTCTTGGAGGGGGTGGATTGATCCTGCGCGCGTGCCAGCGCCTCCTGATAGATGCGCCGCCGCCGCTGCAAGCGCACGATCTGCGCGCCTAGCGGCTCCAGCCCGGCGCCGTAGATTTTGCGCTTCTCGGCGGTCTCCGCTTCATCCACCAGCTCGCCGATCTGCTCGGTCGCCTCATCTACATGCTTGTTCAGCCGCGCCTTGAGCTGGTCGAGGCGGTCACGCCCCGCCGTCATGAAGCTGCGCTCGGTGAAGAGCGGCGGCTCCTCGGGCTTGATGCGCTGATCCCACTCCTTCACCTCATCCAGATCGCTGGCGTTGAGCTGGATGGAGCCATCGCTGAGGTCGTGCGCCAGTAGCGGCAGCGCCTTCGCGGCGGTCAGACGGGCGAAAGCTGTAGCCGTCTCGACGGCGGGGAAGGCGACCTCCAGCGGGCAGCTCGTGCCGAACATGGTAGGCAGCCCGTTGCTATCGTAGTTGCCCAGCGTGCGCCTGTCCACCGCCTTCGAGCGTTCGAGGAAGCCCACGCCCGAAGCGTTGGTGATGCGCATATACAGGTCGAGGCCGACGATGCGCGCGGCGTCGACCGCAGAGGTCATCGCGGTGCGGCCAAAGAGAAACACCTCATTGGCGATGGTCTCGCCGCGCAGCTCATACGGTGTGCTCAGCATGTAGTGCGTGTAGGGCAGCGCCCTGCCATCCGCGCGGCTGGGCGACATGCTCAGCGCCAGCAGCTCCATCACGGTCGCCGTGGCGTTGCTCTTGCGCCAGCTCACGTCGTTGGTGGTCGCCTCGCGCACATGCTCAGGCAGCAGGCAGAAGATATTGAGGCGGTGCTTGAGGTTTAATTGCAGAATCCTGTGGCGGGCCATCACCGCCAGGTCGGCCAGGATGCCGCTACCCGTGCCGCCGCCCAGAAACGCCACGATGTTGACGGCGACCTCGGTCACGGGGCGCGCGCCACGATCGGTCGGCAGCGCGCCGATGCCCGCCAGCGCCTGATCGAGTGTCTGCACGATGCGGTCGTGATCGACACACGCGGCGACATGGCCATTGTTGCGAATGCCGCCCGCTCCGTTATCGAACGATTCAGGGATTTTGGTGGCGATATAGGTGTGCTGCGCGATGTCGGCGGGCAACTGGTCGGCGTAGCGCACGCCATGTGCCACCGAGATGCGCAGATCGAACTCGTGGAGCTGGCCCAGGTGCTCCTGGCGAAACTGCAAGACCTCCGAGGGCGGCGAGTCGATGTCGAGATAGACCAGCGCGACTTTGCGCCGGTCGGTCTCTGGCAGATAGACCAGCCGACGCATCGCTTCGAGCGCGGCATATGAGGGCGTGCTGCCCAGAAAGATATTGAGCGAGGGCGTCTCGATCTGCGGCTCGGTC
>DATAED010000140.1:0-7098 GCA_036258195.1 Ktedonobacterales bacterium
CTTCGAGCGGGTGCAGTCGGTGGATAGCCAGCATCTGGCGGAGGCGCTCAGCACGCGCGCCGTGGCGCTGGGACATCCGCTGCCCATCCTGCTGGAGGTCAACATTGGCGAGGAGGCCAGCAAGTCAGGGTTCGCGCCCGATGCGGGCCTGCTGCGCGCCGCCGCCCGCGAGATCGCTGCGCAGGCGCCGGGGCTGCGACCGCAGGGGCTGATGTGCGTGGCGCCCATCGCCGAGCGCGCTGAGGATGCGCGCCCCTTCTTCCGGCGCCTGCGCGCGCTGCGCGACGACCTGCGCGCCGAGGTACCGCTGGGTGGCGCGGACGACTGGCGCGAGCTGTCGATGGGCATGAGCGACGACTACGAAGTCGCCATCGAAGAGGGCGCCACCTGCGTGCGCCTGGGCCGCGCGCTCTTCGGCGCCCGCCGACCCGCTGGCCGCTGATCTACTCCAGTTGCTCCCCCTCTCCCACAGGGAGAGGGGGGCCGGGGGTGAGGTCGGCCCGCTGCTTGCGCATGCGGGTACAATACGGGAAAGAAACGCGAGCCGCGCGACGGACGCGGTGAAAGCGAGGCTATGATGGAAGCGGCGGACTTTCTGCTGACACGCCGCGTGCGGCAGAACCATGCGCTGGAGCACGCGACAGTGACGATCCTGTCGAATAAGCTGCCGGGGTTGAGTGTCAGCGCGCGCTCCAATACCCGTGGATTCACCATTTTCGCCGACATCGACCCGGCGTTGGTGCGGCGCTGCGCGGGCGAGGCGCTGGCGCGGCTGCGCGCGGGCGAGGCCGAGCTGGCCATCCACCCGAACTGCGGCACCAATCTGGCGGTTGGCATGTCGCTGGCGATGATCGGCTCGCTCTGGTCGCTGACGGCGATGCGACCGCGCACGCGCGTGGCGTCGGCGCTGGCCAGCTCGGTGGCGGGGGCCATGGCCGCGCGGCCTCTGGGCAGCCTGGCGCAGAAATATTTCACCACGCTGCCAGACCTGGCCGATGTGCGCATCCTGGAGGTGCGCACGCGCAACCTGCTGGGTCGCCGGGTCGTCGAGACGCTGACGGGCAGCGTCGAGCGTTGAGCCAGTCCTGAACCAACCCTGAGCCGACGCTGAGCGAGGCCGAAAGGAATAGTCGAGCATGCCATTTTTGCAAGCCTTGGCGACGATGGGGCTGCTGCACCTCTTCATCAAGCTCTTCTTCGGCTTCCTGGTGCTGTGTTTCTTTGCCCGCATGATTCTCTCATGGCTGGCGATGGCCATCCCGTCGCTGTCACCTGGCAACCCCTTCGTGCGCTTCTTCGACGTCATCACCAGCCCGCTCTACGATCCGCTCTACCGCGCGCTGCCGCCGTCGAGCATGGGCGCCTTTGACCTGCGCGGCATCATCGCGTTCATCTTCGCATGGTGGGCGCTGGGCGTTATGGGCGCAATGCTCGCCTTCGCCATCCCAGGGGCGTGGTAGGCGGCTGCGCTGTGAACCCTGAGCCTGGCTTTGCCCTGCGCTCGGCTCTGCGCGCTGCCATGCACGATGAGCCGGGGCGTGTCATCCTCGCGATGCGTGTTACCCCGCGCGCTCGCCGCGAGGCGCTGGCGCTGGTGGATGGGCAGTTGCGCGCATGGCTGCGCGCAGCCCCGGTGGAGGGCGCCGCAAACGCCGCGCTCATCGCGCTGCTGGCGGATCGCCTCGATCTGCCGCGCCGCGACATCACCATCGTGCGTGGCGGACAAGGGCGCCACAAGCAGGTCGCTATTGCCGGGCAAAGCAGCGAGTCGCTTTGCCAGCGGCTGCGGCTCGATCCCGCCTGAGCCGCTTCAGCTTGGCGTGGCGATTGCGTCGTGCGCCCACTGTAGCGCCCGAGGCCGTTGGATTGGGCCGTGCGCCAGCGCAGCGACGAAGGGGAGACGACCATGCAGCCACCACTCGAACACGACCAGCGGGTCGATCAGCAGGCGCCGCACGTCGAGATCAAAGCGACAACGCGGCCTACGGTAGGCTCGCTGCTGCCTGACCTGGAGACGCCAGAGACGCGCCGCGAGCGGCTCGGCCAGGGCCGCAATGGCGCGTACGACGAGAAGGTCACGACGCACGAGGTCGATCCGCAGGCGCAGAAGGAGCGCAGCCGCATGCTGCTCACGCTGGGGCTGGAGGTGGCGCTGGCGGTGATGCTGACGCTGGCAGCGCGCCTGTGGAGCTGGGCGCGTGAGGAGCGCGCCCGCGCTCGCGCTGACCGCGCCTTGCGCACGCGCATCCCCGCGACCTGATGAGTGGCGCGAGCTCTCCCCTGGCCCTCCCTCCAGGGGGTGAAAGGTCGCGGCCATGAATGGTCGGAGCACGGCGTGGACGGGGCATGAATGCCCGAGCGCGCCCAATCACGCACGCGCCCTGCTGACCTCTCTCACAGAGAGAGGGGACTCTGGTCTGTGATACGATATCCCTCGCGGCTGCCGCCGGGCTGCCTGCTGTGAGATCGGGATTCCGCTACCACCGCCGAGGGAGATCGCGACGTGTCCTCGAACCCCACCATTGCCGCTGGGCCGAGCTTCAGCGACGATAAGCGTATCACTGAGTTGCGCGCCATCGCTGGCGAGATCGATGATATTCGCTCCGCGCTGCGGCTGCTGAGCTGGGATCAGAATACCAGCATGCCAGAGGGCGCGGGCGCCACACGCGGCGAGCAGATGGCGACGCTGCAAGGGCTGATTCACGACCGCTGGACGGCCCAGCGGCTGGGTGAGCTGCTGAGCGAGCTGGCCACGCCCATCCAGAAGGCGCCCTTCACCGACGCCGACCGCGCCCTGCTGCGCGAGACACGCCGCGAGCGCGACTACGCCGCCAAGCTGCCACGCGGGCTGGTGGAGGAGATGGCGCGCGTCGAGGCGCTGAGCTTCGAGGCGTGGCACAAGGCGCGCACGAACAATGACTTTGCGTCGTTCGCGCCCTGGCTGGCGCGCACCATCACCCTGCAGCGCGAGGTCGCCGACCGGCTGGGCTTCAAGGCGACACGCTATGATGCCCTGCTCGACCTCTACGAGCCGGGGCTGACCTCCGAGCGCGTGGATGCGCTCTTCACGCCCGTGCGCGAGGTCAGCGTCAAGCTGCGCAAGCGCATCGAGCAGAGCGGCCACGAGGTAGACGCCTCGTGCTTGTCCGGCTCCTTCCCCGCCGAGCGCCAGATGCAGCTCGCGCGCGATATCCTGACGCGCATGGGCTACGACTTCTCGCGCGGCGGCCTCTCCATCTCGCCGCATCCCTTCACCACGGAGTTTGGCAGCCCCTTCGATGTGCGCGTGACGGTGCATCCGCACGAGGACATGGTGGACGACGCGCTCATGGCGGCGTTGCACGAGGGCGGCCATGCGCTCTACGAGCAGGGCAGCGATGCGGCGCTGGCGCGCACGCCCGTGGTGGGCGGCGTCTCGATGGGCGCGCACGAGTCGCAGTCGCGGCTGTGGGAGAACGCGATTGGCCGCTCGGAGGCATTCTGGCGCGGCAATCTGAGCGTTGTGCAGGCTATCTTCCCCACCGAGTTCGCCCAGGTGGACGCGGCGACCTTCAGCCGCGCGCTGAACAAGGTGACGCCGGGGCTGATCCGCATCGCCGCCGACGAGGTGACCTATAACCTGCACATCATCATCCGCTATGAGATGGAGCAGGCGATGGTCAACACCTCTGTCGCGGTGGAGTCGTTGCCGCGCCTGTGGAACGAGAAGTATCAGGCGTATCTGGGCATCACGCCGCCGACCGATAGCGAGGGCATCCTGCAGGATGTCCACTGGACGTCGGGCTTCGGCTACTTTCCCACCTACACGTTGGGCAATCTCTACGGCGCGCAGATCTACACCGCTATGCGCGCGTCGGTCGCCGACTTCGATGAGCGGCTGGCCAGCGGCGACTGCGCCTTCGCGCTCGACTGGCTGCGCGAGCGGATGTATCGCTGGGGCAAGACCTATCTGCCAGAGGATCTGGTCGAGCGAGTGACGGGCCAGCGCCCAGACCCCAGCTACTTCGTGGAGTATCTGACGCGCAAGTTCGAGCAGGTCTACGATCTGCCCACCGAGGCCGCCAGCAGATAGAAGGCGACCTCTCCCCCTGACCCCCTCCCCTTCAGGGAGGGGGAACCCAGGCCAGGGTTTCCGCGCGGGGCGACCAGGCACGACCTCTCCCCCTGACCCCCTCCGAGGGAGAGGGAACCCAGGCCAGGATTCGATGCAATAGCGAGACGGTGCAGTCGCCAAGCGTCGGCGCGCTTTACCAATGCGCTGTCGAGCGGCTTGCTTGTTCCCGCTGCAATCCTGGCTGCGGGTTCCCCCTCCTCCCGCAGGGGAGGGGACAGGGGGAGAGGTTCCGCCTGCCCTCACAGCGCGCGGGCGTAGACCCACAGCGTCTCGTCGCCGCGCGTGTACCCTGCGCCGTCCATCGCGTCGCGCAGGATCAGCAGGTCGGGGAGCCACAGCCAGACCTGCTCCAGGTTGCGCGCGTGCGCCTCGCCACGCATCAGCAGCGCCAGCCGCCCGATGGCGTCGGAGAGGCCATCGATGTAGCGCACCTCCAGCTCGGGGCCGTCGCTGGTGTCCTCCGTGGCGATGGCCAGCGCCTGGGTCGCGCCCCACTCCTCCAGCGTGATGGCCTCGCCTGCCGCCAGATGCGCGCGCAGCGCTGGCTCACTCAGCCCGCGCGCCGACCAGTGGTGCAGCTCCAGCCCGCCGTTGAAGGGCGTCAGGTTCGACTGCACCAGCCAGTCCCACAGCCGCGTGAATTCGGCAGGGCCAGGCGTGGCCAGCCGCGCATCGGAGGGCAGCGCGCCCGCGGTGGTGTCCACGGTCGTCTCGGCGATGGTGGGATCGAGCTCGGCGGCGCTGCGTGGCGGGCGCTGGCGGGCCGCCTCCGCCGGATCAGGCGAGAGCGCCGGAGCGGTGTAATACGCTAGCTCGGCGACCTTGCTGAAGCCGAAGCCCTCGAAGAGCCGCTGCGAGGGCACATTGGTGAGGTCGGTGAACATGCGCGCGACGCTGGCCCCCCGCTCATGCGCCCGCGCCAGCGCCCGCGAGACCATCACCCGCGCCACCCCCTGGCGGCGCGCTTCCGGCGCGACCCGCACGCCCGAGATCCACGCCTCATCAGGCGTCGCCATCAGCACATGCGCCAGCGCCACCGGCTGATCGTTCACCACACCCACCAGCAGCGCGCCGCTGTGATTGGCCAGCCAGTCGTCCCACACGTCGGGGATGTAGTCGCCTGCGTCGCCCCATGTGCGCGCGGTGAAGGCGAACACCGCGTCGCGATCCTCGGCGCGCGCGTCGCGCACCTCCAACTCACCGGATAGTTCCTGGCTCATCGCGCCCTCGATCCTTGGCCCTGACGCTACAACTACAGCGCGCCATCCCTGCTTCAGAGCATACCGCGCACTCGATGCGCGAGTCGCGGCCTTGAAAGGCCGACGCACAGCGCGGACGGGGCATAAATGACCTCTTGCGCCGCCGCAGGCAGGCGCCGTGCGGCTTTCAAGCCGCGTCCGCGTGCTCCGGCCTTTCAAGGTCGAGAGTTGCACGCCCGACGCGCACGTCCAACCCGATTTCACGGCGCCCCTTGCGCATCAACTCCCCTCTGCCGCATAATGAGAACGTTCTCATTGAGAATATTCTCAACTAGCGAGGCGCGATATGACCCTGACCGATACGCTGACCGATACGCTGGCCCAGGCGGGCTACAAACTGACGACGCCGCGTCGCCGCATTCTGGATGTGCTGCGCGAGTCGGAGACGCCGCTGACCGCGCTGGAGGTGGCGGCGCGCTCCGGCGTCAGCGTGGCCTCCACTTATCGCGCGCTGGCGTTGCTGACCACGCTCGGCGCCATCAGCGAGACGCTCGATCCCTGCGCCGAGCGCGCCAGCGGGCTGACTGCGCTGCACCCTGGCGCAGTGGGCGTGGCGAGCGAGGGCGCGGCAGTGGACGCCGAGGCGCGCAGCCGCCGCTATGCCATCTGCACGGCCACCGGCCACCACCATCATTTCACCTGTCGCGCCTGCCATGCCACCCTCGATGTCGCCTGCGCCACTTTGGAGACGGCGCTGGCGGAGATCGAGCAGGCGACGGGCGTGCGTATCGAGCGGCACGACATCACCCTGGGCGGCCTCTGTCCCGCCTGCCAGCGCGCTGCCAGCGCGGATGAGGAGCAGGCATGACGGCGCTCTACTTCTCGATTGCCACCTTCTTCTCGACCAGCTTTGGCGGGCTGCTGGCGCTGCGCCTGCGCGACCGCCTGCGCTATGTGATGGGCTTCACCGCTGGCGTGCTGGTGGCGCTGGTGGCCTTCGATCTGCTGCCCGAGATCTTCCAACTGACACACGAGATGAACCTGCAGCCAGCCATCCCGATGGGCGCGCTGATGGTAGGCTATCTGGCGTTCTACGTCGTCGAGAAGCTCTCGCTGATCCACCACAGCCACAACGACGAAGAAGGCAAGCCGCTGACGACGCATCCGCAGGTGGGCGTGCTGGCGGCGCTGGCGCTCTCTGGCCACAGCTTTCTGGATGGCGTGGGCATCGGGCTGGGCTTTCAGGTCAGCACGACGGCGGGCATCATCGTCGCCATCGCTGTCATCGCGCACGATATGTCAGATGGGCTGAACACCGTGACGCTGATGCTGGTGAATCACAACACCTCGCGGCGGGCGCTGGGGATGCTGGCGCTCGACGCCATCGCGCCGCTGCTGGGAACGCTCTCGACCTTCCTCTTCACGATTCACGGCATGGCGCTGCCGATCTACCTCGGCTTCTTCGCGGGCTTCCTGCTCTACATCGGCGCCAGTGACATCCTGCCCGCCGCGCACAGCAAGGAGAGCAGCGCTGGAACCGTGCTGCTGACCTTCGTCGGTGTGCTGTTCGCCTTCGCCGTCACCCGCTTCGTGTGAGCCCCCACCCCCCAGCCCCTCTCCCGCTTTGCGAGAGAGGGGAGCCAGAAGGCGGCGCGCCTGCTCCCCCTCGCCTGTGGGAGACGGGGCTGGGGGGGGTGAGGTCGCGCCAGTTCCTCGCCCCGGCGGCTGTTCGTTCTCATAGCGTACAGTATGCAGGAGAGAATGAAAGGACGCCGCATGTCGCAG
>DATAED010000141.1:0-2811 GCA_036258195.1 Ktedonobacterales bacterium
TGTAGTGCGCCCCCAATCTTGGACAGGAAGGAAAATCAAGTATGATGTGTCCAAGAGGAGGGTACGCTCATGCGCCAGCGTCGTCAATTCAGCGCCGAGTTCAAAGCGCAGCGTGTTCTCGAAGTGCTCAGCGGACAGAAACGCGCCAGCGAGGTCTGTCGCGAGTACCAACTCAAGCCCGATCTGCTGAGCCGCTGGAAAGCCGACTTTGTGGGTCAAGCGGCGAGCGTGTTTGCGGGCGACGAGCGCAGCCAGCGCGCCGAGCAGCGCATCGCCGAGTTGGAGCGGCTGGTGGGGCGTCTGACGTTGGAGCTGGAAGTCGCAAAAAAAGCTGTGCTGCTCTCAGCCGGGAGCAGCGGCGCGCGGTGAGCGCCCAGTTGCGCACGGAGTATCCGCTGGCCGTGGTCTGTCGGGTGCTGGACACGCCGCGCAGCAGCGTCTACGCCCGCCAGCATGCTGGGGGATCCAGCGCGGCTGGGGAGTTGCACGCGCACATCGAGCGCATCGCCGGGCAGTGGCCCACCTACGGCTATCGGCGCGTCACCGCGCAACTGCGCCGCGAAGGGGCGGGAGCGATCAACGGCAAGCGCGTCCGGCGGCTCATGGGCGAGCTAGGGCTGACGGGGCATGCCCCGCAGCGCCGCTGCCGCACGACCAACAGCGACCATCCTTATCCGCGCTATCTCAATCTGGTGGCCGACTTGGTCATCACCCAGCCCGATGCGGTCTGGGTCGCCGACATCACGTATGTGCGCCTCCAGCATGACTTCGTCTATCTGGCGGTGCTCATGGATGTCTACACGCGCGCCATTCGCGGCTGGGAGTTGAGCCGTCATCTCGATCAGGCGCTCACGCTCAGCGCACTCGAACGGGCGCTCGCCGCTGGCCACCAGCCGGACATCCATCACTCCGACCAGGGCGTGCAATATGCCGCCACCGCCTATGTGACGCGCTTAGAGCAGCTGGGCGTCCAGGTCAGCATGGCCGAACAAGGCGAACCGCGCCAGAATGGCTACGCCGAGCGGCTGATGCGCACGATCAAAGAAGAGGAGGTGGCGCTCACCGAGTACCGGAACTTCGCCGACGCCTACGCGCAGATCGGGCGTTTCCTCGACGATGTGTACCAGCGCAAGCGCATCCACTCGGCGCTCGGCTATCTGACACCAACCGAGTTCGAGGCGGCGTACATCGCCCGCTCGCCATTGCCAGTCATTGCCCCCTAACCGGGAGCTTAGCAGTGTCCAAGTTTAGGGGCGCAGTTCATACTATTATAGGTAAAGCTCGTGCCGTTCGAGGTTGAGAGCGTCACTGTGACACCATCGGCCCGCGCGGGCGCCGCCAGCAGCAGCGCGCTCATCATGGCCAATAGGAGGATCACCAGCACACGTCCGATGCGGTTCATCCATGCATGTCGCACATTTCGCATGTATCTCATATATTTTCTCGCTCCACGCCCAGCGATGCGCTCCGACGCGTGCATCCAGCAGGCGATTGGGCAGCAAACAGGCGGTAGGCGAGATCAGTATAGCGACTGGCGATCTATCATGCAAGCATGTAGCTAGAGCGTTAGCCACAGCTGCTCATTGGGATGTGATCGCTGGCTATGCGGATGGGGCCAGGGGCAGCGTGAACCAGAAGGCGCTGCCTGCCCCGGGCGCGCTCTTGACCCCGATGGCGCCGCCATGGTGCTCGATGATCTGGCGGCTGATGTACAGCCCCAGGCCGAGACTGGCGCTTTTCGTCGTCTGGGCCTGAACCCCCCGCACGCGATGAAAACGCTCCCAGATGCGCTCCTGCTCATTCTCCGGGATACCTGGCCCCGCATCCTGGACGAGCACGCAGGCCCGCAGAGGAGCCTCAGCATCTGCGACATCTGTGTAGGGGTCGCCACGTTCGAGACGGAGCGTGAGGGTGATCGGCAGCCTGACCGGCGAATACTTGTCGGCATTCGAGAGCAGATTGGCCAGCACCTGACCAATGCGGTCGCGATCCGCCTGCACCATGACCGGCTCATCGGGGAGGTTGATGTGGAGCTCGCGCATCTCGGCCATCTGCATCGGCCGCACCTCCTGCTGGCAGAGGGTCACCAGGTCAAATGGTTTTTGGTCGAGGATCAGCTTGTTCGACTCGAGGCCTACCATGGCGTGCATGTCGCTGAGCAAGCGCTCCATCCGCACGACTTCATGCACCATCGTCGCCAGCACATCGGGGTCCGGCGCGCTGGGAGCGTGTCCGCGCTCGATCATCCGTTGCTGCAATTGCAGATACAGCTTGATGGCGGCCAGCGGGTTGGCAAGGTCATGCGCCACCACCCTGAAGATATCCATGCGCTGCTGCTCGAGCCGCCGCTGCAAGGTGACATCGCGCGTAACCACGACGGCGCCCATCAACTGGCCATCGGCGTCACGAAGCGGCGCGCCGCTGACCTGCAAGGTCGATTCGCGACCCACCGCCGACGTGATGAGCATCTCGATGGGCGCCGTCGCGGAGACGATCTCGCCGCGCAGCACCCGATACACAGGCCAGTCCGCCTCCGAGAACAGCTTCCCCGCGGGATCGCGTAGCTGGAGGCGGGCAAGTCGGTCATGCGTGGACTCCCGCTCCATCTCGGGGTGTTCGTCATAGCCCGCGACCGACCGCGCCGTCGCGTTCATCTGGATCAACTCGCCGGTGTGGTCGTAGATATAGACGCCCTCATGCACCGCTTCAAACGTGGTTTCGAGTAGCTCGGTCTGCGCGCGCAGCTTCTCCTGCATCTGCCTGCGCCTGGTGATGTCGCGGACAATGGCCTGCCAGCGCCCATCCGAGATG
>DATAED010000142.1:0-16549 GCA_036258195.1 Ktedonobacterales bacterium
GGACTCGTAGGAGACGGCGTCGAGGAGGCGGAGAGCGCAATGAGCGCCGCCGAGGCCTGGTGGTCGCGTCGGGCTGAACTGTCGTCGTAGTCCGGCGGCCGCGCTCGGGGAACGGATCCGAGGCGTCTCTTAGCTTAGAGCAAATCTGCATAAGGTTGAGCAGGCGAGTGGCGGCGAGCATTCCGCCCAGCCGATTCCACCCACCGGCTGCCTGCCCCAGCTTTCTGCAGTTTGCTCTAGTCCGCGCAGGCGGCAGGCGGAGCCGAGCTTCGCGGCCTGCAAGGCCTCCCAGGCGCGATTTCAATCGCCAGCCGCGCTCCCGCGCATCGCCGCGCCGCTGCGCTGTGAGGTATGCTGGCGACCTGCATATCTTCGCCTGACGCCAGCTATACAAGACCGCTGAATGACTGTACAATGTTGCCCAGGGAAGCCAGGTCGCCTGGAGCGGCTGGCTGCGCTTGATTGCGTCATAACTGCGTCGTGCGACAGGGTTCGATGGGAGGGAAAACGGATGGCCCACTCGCCTACGATACTCATCGTGGATGATGATCCACAGATTCGCAAAATGCTGGTTGAGGTGCTGACATTGGAAGGCTACCCGACCGAGACAGCGACCAATGGGCAGGAAGCTCTGGATATGCTCTCGGCTAGCGCGCCGCGCATCATCCTGCTGGACTTGCTGATGCCCGTGCTGGATGGACGTGGGGTCATGGAGCAGCTCGGTAGCGATCCCATGACCCGCTCCGCGCATAAAGTCATTCTGGTCTCGGCGTTTGGCAATCTGGAGCAGGCGCGCGATCTGGCCGTCGATGGCACGCTGCCGAAGCCCTTCACCGTGGTGCAGCTACTGAGCGTGATGGAGCCGCTGGCTCGCAGCATCGCGTGACGTTAAGCGATGCTGCGCGCTGGTGGTAGGCTGCGGAAGGATTACTCCCCGGCGGGGGCGCTCGGCGCGCTGTCACTGGCTGGGGTGGGGTCTGAGGTGTGCGGCGCTGACGGTGTGGGGGCGCCAGGCGCGACGATGTCGATGGCGGTCGCTGTCGGGGCGCCGCGGAAGACCCGCTGCGTGATGCGGCGCATCGCTGCGTTGCGTGCGCCCAGCCCACCAGCGCCCGATCCGGCGACGGCCAGCGCCAGCCCTTGCAGCAGCCGCGTAAAGATGAACGAGCCAGCGTTCGCGGCGGTCAGGCTGCCCTCGCCGATGGTGTGGCCCAGCGCAGCGATATAGATCGTCGTGAAGAACCAATAGGCGACCAGTGTCAGCATGCCACTGTAGAGCGCGTCGCGGCGGGGGCCTGGCGTGAGGAACATCGCCAGCAGCGGCGAGCTGGCCAGCGCGGGCTTCGGGTCGGCATTGGACGGCCCGAGGTGCGCTTCGATGCGATATCCGGCGTAGTAGGCCAGCGCAAAGGCGACGGCCAGCGCGATCAGCGCCAGCAAGCCGCGAATGAAGAGCGCGGTGGCCAGCGTCGTGGCGTCGGTGTGTGAGGGGATGGGCGCCACGAATGCGCCCACAATCAACGCCACAATGCCCTCGATGGCGGCGATCACCGCCATCGTCAACGCCATGCGCTGGCTATACTCGTGCATGCTCTTCGGCCCTCTTCGATCCGGAAACGAACTGATGATCCGCTGCGGATCCTCTCTCACGCCCATACCCACATCCGCGCCGCCATGGTCAACACGTCAGGCGCGACCTAGCCGTCGGCGTCCACGATCATCGGGTTGCGAATGATCGGGGCTTTGCCTGTACGCTGCGAGATCGACTGCGAGTTCACGCCGCCCATGCGTGGCGCTTCGGGGGCGGCCCCACCCTCCATCTCGATCAGGCTCTGGCGCAGGCTGTCCACGTCGTGCAGGAAGCACGCCACCGAGCTGGCCGCCGACCCCTTGCCACGCGCATTCTCGAAGCGCCGCGCCATCGTCTCGCCCGCCGCGTTGGCCGCCTCGCTGGAGCTGGCCCACGAATCCTGATAGATCTCGTCCCAGCCGTTCCAGCGACCGCGCAGGGGCTTCCAGCCGAGCTGGCTGTCGCTGACCGCGCGCCACTTCTCTTCGGTGAAGCTCATCCAGTCGCCGATCAGGCGGTTGTAGGTCGCTAGCAGCTCTTGCAGCTCTTCGCCCTGCTGCGAGAGGCGCTCGCTGAACTGCCCGCCGCGCCCGTAGGCCCCATAACGGTCGTCATCCATATCGGGGTAGAGGTCGCCGCCGCCATACTGCTGGCCATACGCTGGCGCCCCGATGCCCGCGCCGCCGCCGAAGTAGCCCGGCGCGCCCAGACCGGCCATACCGAGCTGGCCCTCGTGCAGACCGCCCTCTTCGGTGGCGAACATATCAGGACGCAGGCCGCCGATGATGATCTCTTCAGTGCCGAGCGCGTCGAGCAGACGCCACGCCAGCCGGGGATTGCGGAAGACCCACCACGCTTTGCGCGAGAGGTAGACGAAGGAGAAGAAGAAGTTGACGAGCAGCCAGATCAGCGCCTTGACGGCGATCCAGTTCAGCAGGCCGAATACCACCCACTGCCACGGCGCGCCGCTGTTGCCCTCGATGATCGTCAGGATGATCGCGACGACCAGGCTGGGATCACGAACCGGATTGAGGAGGCCGAGGATCTTCGACACCATCCCCTTGTTTGCCGCGCGACCCGCCTTCGCCATAGGTGTTCCTCCGCTCCCGCGTGGAAGTTGAATCCGTGCTGACGCTGTTCACTGGTCGCTCTGCATATGACGACACTCGCTGTCGGCCAGACTCCCGTCCAGACTCCAGGTCAGCGCGCTCCCAGCGTGATGACTCCGCAGTCTCGGCTGCCGCACAGCGAACGAGCTAGCGCTTCAGGCGACGATTGTAGCATGGCGCGAGGCCCCATGCAATGCAGCCCGGACCGATGCCCTACCCTCCGCGAGCCTGAGCGACCGAGAGGTATGCCTTTACCAAGCCATGCAGGCTTGACATTAGCACATCGCCATGTCCATGTTAGGAGAAAAGTACCGAGAATGCCCGTCTGCTCTGGGCGCAGGAGCATTGCCGCCCCATGACGACCAGCGCAGCGCTCGGTAGCCGCCAGACGATCTCCAGACGATCACCAGAAGGAGCGCGCGATGGAGCCGATCAATCTGTTTGATTATGAGCCGCTGGCGCGCGAGCGCATCGACCCCGTCGCCTGGGACTATTACCAGAGCGGGGCGAATGATGAGGTCACACTGCGCGAGAATCGGTTCGCGTTCGAGCGCATTCGCCTGCGCCCGCGCGTGCTGGTCAGCGTGGAGGCTCGCGACACGCGGCTGACACTGCTGGGCGAGTCGTTGCGCTCGCCAATTGTGGTCGCGCCGATGGCGTATCAGCGGATGGCGCACGACGAGGGCGAGGCGGCGATGGCGCGCGGCGTGGGCGCGGCGGGCATGGCGATGTGTGTCAGCACGATGTCCACTATCTCGCTGGAAGACGTAGCGCAGGCGGCGAGCGGGCCACTGTGGTTCCAGCTCTACGTCTACCGCGACCGCAGCGTCACGGAGTCGTTGGTGCGGCGGGCCGAGCAGGCGGGCTATCGTGCGCTGGTGGTGACGGTGGATATGCCCGCCGTGGGGCAGCGCGAGGCCGACCTGCGCAATGGCTTCGGGCTGCCGCCACACCTGACCCTGGCCAACTTCGAGGGTGCGCTGGCGGAGGAGGGCCGCGTGGCGCCGGGCGAGTCAGCGCTCTCGATCTATGCCTCGCACCAGCTCGATCCCAATCTCACATGGGAAGGCATCGACTGGCTGCGCTCCATCACGTCGCTGCCCGTGCTGCTGAAGGGCATTCTGACGGCGGAGGACGCCGCGCTGGCGGTGGCGCATGGTGTGGCGGGCGTGATCGTCTCGAACCACGGTGGCCGCCAGCTCGACGGCGTGGCGCCGACCATCGAGGCGCTGCCCGAGGTGGCGCAGGCGGTCGCCGGGCGCTGCGTCATCCTGATGGACGGCGGCGTGCGGCGCGGGACAGATATATTGAAGGCGCTGGCGCTGGGCGCGCAGGCTGTGCTGGTGGGCCGCCCGATACTGTGGGCGCTGGCGGTGGATGGCGCGGCGGGGGTCGAGCGCGCGCTGACGCTGCTCCACGACGAGCTGCAGTTGGCAATGGCGCTGGCGGGTCGTCCGACTCTGGCCAGCATTGATCGCTCGCTGGTCAGGCTGCCCTGAGCGAGGCGTGTGGTGGCTCAGCGCGCTTCGTCGGCGTTCTCGTCAAAGAGGCCGGGAATCGGCTCGACGCGCATCACGCCAGCCGCCAGATCAATCTGCTTGATGAAGGCCTTGACGGCGGGCAGCATCCGCTCGACGCCTTGCGCGTCGCGCACGACGTAGGTGTCGTGCGGCCCCATGCTGAGGATGTCGGTGATGACGCCCAGCGGCGCGCCATTGACGTGCTCCACGCGCAGTCCGATGACATCGTGCTGGAAGAACTGATCGGGCGCGAGCGCCGCCAGCGCGTCGGCGGGAACGGCCAGCGCCTGCCCGCGCAGCCGCTCGGCGTCGTTGGCGCTCTCGATGCCGCTGAGGCCGAGCACATGCGATCCGGGGCGCAGACGCGCCTTCGTGATGGTATGGGGGATATGCTCGTCGCCGAGGTAGAGGGTGGCGCCGACGGCGAAGCGCTCGGCGAAGTCGGAGAGCGGTCGCACCTTGACCTCGCCGCGCACGCCAAAGACGCCGACGATCTCCCCGACCTCTACCCAATCGCCAGCCGAGGCGGAGGAATCAGGCATTGGGCGTCTGTGGGCCGCGATCGTCGATCTCCAGGCCGATGTGCTGCTTGCCGCTGAGATTGCCCGAGGCGCGCATCAGCGAGCGGATGGCCTTGGCCACGCGCCCCTGGCGACCGATGACCTTGCCCAGGTCGCCCTCGCTGACGCGCAGCCCGATGACGGTCGCGTACCGATCATTACGAATCTCGCGCACGATGACCGCATCCGGATCGTCCACGAGATTGCGCGCGATGAATTCGACAAGCCCATGCATAGGGATCTCCGCCTCTGTTGGCCCGATGTGCAAGCGGAAGACGCGCTACTTCTTGGCTTCCGCCGCCTGCTCGGCGCGGGTCAGCACGCCAGCGCGCTCCAGCAGTGATCGCACGGAATCGGTTGGCTGCGCGCCCACGCCCAGCCAGTGCTTGGCGCGCTCGGCATCCACATTGATGGTGGATGGCTCAGTCAGGGGATTGTACCAGCCGATGTTTTCGATGATGCGACCGTCGCGTGGCGAATGGGCATCTGCCACGACGATACGATAGCTCGGCGCGCCCTTCATGCCAACACGCATGAGGCGAATCTTGACCATAGAGTGAATGTACCTCCGCCAGCGAATACCGCTTGTAAGCTCTCTGCTCGAATCGTGCTTCGGGCATCCTGACAGGAGCGGACGCCGGGCAAGCCTGACTAGCATAACATGACGCCAGCGCCCTTGTCAACGGCGTTGGACGGTTGTCGGAGGTGAGTAAAGCGGCGGCCATAAATGGCCGACGCACGGTACGGTAGGGGCATAAAAGCCCCTGGACTCCGCCGCAGGCAGGCGCCTCGTGGCTTTCAAGCCGCCGTTCGCGTGCTCCCGCCTTTCAAGGCCGAGATCTCTAGAGTTTTTCCAGCCGTGCGAAGGCCAGATCGAGCGTCTTGCGGCCCGCGCTGTCGAAGAGGACATCGACGGTGGTGGTGTCGGCTCCAGCGTTCACCTTCATGATGAGGCCGCGCCCGAACAGCCGATGCTGCACCTTGTCGCCCGCCTTCAGGTCAGCCGCCGAGAGCGGCGCGGGCGCCTCGGCTGGGGTCGCATCGGACGCTGGCGCTGGCGGCGGCGCGGGCATGGCGACGGGGGGGCGCGGGGATGGGGCGCTGGCGGCGAATCCACCGCTGCGACCGGGCTGGCCCCAGCCGGTGGACTGCTCGCGGCGACGGGTCTCGCCGGTGCTGGCCGAGACGCCGCCACGCGGGGCGCGCTCATGCGTCACCCGCAGCAGATCAGACGGTATCTCTTCCAGGAAGCGCGACGGCTCCTGGTAGCTGACGCCGCCGTAGTAGGAGCGGCGATAGGCGCGCACGAGGTAGAGCCGCTTCATGGCGCGGGTGATGCCGACATAGGCCAGCCGCCGCTCCTCCTCCAGCTCCTTCTGCTGGTCGAGCGAGCGCGAGTGTGGCAGAATCCCTTCCTCCAGACCGACCAGGAAGACGACGGGAAACTCCAGCCCCTTGGCGGCGTGCAGCGTGATGAGCGTGACGGCGTCTTTGTCCTGCTCCTGCTCCAGATGGCCGTTCTCGCCGGTCTGCGTGGTGTCGGAGCCACCCACCAGCGCCACCTGCTCCAGAAAGAGCGCCAGTGGTGTCAGATCCGCGTCCGGCTCGATGGCCTCGTAGTCTTCGGCCACGCGCCGCAGCTCCAGCACGTTCTGCCAGCGCTCCTCGCCCTCGTCCGTGCCATCGCGCAGCTCGGCGGCATAGCCACTCTGCGCCAGCAGGAAGTCGATCAAGATGGGCAGCGGCTGCTGCTGGGCCAGCGCGCGCAGGTTGGTCATCAGGTCGGCGAACGCGGTGAGCGCCTTGCGGGCCGCCGTCGCCAGCGTGGGATGGCGGTCGAGCTGGGCCAGCGCCTCGAAGGGCGTCAACCGCTCGGCGCGCGCCCAGTTCAGGAACTCGGCCAACGTCTTCGCGCCGATCTTGCGGGTCGGCACGTTGATGATGCGCTCCAGCGCCACCTGATCGGCGGGATTGTAGAGCAGGCGCAGATAGGCCAGCACGTCGCGAATCTCTTTGCGGTCGTAGAACTTGCGGCTGCCGACTACGACGTAGGGCACGCCTGCGCGGATGAACTGCTCTTCCAGCGCGCGTGACTGGGCGTTGGTGCGATACATCACAGCGGCGTCGCGCAGTCGGGCGTCGTTGCGCGAGACGAGTCGCCGCACCTCGTGGACGACGTAGCCCGCCTCCTCTTCCTCGTTGTACGCCTCGTGGAGGGTGATCTTCTCGCCGCCCGATTGCTGTGTCCAGAGCTGTTTGTCGGCGCGGCCAATATTGCGGCGCACCACGCCATGCGCGGCGTCGAGGATGATTTGGGTGGAGCGATAGTTCTGCTCCAGCTTGACGGTTTTGGCGCGCGGGAAGTCGCTTTGGAAATCCTGCACCACCTGCGGGATGGCGCCGCGCCAGCCGTAGATGGATTGATCATCGTCGCCGACCACGCAGATATTCTGGTGGCCGGGGGCGTCGGGATTACCCGCCGCCAGCAGCCGCACCAGCTCGTATTGCGCCTTGTTGGTGTCCTGGAACTCATCGACGTGGATGTAGCGATAGCGGCGCTGGTAGCTGGTGAGGGTGTCGGGATTGCGCCGCCAGAGGTTGTAGGTCATCAGGATCAGGTCGTCGAAGTCCACTGCGTCGCGCTCGCGCAGCGTCTCGTCGTAGCGCTTGAAGACGCGCGCGGCGATCTCCTCGGTGTAGCGGTTGGCGCGCTCGGCGAACTGCGCTGGCCCCAGCAGCTCATTTTTGGCGCGCGAGATGTGGCTGTGGATCATGCGCGGATTGAACTGCTTCTTGTCGAAGTTCAGCTCGTCGAGGATCTGGCCAACGAGCTTGAGCTGGTCGTCGTCGTCATAAATGGTGAAGTGGCTGTCGATGCCCAGCGCGTCCTTGGTCGCCTCGCGCCGCAGGATGCGCGAGCAGATGGAGTGGAAGGTGCCGACCGCCAGATCGCGCGCGTCCGAGCCGATCAGCTTCTGCAGCCGCTCCTGCATCTCTTTGGCGGCTTTGTTGGTGAAGGTGACGGCCAGCACATTCCAGGGCAGCGCCTTGCGCTCGCGGACGATGTAGCCGATGCGGTGGGTGATGACGCGGGTCTTGCCGCTGCCCGGCCCCGCCAGCACCAGCAGCGGTCCCTCGGTGGTGGTGACGGCGTCGCGCTGGGGCTGATTCAGCCCACGTAGCAGCTCGTCGTCGTCCCGCTCGGTGGATTCTGGCCGCTCATCCCTCGTAGACATCCAACTTCCTCATCCCACGGGCGGGCGCCCGGTTGGCGTACATCGCAATGTGTGCAACCGTTCCATTGTATCGCACGATGGGGGGAAGGCAGAATGCGATTGCCTGGTATGTGCGCTGATTCTGCGCGGAAGTGAGACGAACACGCGGCATGATACGTTCTACCCTGCGAAGCGGTGTGATACACTGCCGGAAATGCGGCGCATCCCTGACCAGGGCGGCGCTGAGCAGCCAACGGACAGGCCGCATGTCGTGTAGCCAGCGACGAAAGGAGCGCGCAGTCCGCTTGCCAGGTGGATCGGGACTGCGCAACGTACAGCGTGAGCGAGATCACCATTCGCGAGGGCGATTCGTTCGAGGTCGCCCTGAAGAAGTTCACTCGCCGGGTGCAGCAGGAGGGCCTGCTCTCCGAGGCGAAGCGCCGCCAGCACTACGAGCCGCCCAGCGTGAAGCGCAAGCGCAAGGCAGAGGCGCGTGCGCGTAAGGCGCGCAAGGCCCGCGTGAAGGCCGCTGCGAAGGGATACTAGGCGGCCGAGTCGCCTGCGCATCCCTACGCTCCCCTATCACTCACATGGCTGCCCGCCGACTCATCCCGCCAAGGCGCGGTGGATGGTCGGCTCGTTATGCTGGCCCCCACCCCCAGCCCCTCCCCGCTGCGGCGAGAGACAGGCTATTGCACTTGGAAGTCGTGGATGAAGCGCACGAGACGCTCGATGTTGGCTGGGTCGGCGCTGGGCAGCACGCCGTGCCCCAGGTTGAAGATGTGGCCGGGCTGGCCGCCCGCCTGCCGCAGGATCGCCTCCGCCTCGCGCTGAATCGTCTCCCATGAGGCGGTGAGCGTTACCGGGTCGAGGTTGCCCTGGATGGCGATGCGCTGTGTGCCGCCGAGCCTCACCCATGCCTCGTCCAGGTTGAC
This sequence comes from Ktedonobacterales bacterium, assembly GCA_036258195.1. GTDB lineage: Bacteria > Chloroflexota > Ktedonobacteria > Ktedonobacterales > JADMIN01 > JAKAIY01. The sequence continues at coordinate 8,910 of DATAED010000142.1, forward strand.
GCGCCAGTCGAGGCCGATCACCTCGCCGCCCGCCTCGGCCATCTGCTCCAGCAGGGCTGCGGTTCCTGTGCCAAAGTGGATGCGCGGTACCTCTGGCAGGTCGGGCGCGCGCAGGCCATCGAAGAGGCGGCGCATGTGCGGCTGCACATAGCGCGCGTACTCACGTGGGCCGAGCGCGCCAATCCAGCTATCGAAGACCTGCATGGCTTGCGCGCCCGCCGCGATCTGCCCGCGCGCGAAGCTGACCACGATGTCGGTCAGCCGCCGCATCAGGTCATCCCAGAGGTCGGGCGCGTCGAACATCATCTGCTTGGTGTAGATGAAGTCGCGCGAGGGCTTGCCCTCCACCAGATAGCCCGCCAGCTTGAAGGGCGCGCCCACGAAGCCAATCAGCGCGGTATCGGTGGACGCCAGCTCGGCGCGCAGCATACCCAGTGTCTCGCGCACGGGGCGCATGTCGGCGTCGGGATCGAGCGGGCGCAGTCGGGCCAGATCAGCCTGCGTGCGCAGCGGGGTTGCCAGGGTTGGGCCGACGCCCTCCACCAGCGCAACCTCCAGCCCGACGGCCACCAGCGGCGCCATGATGTCGGAGAAGAGGATGGCGGCGTCCACACCGAGTCGCCGCACTGGTTGCAGCGTCACCTCGGCGCACAGCTCCGGCGAGTTGGCGACCTCGAAGAACGTGTGGCGCTGGCGGATGGCGCGAAACTCAGGCAGCGAGCGCCCCGCCTGCCGCATGAACCAGACGGGCGTGTGATCGACGGGCAGGCGCTGGCAGGCGCGCAGAAAGCGGTTGGTCGACGTATTCACTGCTGCTACTTTCGCTCATGTCGCGGGGTGTCGGCTGACGCACGGCGCTACCAGAGATTATAACGGCCTGAGAACAGCGAAGCGCGTAGGGCGCGGATAGTCCTCTGTTCGGTCGCCAGCGTCGGCGCGATGCTATACAATGGATGGCGCTGGCGAACGGCGCCTCAACCGCGTACGAGATACCGAACGAGACAAGGCGAGCCGAGGTATGAGGGTTGTGTACCCGATCGATCCCCCGCAGTCGCGCAATGTGGCGCGCCGCTTCTGGCAGTGGCTGCTGGCGCACGAGAGCGAGCCAGCGCCGTACGACGCGGGGCGGTCTGGCCAGATCGCGCTGATCGTCGTGGCGCTGGCGGCCATCACCTACACCGTCATCATGACGTTGTACACCGTCGGTCTGCACGATACCTTCGCCACGCACGCCGAAGACCTTGGCATCATGGATCAGGCGCTCTGGAACACCGTTCATGGCCACTTCCTCTATGAGACGATTTGCAACCCCATCGGCGACCTCAATTGCACGGGTGGCGTCGTGCGGTTCGCCATCCACTTCGAGCCGATCCTGATCCCGCTGGCGCTCCTGTATGCCGCGCTGCCGTCTGTCAAGCTGTTGCTCTTTTTGCAGGCGCTAGTGGTGGCCAGCGGCGCCTTTCCGGCATACCTGCTGGCGACGCGGCGCCTGCGGCATCCGCTGTGGGGGCTGCTGATCGCGGCGCTGTTCCTGGTCTATCCGCCGCTCACCGCCGCCGTGGTGAATGACTTCCATCCCGAGGTCTTCGCCGCGACGATCCTGCTGTGGGCGTTCTATTGCCTCACCATCCGGCGCTATCGGACGATGGTTGTGCTGCTGGCGCTGGCGCTGCTCTGCAAAGAGACGCTGACCCTGGATGTCATCGGCATTGGGCTGTTCGTGGCGTTGTTCCATCGGCGCTGGCGGCTGGGGCTGGGCGTCGCGCTGATGGGCATCCTCACGCTGGCGCTCGCGCTGTTCCTGATGCGCGCCTTCAGCCCGCTGGGCCACTCGCCTGTCACCGGACGCTTCACCGCGCTGCAGCATGCGCCCATCCAGACGCTGCTGGCGATGGCGCACGACTCCGCGCGCCGCAGCTATCTGATCAAGCTGCTGGGGCCGTTGGGCTTCCTGCCGTTGCTGAGTCCGTGGGCGGCGGCTATCGCGCTGCCGTCGGTCGCGCTGAACGTCCTGAGCAGCGATCCGCTGATGTACTCCGGCCTCTACCAGTACAACACTGACATCGCCGCCGTGCTCGTCTTCGCCACGGTGGATGCGCTGGCGTGGGTCGCGCCGGGCGTCGCGCAGGCGCTGGCAGAGGGTCGGCGACGCCTGCGCGCGGCCAACGCGCCCGGCTGGCTGCCCGCCATCGTGCGCCCGCAGACGCTGATCGCGCTGGCGCTGATCCCCGCGCTGGTGGTGGGGCTGGGCGGACAGGCCACGCGCATCTACCAGCAGCTCACCGTGCGCCACATCTGGCCTGTCGTCACCTCGCACGATCTGCTGGGCGAGCGCATCGCCGCCGAGATTCCGGCGGGCGTCTCGGTCAGCGCGCAGTCCACGCTCGCGCCGCATGTCAGCCAGCGTCAGGACATCTACCAGTTTCCCTCTGGCGACCAGAGCGCCGATTACATCTTTCTGGATGTGACGACTGGCAACTTCTACCCTTTCACCAGCCCCGCGAACTACGTCGCCGCCGTGAAGGGGGTGCTGACATCGGGACAGTATCACTTTGTGGATGCGCAGGATGGCTATCTCCTGCTGAAACGTGGCAGTGCGCCAGTGGGAATTGGCGGAGCCACCAACGGCGAAGGATCATTCGCCTCCTTCGCCTATGCCGACTGGCCAGTCGCGGGCGCGCACGCCGTCACCGCTGACTTCGCGGGCGGGCTGGAGCTGATTGGCTACCAGATCAACCCGCCGCAGGTCTACCGTGTCGAGCCGGAGCTGACCATCACGACGTACTGGCGCGCCACGCAGCAGTTGACCGCGCCGCAGACTATCGTCATGACGCTGACCCGCCCCAACGGCTCGCGCATGGTCTTCGATGACTCCCTGACACAGGAATGGGTACCACCAAGCGACTTCTCGCCGGGCGCGTACTACCAGATGCAGACCTGGCCGATTTACCTGAATCCCACCGGGATTGGCCGCTTCACGCTGGGGGTCGAGGTGCGCGACGGCGCGCCAGAGTCGCATCCTCCCGTCGGCGCCGCCGTTCCTGCCACCATCGTGAGCGCCGCCGGGGCCGACGGCTACCCGCGTCTCGCGCGCAACGGGACGAGCGTGCTGCTGGCGACCGTCCAACTTCGGTGAGGGCCGCGCCTCAGCAGAACCAGGCGTTGACGCCACCGCGCAGGCCGATGGGGGCGCGCGCTTCCAGGCAGGCGGCGCTCTCGGGGAAGATCTTGTCGGGATTGAAGAGTTCGCGCGGGTCGAACGCCAGGCGGAGCTGCGCCATGGCGGCGAGGTCGCGCGCGCTGAAAACATAGCTCATGGCGTCGCGCTTCTCCAGCCCGATGCCGTGCTCGCCGGAGACCATGCCGCCCAGATCAACGCACGCCCGCAGCAGATCGTTCCCCGCGCGCATCACCTTCTCGATGTCGCCCGCTTTGCGGCGGTCGAAGACCATATTGGGATGCAGGTTGCCATCGCCAGCGTGGAAGACATTGGGGATGAGCAGGCCATACTCAGCGCCGATGCGCTCCACGTGCTCCATGATCTGGGGCAGGCGCGAGCGCGGCACCACGGCGTCTTGCAGGTAGAAGCTGGAGGTGAACTGGCCCAGCGCCGCCGCCGCGCCCTTGCGTCCCTTCCACAGCGCCGTGCGCTCGGCCTCTGTATGCGCCACGCGCGTCTCGCGTGCGCCTGCGCTGGCGCAGATGGCGGCGATGCGCTCGGCCTGCGCCTCCACCAGCTCGCGCGGGCCATCCACCTCGATCAGCAGCACACTGCCGGCATCCTCTGGATAGCCCGCGTGGAAGGCGCGCTCGATGGCCTGGCAGATGACGCGATCCATCATCTCCAGCGCGCTCGGCACGATGCCCGCCCCGATGATGGCCGAGACGGCCTGCGATCCGCTGGCGATGTCGGGGAAGATCGCCAGCAGCGTGCGCACGCTCTCGGGCAGCGGCAGCAGGCGCGTCACGATCTGCGTCACGATGGCCAGCGTGCCTTCGGAGCCGACCAGCGCGCCCAGCAGATCGAGTCCGGGCGCGTTCTGCGCGCCGTGCTCGTCGCCGAGCCAGAGCAGCTCGCCACTTGCCAGCGCCACCTGCACGGCCAGGATGTGCGCCGCCGTCGCGCCCAGCGCCAGGCAGTGCGGCCCGCCCGCGTTGGTGGCGACGTTGCCGCCAATGGTCGAGATGCGCTGGCTGGCAGGGTCGGGCGCGTAGTAGAGGCCGTAGGGGCGCGCTGCCTGCGATAGCTCCAGGTTGATGACGCCCGGCTCGACGACGGCGCGCCGGTTGGCGGCGTCAATCTGACGGATGTGATTGAGCCGCGCCGTCGAGATGACCACCCCGCCGCGAATCGGCACGGCGCCTCCACACAGCCCCGTGCCAGAGCCGCGCGCCACCACCGGCGCCTCGGCGGCGGTGGCGATGCGCGCCGCCAGCGCCACCTGCTCTGGTGTGCGCGGCAGCGCCACGATATCGGGCATGGCTTCGAGGAAGCTGGCGTCGAAGCCATAGGCCACCAGATCAGCGGAATCCGTGAGGATGCAGTCGCCGCCCAGCGCTGCGCGCAGCTCCCCGGCGAGTCGATCACGCGCCGCTGGGGCGAGCTGCTGCTGCCCAACAGCGGAGCCGATGGATGCGGCCTCGGTTGTGTCGTCCAAATGGGCCATCGCGGCCGCTCACCTTCCTGGAGGTAATGGTTTGGCTAGACGATCCGTTACACACATGGTACACTACCCCCATAACGACGACAATTGAGGCGCTCCGATCTGCAATCAGCGAGGAGGCAGCCGATGCTGCGACCGTCTGATGATCGTTCAGCGATAGTGACCGCACGCGGGCATGCGTGCGTGCCTGTGACCAAACGAAGGCGCTAGAGACGCACACGTCTCGGCGCCTTTTTTCGTGCGCGGTTCATGCTCACGATGAGCCAGCGCGCCGCAGTCGTTGCGGCGTTGGTGAGCGCAGGGGGATGGACTCCCAGCGTCGTGATCGTCAGCGTATGCTCGTTCCGGAGTGGTCAGCGCATCGACTGGCTGCATCCGTTGTAAGTTGTTTTATGTCAAGCGCGATCTGGCGGTTCACCCGCCCAGATCGAGAGATTTGGTCGATCGGTGAAGCGCGCTGGCGAGAGAGGCGCCAGACCGCGCGGAAAAGCCCTGAGAGCCCCACATGACTGCTCCGTAATGTTCGAGGCAGCCACGCGCGGCGTCTTCGTCAGGCGCCATCACGAAAGCGAGAAACGGCCCATGTACTCCAGCATGATCGGCAAAATCGCGAAGGCCAAGCAGTACGCCCAGGAGCCAGACCGCATCCAGTTCAGCCAATTCGAGGCGACCGTCCGCGGTGAGAACGACACGCACACCATCCGCTTCCACGAGGGTTCGTGGAACTGTGATTGCAACTTCTTCGCCGACCACGGCGCCTGCAGCCATACTCTGGCCGCCGAGCGCGTCTTTGGCGTCTCCATTCCGCACGACTACCGCCAGGGTGAGCCACTCCCCAGCGACGTGCGCAGCACGCTCTAGCGCAGAGCGAACATCCGCAAGCGAGCAGATGACAGACGACCGGAGCCAACAGGCTCCGGTCGTCGCTGTGTCGTGAAGAGAAGGCGCCGCTAGTGCGGCAGCACGAAGGTGAGGGCGATGAGGACGACGAGGGCGCTCACTGCCAGCGCCACGATCAGCTTCAAGTCACCCAGCACGTAGGAATAGTGCTCGGCGGAGATCAGGTTGGCCTGCCGGGCGCGCTGAGTGGCGCGCGCGCGCGCCAGGCGCTGATTCTGCTCGCGGGTAGTGGTATTGGCCTGCGGGCGCGCAGTGGACGCGACGGGCTTGGCTGCAGCGGGCTTGGCTGCAGCGGGCTTGGCAGGGGTGGGCTTAGGCGCAGCGGGACGCTCTACCACGGCGGCCTGGCGCTCGCCGCTCGCCGTCGCAGGCCGAGACGCCGTGGCCGCGCGGGATGAGGTGGTCGCAGCGGTCGGCGCCGCAGTGTCAGCGACCACATTCGAGGCGCTCGGCGTCTCTGGCGCGCTGGCGGGCTGGGCGCCTGGCGCGCGCACCAACGTGGCCGACGAGGTCGCGCCTCCCGGAGTCTGCGGCTTGCGGGCAGCGCCCTTTGCCTGCTGGGGCAGTGGCCTGTGCCCGGTATGAGACTTCTTCGCCATGCTGCAAACTCCTGCTTCCGTGGTCATTGGCTGTGGTGATTGGCTGTAGTCGGTGGCGTGCGGCGCCGCGTATACTCAGAGCCAGTATAGCGCGCACTCTTCGGAGGCGCAAGCGCGCTGGGAGCGCTGTCGCTGCGCCGCTTCTCTGATTTCAACGTATCAGACGGGGCGAATGGCGCAATCATCTCCCACCTGTCTCCCTGGCGCGACGCCCTGTGGGCTGGATCACAAGAAGGACTATCGGCGATGGATCTGACGCATTTCGACGAGGCGGGCCGCGCACACATGGTCGATGTGGGCGAGAAGGCCGAGACCACCCGCGAGGCCGTCGCGACTGGTCGCGTGCGGATGCAGGCCGAGACGCTGCGCCGCATCCGCGAGGGTTCACTGCGCAAGGGCGATGTGCTGGCGGTGGCGCAGGTGGCGGGCGTGATGGCGGCCAAGCAGACGCCGCAAATCATCCCGATGTGCCACACCATTTTGCTGACGGGCGTGGATATCGCCTTCGAGCTGGCCGAGGCGGGCGCGGAAGGGCTGGTGGGCATCCAGGCGACCGTGCGCACGTACGGCAAAACAGGCGCTGAGATGGAGGCGCTGACTGCTGTAAGCGCCACTGCGCTGACGATCTATGACATGTGCAAGGCGATTGACCGGGGCATGGTGATCGAGCAGGTGCGGCTGGAGCGCAAGAGTGGCGGCAAGAGCGGCGACTTCACCCGCCCGCCCGAAGCGGCGCCCCGGGCGTGACCGATTTGGGTATGCATACCTCCCCTCTCCCACAGAGAGGGGGCCGGGAGTGAGGGCGGGGGTCTGAGGCGCGCGTAAGCCGAATTCTGTTCCCGGTGCGCCTCACGACGCGCCAGGCGACACTCATCTCTCTAGGACGACGGTTGCCCGCCGCCTCAAGCAGCCAACCCGGAGATAGACGGGCGAGCCACCCGCGAGCCGCCGGGCGAACCCGACGACTACTCCTCCTGTTCGGCCTTGCTCCAGATGGGGCTTGCCGCAGCCGACCGGTCACCCGGTCGCTGGTGAGCTCTTACCTCGCCATTTCACCCTTACCGACGAGACGCTTGCGCGCCGCGCTGGCGGTTTGTTTCTGTGGCGCTATCCTTGGGGTCGCCCCCACTGGCCGTTAGCCAGCATCCCGCTCTGTGGAGTTCGGACTTTCCTCGGACGCTGCATCGAGACTGCAGCGCCCGCGATTGCCTGCGCGCCTCAGGCCCCCGCGCCTGACGCCGTCTGACAGTATACCACCGCTCAGCGCGCGCTGAGTGGCGCCGACTGATGACATCCAATGAAAAGAGCGCCACCTGTGCTGGTGACGCTCGTGGAGCGGGAGACGGGATTCGAACCCGCGACCTTCTCCTTGGCAAGGAGATGCTCTACCCCTGAGCCACTCCCGCGTGACTCCATGCGATTGCTCGCATCGGCTTCCGTATACTACTCTATCCCGCCGTGGCTGTCAAGCGCGCTG
>DATAED010000143.1:0-2758 GCA_036258195.1 Ktedonobacterales bacterium
GAGCCTGGGCATCCCGATGGCGTCGCTGGATGAGGTGGATCATCTCGATCTCAGCTTCGACGGCGCCGACGAGGTGACGCTGCCCGCGCTCGATCTGCTGAAGGGGCGCGGCGGCGCGCTGCTGCGCGAGAAGCTGGTGGCCGCCTCCAGCCGCTACCGCGTCATCCTGGTGGATGCGACCAAGCTGGCGCAAACGCTGGGCGTCGGTACGGTCATTCCGGTGGAGGTGGAGACGTTTGGCTGGCGGCACACCGCCGCGCGGTTGGCCGCGCCGGGCTGCCGCATCACCCGCCGCGCGCTGCCCGCCGCCGCAGGAGCGCCGGACGCGCCGTTCCTCAGCGATGGCGGCCACTACATCCTCGATCTGGTCTACGCGAACCCGCCCGACATCGCCGCCATCGCCGCGCGCATCAAGGCGACCACGGGCGTCGTGGAGCATGGCCTCTTCCTTGGCATGACCGAGCGTGTCTACATCGGCGGCCCCGATGGCGTGCGCTACGCGGATCGCGCGCGGTAGGCGGGACGGAACCTCTCCCCCTGACCCCCTCCCCTCCGAGGGAGGGGGAACCCAGGCCAGGCATCGTAGCGATGGCGAGCGTATAGAATCCGGCGCTCCCCTCTCCCGCAAAGCGGAGGAGGGGTTGGGGGTGGGGGCTGCTACCTCACATTCGCCCGCTCGTATTGCGGCGGGATGGGAACGGGCTGGCGCAGCGTCATGGCGGCGTGCAGCGGCCAGTGCGGGTTGCGCAGCGCGGCGCGGGCCAGCGCCACCAGATCGGCCTGCCCGCTGCGGATGATCTGGTCGGCCTGCGCTGGCTCGGTGATCAGCCCGATGGCGACCGTCGGGATACCCGCCTCGCGTCGCACGCGCTCCGCCAGTGGCGCCTGGTAGCCGGGGCCAGCGGGGATGCGCACATGCGCCTCATTGCCGCCACTGGAGCAGTCGGTGGCGTCCACGCCTAGCTCCCGCAGCCGCCGCGCGAAGGCGATGGTCTGGTCGAGCGTCCAGCTTGGGCGGCTGGGATCGTGGTCGAGCCAGTCGGTGGCTGAGACACGTACGAAGAGCGGCAGCCGCTCCGGCCACGCCGCGCGCGCGGCCCGCGCCACCTCCAGCGGCAGGCGCATGCGCCCCTCCAGCCCGCCGCCGTACTCGTCCGCGCGCTGGTTGCTGGCAGGCGAGAGGAACTGATGCAGCAGGTAGCCGTGCGCCGCGTGCAGCTCGATCAGCTCGAAGCCCGCCGCCAGCGCCCGCTCAGTGGCCCGCGTGAAGGCCGCCACCACCTCGCCGATCTGCTGCGTGGTCAGCGCCTCTGGCGTCTGATGGTCAGCATCGAAAGGGATGGCGCTGGGGGCGACGACGCGCCAGCCAAGCTCGCCCGGCGCGATGGGCTTGCCACCCGTCCAGGGGCGATCTACGCTGGCCTTGCGTCCAGCGTGCGCGAGCTGGATGGCCGGGATGGCGCCATGCGCGCGCAGGAAGTGGGTGATGCGCGCCAGCGGCTCGATCTGGTCATCGCTCCACAGGCCCATATCCCACGGGCTGATGCGCCCGCGCGCCTCCACCGCCGTCGCCTCGACCGAGACGATGCCTGCGCCGCCCGTCGCGAAACTGCCCAGATGGACGAGATGCCAATCGGTCGCGCGGCCTGAGCGATCCTCGCAGGAATACTGGCACATCGGCGAGATCATCACGCGGTTGCGCGCCGTCACCCCGCGCAGCGGCAGTGGATCGAAGAGGCGCGCGGGCTGCGTGGTGAAATCTGGCGAGAAGCCAGACGCGCTGGCCTCCGCCTGAGCCTGCTGTTTATCGCTCGCTTCTGTCGCCAAGGTGTCTCATCCCCCCGCTGTATCGGCATGCCCACGCTCATGTCCATAGCGATACAGAGTATAGCAGGACACAGCGCGACGCGCCCCGCACATACGGCAGAGGCACGCCAGACCTCGAACATGCCCAGCGACTCCATGCCTGGCCTGGGTTCCCCCTCCCTCGGAAGGGAGGGGGACAGGGGGAGCGGTTCCACCTCGCCAGAGCGACCAGGCGCGACCTCACCCCCCAGCCCTCTCTCCCACAGGAGAGGGGGAGCCGGAGGATTTTGCGCGTCCGCTCGCTATCGTCGCAATCCCTGGCCTGGGTTTCCCCTCCCTGAAGGGGAGGGGGAGCCGGAGGATAGGTCTACTGGCCGATCAGTACTGTCACCGTCGAGACCTTGCCATCGTTGCCGATGATGGTGAGCCTCTGCGAGGTCGCGCCGGAGGCGATGGGCTGCGCCGCGACTGCCGCGATCCCTGCCGGGATGTTGACCTTGAGGTCCGTCCAGGCGCTCTGACCCTTCTGCCAGCTATACAGCGCGGAAGTACGAGCCCCCAGATACGAGCCGTACTCGCCATAGAGGATCGAGCCATCGGCCAGTGTGCCGTAGGGGCCAAACAGATTGGCGCCCTGTGGCAGCCCGGCGCTGGGCGCGCTGAGGAACGTGTGGCCGCCATCAATGCTCACCACCGCATCCGACGGGCTATTGGTGACCGAGGCGCCATGCCCCTGCACCGTCACCTGCGGTCGATAGGTATACAGCTCGCCATGCCCGCCGACGAAGAGGCCCGTCTCCGCCTGCGTGGGCAGCGAGCGCACCCGCAGCCAGCTCTGGCCACCGTTGTCGCTGCGATAGAGCGAGAGGCTGGGGTAGCTCTCGTTGTTGCACCCAGCGCCATCCGCCGTCACCGCGTAGACGGTGGAGGGGATCGGGGAAGCGGCGAAGTC
>DATAED010000144.1:0-26462 GCA_036258195.1 Ktedonobacterales bacterium
GCGGGCTGCATCGTCTCGTTGACGACCGCGAGCAACTGCTCCCGCACCTGCTCCAGCTCCACCTCATTGCGCACGGTCGCGCCGAACGCCGCCAACGTCCGCTCGGCGTCGACCTTGCGCCGGTAGAAGCGCCGGTCGATCGTCGCCTGGATCACCCGGCGCAGCGGCTGAAACAGCACAGCGATCAGCAGCGTCGTCGCGACGATCAGCGGCGGGGATGTGTCGCTGGCGTGACCCACGACCAGATTGAGGACGCGCTGGACGCCGACGACTCCCAACAGATAGATGCCTGCCAGCGCAGCGGTCAGCGAGCCATACACCAACGTCTGGTTGATGAACTGGTCGATGTCATACAGTCGATAGCGCTGCAAGGCGACCAGGAAGGTGATGGGGAGAAAGAGCAGGCTGAGCAGGTAGAAGAGGAACGAACCCAGCAGATAGAGTGGCGGCATGCCCTGGGGCAGCCAGAAGAGCTGATTCGCCACCAGCAACACCGCCAGACCAAATGCGACCCACTTCATCTGCTGGCGCTCGATCGGCGTAGACACGCGCACGTAGCGATAGACGAGACACGCGATAGCGCAGCCATAGAACACCGGATAGCCGATGACGAGCGCGCCTTGCTGCGCATCTGGCAGCAGGTGGGCAGGCAGATACCACACGACCCACGCGATCAACAACACCCACGACCAGCGCGGCGCGAACCGTCCTGTCGGGAACAGCAGAAAGATACTGTACCCGACGATGATGGTGGGCAAGCCAAGCGCTGCCGCCAGTAGCGGATTGGATACGACGCCCAGCGACATGCCCTGTGGGAGCAGTGAGCTCAGATTGTTGATGGGAAAGATGACGATGAAGTAGGCGACGAGGAGCGCCATCCAGTCGTTGGGCCGCCGCCAGAAGAGGATCAGCGCGAGGGCGGTAGAGATGGCGACGCAGACGACAAACAGCCCCGCTGTGCCAATCGCAAATGTGTAGAGGGCGATGCCCGTTTGCGCCAGCAGCGCCTGCGCCTGCTCCGGGGTGAACGGACAGCCAGACGCGCACGTGCGCTGAGAGGCGCCCACGTACACCGGAAGCGCGGTCACGAAGTCGGCCAGGCGCGCGACCACGAGCAGAACCCAGGCGAGCTGGAGCGCGAGCCACCACCTGGGATGGGATTGGGAGGCGCGCGAGGAGCTGCGCGAATCGGCCATATCCGCCCTCTCGATTCACCGCTATCCCTGGAGCTACCCTGCGCACGAGCGGGCGCATGCGCAGACGACAACATCACCTCGCCGATGGTCAGTATAGGCTGGCGAGCGTCTGGAGAACGTTACCGCAGTCCCACTACGTCAACAAGCGCCCAGAGGCCAGCCATCTGCGGCGACCTCCGGGTTAAGCCGGAGCGCGCAGGCCGCCAGCGCCTCGTCGAGCGCTTCATCCTGCGTGCGGGCAGCGCCCGCCTGCCACTCCCGACGAAACGCCGCTCGGCCCAGCGCCGACCGTGCCAGCACGAGCAGTTGCTCGGCCGCCTCGCGCTCCGCTGGTGGCGCTGGCGTGCGCGCTTGCTCGCGTAGCGCCCCGCAGGCGGCCAGCAGCCGCGTCGCCTGGGCGTGGCGTCCCTCGCCCGCGAGCACGGCGGCGTAGCCCTCCAGACACCACGCGCTGAAGGTGGGGCTGGCGAAGTCGCGGAACAGGCCGAGCGCCCGCTGGTAGCGCTGGGTCGCCAGGGAATAGCGCTGCATCTGGCAGGCGACGCGCCCCAGCAGAGTCGCCATATGCGCGACATCCCAGAGGTTACCCATCGCCTCGGCGTCGGCCTGCGCGCGCTCCAGCAGCGTCAGCGCGCCTGGCAGATTCCCCTGGATGGCGGCAATCTCGGCCAGCTTGGAGAGCGCCCGATAGCGCTGGCCAGTGGTGTCGTCTGCGGGCATGCGCTCGTAGCCAGCGGTGAAGGCGCTGGCCGCTTCATCGAAACGCCCCACCGCCTGTGTGACCATGCCGAGCGTCATGAGGGCGTTGCTGGCCACATAGTCGTCGTCGATACCCACAGACAGCCGCACGGCCTCTGCTGCGCTAGCCTCGGCGCGCTCATATTCCCCATAGCCCAGCAGTGTGCGCGCCCGTGCATAATACCGCTCCACCCGCAAGGCAGGCGGCGCGGCGACGCCCACACCCGTCGCCCGGACGCGCGCATCGAGCGCCAGCATCCGTTCCTGCCACTCCAGCGCCTGCGCTATCTGCCCGAGGACATGCCAGAGTCGCCCGAAGCCCGCCAGCCGCATCCCCAGCTCAGCCTCACCCGCCGCTTCCGCCCACTCCAGCGCAGCGCGGGCGTTGGCCAACTCCACTACGGCGTCCAGCCGCGCGGGATGGCCTGGCAGTCGCGTGGGCGGGCCATCCCGCGAGATGATCTCGGCCATCTGCGCGTAGTAGCGCGCGTGACGCACGGCGCGCATCCGCTCCTCACCCGCCGCGCGCAGACGCAGGCGCGCGAACTCGCGGAGCGATTCGAGCTGCGAAAAACGCGCCATGCCACTGGCGTCCACCTGCGACCGAACCAAACTGGCTTCGACCAGGTCGGCTAGCGCCCGCAACGTGGCGTCCATGTTATGTGCATCGCTATCGCCGCAGACAGCGTGCGCAGCCTCCGCCGTCCAGCCGCCTGCGAAGACGCCAAGGCCGCGAAACCAGCGCTGCTGCTCGGCGTTGAGCAGTTCATAGCTCCAGGCAATCGTGGCTTCCATGGTTTGCTGGCGCGCGGGCAGATCGCGCAGGCGGCCGATGAGCGGTGGCAAGCGCTGTGCCAGTCGCTCGCGCAGGCGCACGGTGGAGAGCGCGCTCAACTGCGCCGCCGCCAGCTCGATGGCCAGCGGCAGGTGATCGACCTGGGCGCAGATCGCCTCTATGTCGTCCGCTGGCAGCGCGACGCCAGGTTGCGTCGCATGGGCGCGCGCGCAGAACAGCTCAGCGGCGACGCTCGCCTCCAACGGCTCGACCAGCAGCCGCTGCTCAGCGCGCACCTGCAACGCCGCTCGACTCGTCACCAGCAGCGCGACCTGCGAACACTGCTGCAATAGCCGCGCCAGCGCTGGCGCGGCGTCCAGCAACTGCTCGAAGTTGTCTAGCAGGATGAGCGTGCGGCGGTCGCTCAGAAACGCCAGCGCCCGCTCCATAGCTGGCATGGGCGTCGCGCCCAGCTCTCCGCGCAGCCCCAGCGCCTCGACCAGCGCGCTCGCGACGAGCGCCGCATCGCGGATCGGCGCCAGATCGACAAAGACGACCCCATCGGGAAAGGCGCTGGCGACATCCCACGCGATCTGCAACGCCAGCCGCGTCTTGCCGACTCCGCCCGGCCCCATCAGCGTGAGCAGCCGAACGCCGCGCTCCAGCAGCGCCTCGCGCGCCTGCCTGCGCTCACGCTCCCTGCCCACCAGGGCGGTAGGCGGGCTGGGCGGCGCGCTGAAGACCAGTGAGTCGGCGGCGGGCGCGGCTTGCGGAGCCACCAGTTCGGGTCGGGCAGCGGACAGCAGCGCCGCGCGCTGCTCTGGCGCGAGCGCGAGCGCTGAGGCGAGCAGATTGATGGTGCTGCCCCGCGCCGTGCGATGCAGCCCGCGCTCCAGATCGGAGACCGCGCGCACGCTCAGCCCGGCGCGCTCGGCCAGCTCCTCCTGCGAGAGGCCCGCCGCCAGACGATAGCGCTTGAGCGTGGCGCTCAGGGTGGTCTGCTCTGCCATATGTGGCCATTCCTGCATCCGGCGGCGCCTGTGCGGCCCGCCTCCACAGTTCACGCCATCCCGAGATGCCTCAGTATAGCAGGGAGCGCGACAAAGATGTGGGGAAAAGGTGGGCTTGAGGTATGGCGTTCTCCTCGGGCGCGGGCCATCCTGCTCTCATTCAATCAGCATCGGTCTGGCGCCGATGTTGAGGCGATCCCTCGGTGGAGGGGAACGGAAGAGGAGCGGATCTATGCGTGTCACACCTCTATGCGACCTCAATCTGACGCCTACAGGCCAACCGCGACTGGTTCAGCCGTATGGCGGCGAAGAAGGGAGGGTCTTTCTCGCGGGCGAGGGCGTGGTGGATGGCGAGCGGCTGCGCGGCGTGGCGACGTGGTTCAACTATGCCCGCCGGCGCAGCGATGGCGCCATGCAGCCGAACATTCGGGGCGCCATCACCACGCACGACGGCGCCACGATCCTGTTCGAGATGCATGGCCATGTGCGCTTGGTCGTCGGCGCGGATGGCCCGCTCGGCGATCAGTTGATGCGCGTGACGTTCGAGACTGCTGACGAGCGCTACCGCTGGCTCAACGACGCTTTCTGCGTCTTCGAAGGCAAAATGCGCCCGCCACAGCCCGGCTCATCGGATAGCCCGCAGCGCGTGGGCGCCGCGCATGTCTATCTGTGTGTTAACGAGCTGTTCTAGCCGCACGCCGCGCATGCGAAGGGGAGGATGAGCGTTATGATCCTGATCATCGGGGCCAGTGGTCGGCTGGGCGGCATCGTCGCGCGTCGGCTGCTGGCGGACGGCCAACCTGTCCGGGCGCTGAGTCGCACGCCCGCGAAGCTGGCAGCGTTGTCGAGCGCAGGCGCCGAGGTGCTCGCGGGCGACCTGCGCGATCCCGACTCCTTGCGGCGCGCCTGCGAGGGGGTGGAGGCGATCTTCAGCGCGGCGCATGGCTTCACTGGCACGGGCGGCGATTCACCGCTCAGTGTCGATGACGAGGGCGTACGACATCTGATCGAGGCGGCGCGGGCGGCGGGCGTGGGCCAGTTCGTGTTGATGTCCATCCTGGGCGCGCGCGACGATCATCCAGTTGACCTCTTCCGCGCCAAGTATCGCGCAGAGCAGGCGCTGAAGGCCTCCGGGCTGAGCGCGACGATCCTGCGCCCCACGGCGTTCATGGAGCTGTGGTTGAGCATCCTCGCTGAGCCGATGCTGAAGCAGGGCAAGGCCATGATCTTCGGCAGGGGCGCCAATCCGATCAACTTCGTCTCGGTGGAGGATGTGGCGCGGTATGCGTTGATCGGCCTGCGCGACCCCCTATCGCGTGGGATGACCATCGACATCGGCGGGCCGGAGAATCGCTCCCTCACGCAGCTCGTGGCGCTCATCGAGCAAACCACCGGCAAGACCACCAGCCGCCAGCATATCCCGCTGCCAGCGCTGCGGGCGATGTCCGTACTGGCGCGGCCATTCAATCCGGCGTTTGCGCGGCAGGCGGGATCAGCGGCCTACATGGATACCCATGACATGACCTTCGATCCGGCGGCGACGTTGCGGCGGTTCCCAGGCGCGCTGCGGCGCATCGAGGATGTGGCGCGCGATCTGTTCGGGGCCGCGAGCGTGGTGTGAGCATCACCTGAGCGCTGTAGCCTCGTGTCATTCGCATGCGCTGTGCGCCATCGTGATCTGGATGGCGCCACAAGTCGAGAGCCGCCGGGCGCGTTGTGACGGGGCGGCTCCTGCGGCTGCTCGCGGGAGCGCAGCCCAAAGAGTAACCGGAACAGGCCGACCCGACTGATGAGCAGGTCATAGATGACGAGCGACGCCGCCAGCGCCAGGATGGTGATAGCGCCGAATTTCAGCCAGAGGTTCATATCCAGCCGCACGATCCATAGCGCGATGAAAGAGAGGATAGGCATGTGGATCATGTAGACCGGGTAGGCGGCGCGCGACAGATACTCAACCGCTGGGGTCGTGAACTGGAGGTAGCGTAGCGCCAGCCCCAGGATGCCCACTACCCACCACCACGCGCAGTAGCCGCGCGCCACCGCCAGCGCCATCAGCACGGGCGCGCTACCTGGATACCAGTGTGGCGCGGCGAAAGCGATCATCAGCCAGCTGAGCGCCCCCAGCATGAGCGCGGGCCACGCATGGCGCCGCGTGGCGGCCAACAACCGTTCATCGAGATAGATGACGTAACCTGCGAGAAAGAAGATCAGGTAGCCGACGATGCCTACTGCGTTGGTGGCCAACGGAGTAGCGGCGTTGGGAAACAAGGCGGCGCCAAGCTGCGTGACCAGTTGAACCGTCGCCAGCGGCGCTCCGAATATGATCAGCGCGGCCATGCCACTCTGTGTGTTCGCCAGCCAGCTAAACGCCCGCTGCCCACGCGGTGTGCGCAGCAGACGCGCGAAGGGAACCGCCAGCGCCGAGAACGCCATCAACGGCGGGATGAACCAGAGATGGCCAATCCACTCCGGGCCAGGCGGAAAATGCCCCGTCAACACGCCGAGCAGCGTCAGCAGGAAGCCCAGGTAGAACGCAGGCAGCGATGGTGGGGGTGTCGGGGCGGAGAGCAGCCCGATGTAGATCTGCAATGGCACGATGAGCAACATGCCGAAGGTAAAGGGAATCAGCAGACGCATCACCCGCTCGTTGAGGTACCGCGCTACGCCACGCGCAGACAGCGCGTAGCGCGAGGCGCCACCAGACACCAGGAACAGCACGGGAATACCCCAGAGCGAAACGAACGCCGTCAATGCATCTAAGACCGCGCTAGACTGGGTATTCTTGACGTAATCATACGACCCCGTGGTGAAGATGATCGCCGTGTGAAACGGGATCAGCCCGAACACCGCCGCAGTGCGCAGCCAGTCAAGTTCGTGCCGCCGCACGCCGCTCGCGCTACCGATTGGTATCGAACGCGATGCGAGGGATGAGGCGCTCATAACGCCTCCTGCCAGTCGTATAAGATGCCTGATCTGCCACATAGCCAGGCATCGCGTTCACGTCTGGACGTGTACCAGCGCAGTATCAGGCAGGCGCATCACGGTCGCGTCACAGTGACCGAAGTCGCGCTCAAAGCTCCATCACAGCAGGCGGCGATCTGAGTGATGGGCGCCTGTGGCGCTCACGCCACCAGTGGCAGCGTCGCTGCAAGCGTCCAGGCCAGTAGCAGCGCATCCAGTGTCGCCATCAGCGCCACCGGATGCGCTAGCGTCCGGCGCGCCCACGCCGAGACGCCGACCAGCAGCAGCACGATGATCGCAAAGACCGGGAGCAGTATGCCCAGATACGAGAGTCGCCCGAAGTTCATCAGAATAGCGCCTACGAGCGCCAGCAAGATGAGCACACTGGCCCCCAAATCAGCCAGCGCGGGACGTTTGAACTGCGACGCCATCGCACGCAGTAGCGAGCGCAGAGCGAAGAAGAACGGCCACAGCAGAATGGTGTAGACGACACCGCGCCAGAGCCGCTGCGGATCAAGCGCCAGGCTCTCCCAGGCATAGGTGGAGAGCGCGCCAAGTGTCACCATCAGAAACACAGTCACCACCAGCGCAATCAGCCCTTGCGCCAGCGCCTCGCGGCGTGGAGGCAGCGTCACAGCAGCGCGCAGTCGTGGCGACCACCAGAGCGCAACGCCGAGCAGCGCGCCTGCCAGCACAAAGAAGATGGCGACATCCGCCGAGACCTGTTGCCGTAGCAAGGTGAAGGGAAACGGGTCGGCCGCCCAGAAGCTGGACGGCAGATACGCTCGCAGCGCCAGCAGCGCCACTCCGAGCGCCCCAGCCAGCGCGCCGAAACCCAGCACTGCGGGCGCCACGGGTGGCAAGTCGCTCGCCGCTACGCTTGCGAGCGACGCCCGATGCTGCGCCGGTCGCAGCCGCAACGTCAGCGCCAACAGCTTGATGAGCGGCCCAATCGCCAGCAACGCGGCGATGAATCCCGCCAGCATCCAGTGTAAACGCACGTCGGCATTGACAGGCGCTCTGCCGATATGCGGATCGACCGTCGCGCTGAGCCATTGAATGACGGTATCGTGAGTCGAAGCCGCCGTCACGATGGAAATGTGATCCAGCCCAGGCAAAATGACGCGCTTGCGCTGATCGGTGGTGTGCGTCTGGCAGCTGTACACGGCTCCACGGATCGCATTTGCCGTGGCGCCACACGCCGAGGCTATCGAATCGCGTGCAATGTCGTTGATGCCAGGCAAGTCGAACTGGCCCGTCAGCACCAGCAGATTACGCGGGGTAGTCAGGCTGGGCCTATCATTCGGGATGCCCGCTACCAGCACGGTCGCTTGCAGCCTGGCCATTGTTGGATGTCGCAGCGCGTACTCACCCACCGCGATGGTACCGAGCGAGTAGCCAAGCAGCACAAGTTTCGCATGCGGCGGCGCGTGCGCCATGGCATAGTCCACTACCTCGCTCAACGCGCTGACCAGTTGATCGACCACGCCGCTGTGGTGTGCGCCGCCGTATACGGTGGGCGAGGCGCCATGCCCTGGAAAGTCGAACGTGTAGACCGTGACGCCCTGCTTCGCCAGGTCAGTGGCAAACGACGACATGATCTCTTTGCTGGCGGCGTAACCGTGCGCCAGCACGGCGACCACAGGCGTCTGCGCGCTGGCGGGCGGAGTGTAGCGCAGCACGGGCGTTGGGATCGCCCCGCGCAAGGTGAAGGCGTCGCGACGTACACCACCGGCATACGCCTGCGTCTGAGCAGTCGCGAAAAGAAAGATCACCAGCAGCGCACCCAGCAGCACGCTGTGCAACGCCATCGGCCGCGACTGGACATAACGCCATTTCGCCAAAGCGCGGCTTCGCCACGCCTCAGGCGCACGCAAGACAGCCATCGAATCTGAGCCTTTCCCGATAGGGGTAAATAGTGTATACCGCAGGTGGTTGACCGTGCGCCTGGCGCCTTGCTCACTCACGCACACTCGCCGCCCACGGCAGAGGGCGCGAAGGAAGGTCATCTATGTCCACGCATACACAGTTCACGGTGCTGGCGCTCATTGGTGGCGCGCTCACCGCTCCCGCACTCGTCGCCGCGTGGCTGCTCCGACTGCCGGATCGTCAGTTGGCGACGGGTTATTACGGCGTGGGCTGCGCGCTCATCGCGGGAGCCCTCATCCTCGATCCGATCATCCAGCCGCCGCTGTTCTTTCACGGCTTCATTCCCGGGATTGGCATTGGCGCGGCAACCATCGCGCTGGCGCTGATAGCAAGGGCGCTGCGGAGCAAGCCAATCTGATGATCTGACAACGACCTGGCCCTCCGCGATTGGCGAGATGGCTGTACACATCTGTACGATTGATCAGCGGCATCCGGCGCCTGGCACAGGGCATAATCGCATCGCACTACGAGCCTACTCGCGGCGCTGGCGCATAGCCCGCAGAGCTGCCAGGGGAGCCAACGACATGATTGCCGTGCAAATTACCATCACCGGCGCGTCCGGAGTCGCGCTGCTTGCGCTTGCTCCTGGGTTAGTTCAGGGCTGGCAGCGCGGCGTCCGCTACGGACACTTGAGCGCACTGTGCGCCATGGCATCGGCTGCGCTACTGCTATGGACGCTCGCCGCGCTGGCGCTCGGTGTAGATCGCTCGGACACCGGGCGATTTCTCATGGGGATGGGTGTCGGCGTCGCGGTCGGGTTGATTCTTGGCTGTGGAGGACTCAGAGTCGCCAGCCAGCACAGAGGTTGAAGCATCGGCTCGGCGAGAATGTCATTCCGAACTCTGAAAGGTGCCGGCGAAGGGATTCGAACCCTTAACCCCATACGGGGAGCAGTTTTTGAGACTGCCGCGTATACCGTTCCGCCACGCCGGCCTGCGTGTAGCAGCCACAGTGTACGCGATGCGCCTGCCGCGACGCAAGCCAGCGGCCACGCTGCGCGGCTAGTACCATCTGGCCTGGTCGCGCCGAACGATTCAGGGCGGTCAAGCGATGATTTCTGGGCTATGCGGCGCTACCTGCGCTTGCCTGGCCTTGTCACTCGCCGCTGCCTCGCCTACAATAGCGCTATCCCTTATTCCCCAGGGCGCCCGGCACGCATCCTGGAGTTCCCCGTTAGCTACGATGATACTCAGGTCGCTCTGCTCACATCAGCCAGGGAAGCGGAGACTTCGCGCGACCCGCGAGCGACCCTGCACATATCGTTCACCTGGAAGGAGGCGCGCGTCGCACGTTGCGCTCCGAGTGGAGCGCCAGCATACACGTGTGTCACGCGCGACGAAAACGCCTATGCAGAATCCGCCTGATCCACGACGGGCCCCCACTTCTCGCCCCATCTCCTCAGCTTCGGGGGCGCGTCAGCAGCCCGCAGCGGCCCGCGCCACGCGCGCGTTCACCAGCGGCCCACTCTCGCGCGGCGCGACCAGCGGCCCACTCCCGCGCAGCGGCGCCAACAGTGGGCCACTGGCGCGTGGGGCTACCAGCGGACCACTGGCGCGTGGGGCTACCAGCGGCCCACTCTCGCAGCCGCTGCGGGGGGCGCTCTCGCAGCCCAGTCGGCTGCAGCTCTCTGGCCTGATCGAAGATCGCATCCGTGGCAGGCGCGTGCGCGATGGGCAGCGCGCCTGGCTGGTCAACACGGTCGTGCTGGCGCAAGCGCTCATCACGCTGATGGTGGTTCCAGGCTACCTCTTTCCCACGCCTAATTTGCCGATTCTGCTGACGCTGGGGGTGGCGCTGGTCTTCTATCTGGCCGCCTTCATCTTCAATCGCCTGCGCCATGAGGTGCGTGTCGCGGTCTATATGCTCATCGGCGGCGGCGCACTCGCCACGGCCGCGCAGGTCTTCGTGGCCGCCCTGCTGACACACGACGCCACCCACACCGCGCAATCCGCGCTGCTCTTCCTGCCGATTGTGCTGGAATCCGGCCTCTTCCTGGCGCCGGAATTGACCCTGTATGTCGCCTCAGCCACGGCGGTCGTTATCGCCAGCGCGATCCTGCTGGCGCTCGCGCTCAACAACGACACCTCCAACCAGCTCAGCGAGGCGTACCTCGTGATGGTCTATTCGCTGGGCCTCGACACATTCATCGGCTATCTGGCCTGGCGGCTGGCGCAGTTCATCTACGAGACGGTCAAGAACGCCCAGGCCGATGAGGATCTGCGATTCGCGCAGGCCCGACTCTCCGCCGCCGAGCGCCAGATGAACGACCAGCGCCGCCAGCTCACGCAGGATGTCGCCAGCATCCAGTTGGCCGTCTCCAGCGCGCTGGCGCATGAATATGACACGCGCATCGACATCGTCGAAGGCGATCTGGCGCCGCTGGCGGCTAGCCTGAACCTGCTCGTCCAGCAGTTACGCTCCACGAACGACCTGGAGCGCCGTGTGCAGAATATGGAGCAGCAGGCCGTGGTCATGGCCGAGATGGCAGGCCACCTGGCCACTGGTGACGCCCCGGCCTCGTCCTTCGAGTCGCCCACGGACAGCGCGCTCTATTCTGTCCGCGCGGCGCTCAGCCAGGCGCACACCCTGAACACGCGCCGACTCGCGCGCCTGCAAGAGATTGCGGCTGACCTGGGCAGCCTGCTCAAGCATTGCCGTACCGGTCTGGCGAACACTGCCAACGAATCGTCGCAGGCGCAGCAGATCGCCGGGCAACTTGTCTCGCTGGTTGCGGGGCTCAATGAAACCGCGACCAGGCAGATGGATCTGCTGGCGCAGGCACGCCGCGCGCTGGCGCTGGCGCTGCCGCCTGAGCTGACACAGGATGTCAAGCCTGATGGCGCAGTGGAGGGCGGCAGTGAGTGGGTCGGACTGGGCGACGCCATGGGCATCATGAATCGCTACACAAGCGAGTTCGCCGTGCTCGAACCGATCGACGGCGAGTCGGCAGGGATTCCGCCGATGACAACGCCACTGCCTGCTGTCAAAGCGCTCAACGCCGATAACGCCGACCGGGCCGACAGCGCCAGCAAGGGCAGCGATGAAACCGCAGCGCGTGGCTCACTGCCCGCTGGGCTGGCGGATGCCTGGCTGCTGCTCAGCATGCTCCAGCAGCAGACCAACGAGGAGGCTCGCTCGGTCGCAGGCTTCGTCCACGACATCGGCATTCTCGGCAAGCATGTGCGGCATACCGGCCTCAACGTCGATTGGGTCATCTCGGCGGTCGATTCGCTCGAGAGCGAGGCCGAGCAAATCCAGCAGCTCGCCAGCCCGGCGAGTGGCTCTGGTGAGCTGGGTGATGAGGGCGATCCCTCCGCGTTCGCCCGTCCAGCGTCCGCCAGCATTCCACGACGCCCGCCGCTTTCCACACGCCCGCTCGACCCAGCGTCACGCCTGGGGCAGGAAGTGGGGAGCAGCCCATCGCAGCCGCTGCCTCCCGCGCCCGCCGAGGCGGCTCCTGGCTCGCTGCGCATCTCGCAATTGATCGGCCCGGAGGCGTTCGGCGGAACAGGCGCGCCCTCGACGCCACAGCCCGCCCGCGACGACGAACGCCCCGACGCAGACCAGAGCTCCCACACACGATGACGGACGACCTGACGGACGAGCGCGTCCCCGCAGATAGGCGTAGCGCAGCGCTGGTTCCCGCAAAATCTCTTGACCCATGCACAGCGCTGTGCTACGCTGACCCCAAACATGCGTTCGGTCTTGTGGAGGATAGCATGGCACAACAGCAGCCTGTGGACGAGAAGGAGTTGCTTCGGCTCCAGATTCAGGCGTACGAATTCTATGCCGGGCTGATCGATCGCGCGGTCACCAACGGCGCCCGCGACGTGATCATGCCGAAGTGGGATGATCAGCGCGCAGTGGAGTACAAGCAGCTCGCCGACCAACTCCGCCAACGACTTGCTCAGCTTGAGCAGGAAGACGCACAAGCGCAGCCCGCGCAAACCACGCCGGTCAGCGCGCCCAGCAACTAAGCCAGGCAGCGACTGGTCGGGCAATGGAGCGCGCTTGACACGTATGATACCCTTGGCTTCATGGATTGCTCTTTCGGTCGTCCCAGATGGTATGTTCCGGAGTGGTTCGCAACACAATGGTAGTGGTGATCCCGGGGCAGCGGAGTCCTGATGGATTGAAACGCGCTCTTGCGGAGCCCAGACGCCACCAGCCATGATGCGATCTCAGCGCTACGTGTCTTGCGCAGGAGTGGTACGCGGGGTGGCGGCGCGGCTACCGCGCCATCCGCAATGAATGACTCAGGATCGTCTTCGAGCGCGATTATGTGGCCCTGTCACAGCAGACAGCACACTCCGGGCGCTCGCGAGTGAGGTCTTCAAGCGCGACAGGTAGGGTCGTGCAGGGAGTGTGCCGATGGCTTCTCGATTCACCTCGACTACTCGTCTGAGTAATGTTGTCCAGATGGTGACGCTCTCGAAGCAGACTGGCATCTTGCGCGCGACGCGCGGCCAGGGGTCTCAGCGCGAGATGGGTCAAATTCGCTTCATCGCGGGTGAACCGATCTCGGCGCTGCTCGGCTCTCTGACGGGTGGCACTGCCCTCTCGGCGCTCTCGAACTGGGGCGAGTGCATGTATCTATTCGACGAGGTGGCAGGGGAGGCCGAGCAGCAAGGCTATCCCTCGCTGCCACAGCAGCAGCCGCCATCCTATGCGCCGAGTAGCCCGCCGCCGATGTCTGGATCCTCGTGGCCGTCGTATGGCTACCCCTCCACCAGTTCGCTCGGCCCGCTCTCGCCGCTGCCCGATTTCAGCTCGTCAGGCGACGTTTCCTCGCCGGGATTCTTCGACAACGACCCGTCCGCATATCCTTCCTACGGCTACCACGGCGCATCAGACTCCTATTACAACCCTGGCAGTTCGGGCGGGTACAGTTCCTCCACCACGACCACATCGTCGCTTCCCCTGCGGCCAGATCAATTGAACTCTCGACCACGCAGAACGTCGCTCTCAGAGCAGGTCGATCAGCTTCCGCTCGACCGCCGCGAGCGCATGGTGCTGCTGCTCGTAGACGGCCAGCGCACCATCTCCGACCTCGTCAAATTGACCCGCCGCAGCGATACGGAACTGTACTCAGTCCTCAACCACTTGCGCATCCTAGGACTAGTGCTGCTCTAATGAGACACGCAGCGGCTCATACGTTACAATAGAGAGACTAACGCGCATGGTTGCACAGTCCCCTGCGCGCGAAGCCGTTCATCCCTGCCGTGCGCCTCGTCGCGGGCAAAGCCGCCGCATTGACGCGGCGAGCCGCTGTTTTGGTGTGAGCATCCTGATCGTCCGGTTCGGCTGAGCCCAGACGAGCGGAGGAGGACGAGTCATCATGGGTCTACGACGGTTGCGTCTGGGTATCCGAGCGCAACTCACCCTCACGTTGCTGCTTGGCGCGCTGCTGAGTACCGGCGCCACCCTGTTCATTGCGAACAACGCGATCCAGCAGTACGCGCTGCAACAGACGCACACGCAAGAGCAACAGGACATGAAGATTGCCTTGCTCGTCTTGCAGACGCAGTATGGCCAGTACGTCTCCATCTCGTCCGATAACCAGCTCGTCGCCGACTCGCCGACCACCGGCAAAGACCTCAGCACGTATAACTCTAACTCCGCTAACCCTTACGGCAGGTTTGCGCTGAACAACGACCAGGACTATGTTGATCAGGTGCAGCAATTGCTCGGTGGCTTCGTCAGCGTCTATCAGTGCGCCAACCCCAATGGCCCGACCGGGACGTGCAAACGTGTCTCGACCACGCTGCAGACAACCACCGCCAACTCCACCGGCGCGCGCACACGACTGGTTGGCTCCGGGCTGGAGCAGGCGCCGACGCAAAGTATGGCGCTCAGCAGCGCCAACCCGCAAGAATGGCTGGGCGTCGTCACGCTCTCTGGCAAGCAGTACTACTCCGACTACTACCCACTGATGAACCCGCAGCAGCGCATGATCGGCGTCCTGGCGGTCGGCGTCCCGCTCGACACCGTCACGCAGTTCCAGCGCTCGACCTCGATTCAGCTCTTGCTGCTGGGCCTCATCATCATGATCGCGGGCGTCATCTTCGCCCTGCTCTTCGGCGCCACGATCATCACCACACTGCAAAACGTCGCGCGGCAGGTCATCTCCGCGTCTGAGCGCATCGGCGCCATCGCCGCGCAACAGGCTGGTGGCTCGCAGCAGCAGGTGTGGGCGGTAAACTCCATCAACAAAGCGCTGCAGAACTTCGCCGAGACCACCCGCGACATCTCCCACCGCACCGACCAACTGGCGCAGATGGGTAATCAGGTCATCCAGAAGCGCGCGGAAATCTCACCCATGCAGATCGACTCGATCCTGGCGTACATCACGCGCTCAGTCCGCGACATCAGCGCAGCGAGCCGCCAGGAAGCGCAGCAGTACGACCGCATGACCAGCGCCATGCAGGCGGTTATCGAGATTGCCGAGCAGGTCGCCACTAGCTCCGCCGACGCCACCGACAGCGCGCAGCGGCTCGACGAGGTCATCGTCGACCTGCAGCGCATTGTGGGCGTGCAGCGTATCCGCCCGGCGACGCAGGAACAGCCGATGGCCGAGATGGAGCCAGCGATGGTTGGAGCGATGGGCGTCGGTCAGATACTCTCGCAGCCGTCGATGGGCCAGATGTCTGCCTACAATTCGATGGGCCAGATGGGCCAGATGGGCATGGGCCAGCGCGGGATGTCCTCGCAGATGATGGCGGGCGCGCCCCGCAGCGACCAGAGCATGCGGATGGGCGGCGGACAGTACATGGGCCGCATGCCCGGCACTGCCAGCGACATGAGCGGCGCGATGGGCGGCATGGGCGGCATGTATGGCCGGCCCAACGGCGCGCCATCGTCTGGCGCGCTCGGTCGCATGGGCCCAATGAACGGCATGGGCGGCATGAATGGCATGGGCGGCATGGGTACGGGCGGCTTCGGCCAGCGCGGTCAGATGGGCGGTCAGATGGGCGGCCAGATGGGCGGCATGGGCTCGATGCGCGGCTCCGATCAGCTCCCGCCGCTGGGGCCATCGAATAACCCCATGAATCCCATGAATCCGATGGACAACTATGGCATGATGAATCCGGCCAGCGGCCCGATGGATGGCGGCCCCTTCGGCGGGCGGCGCTCATTCGGCGGGGATCAGGGCGGCGAGATGAGCATGCCGATGCCGCCACTCCCCGATTATGCCGCTGAGGGCCCCTATGGGCGGCCCGACATGTCCGCGCCGCCCGTCGCGCGCACACGCGGCATTCGTGGGCCAGTCTCTGGCCCACGCCAGGGCGGCGCTGGCAACGGCGCGCCTACCCGCAATCGCCTGCCCGATTGGGCCAATCAGGACGGCGATCCCTCGCGCGGCTACGGTCGAGACGAGTAGGCGCCGCTAACACACGCAACCTCACAATGGGAGCAGACTGGTTCCACCGTCTGCTCCCATTTTGGGGTACACTCCATCAAGCCATCAACAGTGGCGCGCTCGCACGGCGCCGTCGAGTTGGACAGTTGACCAGCGTGCCCTCTGGCGGCTATCCTGTGTGGCAGTAGCCGCTTCACCTGAAAAAGGAGCTAATCCCTTGTTCGAAGACGCTCTGGCTCAAGTGCCATTGTTTCAGGGACTCACCCGTCGAGAACTCCAGGTTCTCGCCGCAAATGCGCGCGAGCGCGAATATCCCGCTGGCGCCACGCTCATGCGCCAGGGCGAAACGGGGGTTGGGCTGTTCATCATCACATCGGGAACGGTGCATGTGAGTCAGACGAACGCAGCAGGCGTTACCACGGAGCTAAGCGACTACGGTCGCGGCGCCGCCCTCGGCGAGCTCTCGCTGCTCGATGACATGCCCCGCACGGCGACGGTGGTGGCCAAAGAGCCTACCAAGGCCATTGTCATCCCGGTATGGGACTTCCGCGCATCCCTGCGCGAGGCTCCAGATATCAGCATCAAGCTGCTCACGGTGCTCAGCCATCGCCTGCGCGTGAGCGAGGCGCACTCGACGACCAGCCAGGGCTGAAACGCCCGCAGCCAGCGACACACCGACGCCGCAGAAGCGCAGTCAGGCTTCTGCGGCGTCGTGCGCTGTGCGCGATCAGGACTTGCTGACGCGCCGATCCCGCTGGACGCGCAGGTACACCGCGCCGCCCAGCGCCACCACGACCAGCAGCAACAGTAGCGTCTCGGGCGCGCCAAGTGGCAGGCGTGGCAGCCAGCCCGGCAAAGCGCTGGCGCTCTGCGCTTTGGCGTTGGGCGAGTCGCCGAAGTGGGTCAGCGACATGACGCCATCTGGCGTGACGCTCAGGTCATACGTCACCGCTGCGGCTGGCGCATCCAGCGCGACATAGGTGAGCCAGCTATCTGCGCGCACCCAGTTCATATTGCGATCAGTGGAGAGGTCGTGATAGAGGCCAGCGTTCATGCGCTCCTGGAAGGCGACTTTCAGCCCCTGCGCGCCGCCCACATCGAAGCCAACCGCCGATTGGCCAGCGGCGGCGGCCAGCCCGCTCGTGTTGAGTGGATCATCCGTCAGGAAGTAGAGATCGGCGTGGACGATCTGCCCGTCGAGCGCCAGCACCTCCAGCGGTACCCACGGATGCGGCGTGCGCATGGTGATGAGCACCGGCGCGCCATCGCCGACCTGCTGGTGTCGCGCCTGAGCGGCTGATGTGTCATACTTGGCCGCCATGAAGATCGGGCTGCCCTGCGCGTAGAGCAGCAGGTGGGCGCGGGTGTCGCCATCCACCGCGAAACCGTTCTGCGCGCACCAATCGAGCACAGCCTGGCCGCTGCCACGCAGCACTGTGATGTTAAGCGCCTCGATGGTGACCTGCTGCAACACCTCCGCCGCAGAGGTCGCGGCTCCGGCGGCCTGATCCGCCTCGCCGAAGAGCAATTGCTGCGGCTGCGTCTCGCGCGCCAGCCGCTGCAACGTCCACCGACCGCCCGGCTCGATCTTGAGCGGCACGGCTGGCAGTGGGACGATCCAGCCGAGGTTCTTCACATCGCCTTCATAGGAGAAGCTGGTCAGGTAGTGCTCGATGCCATCGTGCCAGGCGATCAGCGTGGCGGCGCGGCCTAGCCGTACATCGCCATCGGGGGCCACCAGCCCGCCACAGGCCAACGCGGGCGCCGCCTGCATCACCTGAAACATGCCCAGGCACAGCGTCAGACCAAGGGTGAGGAGTGTTGGCCGCCAGCGCGGGTGAAATCGCCAAAAGGCGCCCATAGTCGATGCTCCTGTTCGATTTCGGTGGGGAATCTCATCCCCTCTCTACATGCTGCGAGCGCGCTCGTAGACCTGACGACGGCGACCGCCTGGCGGTTCCATCCACACATCAGCGCACACAAAACTCCCCTCTCGCATACCGAGAGGGGAGTGGGGACGCCATGCGCCTGCAAGGCTACTCGTGCGGCCTGGTCTGTCGCCTGCGCCGCAGCCAGGCCGTCAGCGACGCCTCCGCGCCCTGCTCGCCGGGATGATAGTATTCGCGGTTCGCCAGCCGCTCAGGGAGATAGGCTTGCAGGCGCTCGGGCGGTGGGCGCAGTGGATCAGCGGGGTCAGGCTGGCCCTGGTAGCGATCATGCGCGTAGATGTAGTCCTTGCCGTAGTCCAGCTCGCTCATCAGGCGGGTAGGCGCGTTGCGCAGGGTCAGCGGAACAGGATCATTGCGTGTCGCCTGCACATCCTCTGAGGCGGCGCCATAGGCGCGATAGACTGCGTTGCTCTTGGGCGCGGTCGCCAGATAGATGACCGCCTCGGCCAGCGCCAGCGCGCCCTCGCCCGCGCCAATGAAGTGTACCGCTTGCTGCGCCGCCATACACAGCGGCAGCGCATGTGGGTCGGCCAGCCCGACATCCTCTGTGGCGAAGCGCACCAGCCGCCGCGCCACATAGAGCGGGTCTTCACCAGCCTCCAGCATGCGCGCCAGCCAGTAGACCGCCGCATCGGGATCGGAGCCACGCAGCGATTTGTGCAGCGCCGAGATGAGGTTGTAATGCTCCTCGCCACCCTTATCGTAGAGCAGCGCGCGGTGCTGGGCGGCGTCCTCCACGGTGGGCAGGTCGAGCAGCCGCGTGCCATCGGGCTGGGCGAGGCTGACGCTGGCGCCCAGTTCCAGCAGGTTCAGCGCCGAGCGCGCGTCGCCATTTGCCATATTCGCCATGTAGGCCAGCGCGTCGTCCGAGACGGTCAGCCGCTCGGCGCCCAGCCCGCGCTCCTCGTCGGCCAGCGCCCGCCGCAGCAGGCCGATGATATCCTCGTCGCTGAGCGCGTGCAGCGTGTAGACGCGCGAGCGCGAGAGCAGCGCGGCGTTGACCTCGAAGGACGGGTTCTCGGTCGTGGCGCCGATCATCGTCACCGTGCCGCGCTCCACATGCGGCAGGATGGCGTCCTGCTGCGATTTGTTGAAGCGATGGATCTCGTCGATGAAGAGGATGGTGCGACGGCCAGAGACACGCAGGAGCTTGCTGGCGTCCTCCACCACGCGGCGCAGATCAGCCACGCCCGCAGTGACGGCGCTCAGCGGCACAAAGCGCGCCTCCGTCGTCTGCGCGATGACGCTGGCGATGGTTGTCTTGCCACTGCCCGGTGGCCCCCACAGCACCATCGACGGCGTGTGGTCGCTCTCGATGCTGCGGCGCAGCGCTCGCCCTGGCGCCAGCAGGTGCTGCTGGCCGACCACCTCATCCAGCGTGCGCGGGCGCATGCGCTGGGCGAGGGGCTGGGCGTGCGCGGGCGTGCCGTCGCCTGCCAGTGCGTTCTCCGGAGCGCTCGCCTGGCTAGATGCGCCGCCACCGCGCGCAGACCGCCGCTGGGCAGGCGCATCCTGGTCGCCAAAGAGCGACGCCTGCGTCTGATCGTCGCGCATCGCGCCACTCCCTCCCAATTGCCAATCGCGCCAGGCTACGTCGTTCTGGCAGTATAGCATGCGTCTCGTCGCAGACTTCCCATTGTCTTTCTCACGACGGCATTGCGAACAGGACACGGGCAATACTCCCCCTCTCTCCCGCAAAGCAGGAGAGGGGCCGAGGGTAGAGGCGCTACTTCAGTACATTCATCAGCGCGACATTGAGGATGACGGCCGCCGCGAAGGCGACGCCCAGCGTGCGCTGCCCCGCGAAGGCCAACGCCAGCGCCGCCGCGCCGAAGAAGACCGCGAAGAGCGTCCAGTAGAGCGGGCGCGCCACCGGGAAGACGGCCTGGGGCGCCATGAAGAGCCCCCACAGCACGGCCACGCCCAGCGGAACGCCGATGCCGAGCAGTACCTTCGCCAGCCAGCCTCCGCCCGTGTGAAAGCCCCAATAGCCGAGCGCGCCCAGCATCGCCAGCTCCAGCAGAAAGGCCAGCGCCAGATTCGCCCACTTCAACGCAGCCACCGTTCAGATCTCCTCTGTTTCATCAGCAAACCATCGAAAAACCCCTCTCCCTGTGGGAGAAGGGTTGGGGGTGAGGTCGTTCCATCCCCTAGCGCTCATCGCGCCCCACACCAGAGGGGATGTGACGGATGCCGCTGGCGCTGGGAACGGCCTCGGGCGGCACGCCTGTGCTCAACCGTGTCTCGGCGGCGGCGCTGAGGGCCACCTGCGCGCTATCGACCACCTGCGCCGCCTGCGTGCGCGTCGATGGTCGCTCGCGCCGCCACAGCCAGCCCGCGACGCCTGCCGCCACCACGCACGGCAGCCCGGTGAAGAGGAAGCTGATCGGCACGCCCAGCAGCGACGCAATCTCACTGGTCGCCAGATTCCCGATCGGTGTGCTGCCGATGAAGATGGTCGTGTAGACGCTCATCACGCGGCCCCGCATCTCGGGCGGCGCGGAGAGTTGCACCGTCGTATTGGCCGAGGCGGAGAAGGTACTCATCATGGCGCCGGTCGCGGCGATGAAGATCAGCGTGAGGATCAGCGAGTGCGTCTGGCCTGCCAGCGCCTCCATCAGCCCGAAGATCGCCGCCGTCCCCAGCAAGATGGCATGGCTCGGCTTGCCGCCACGGCGCGCCAGCATCAGCGCGCCCACCAGCGCGCCCGCGCCCAGCGCAGAGGTCAGCAGGCCAAACTCCGCCGAGCCAGCATGCAGGGTATCGTAGGCCAGCAGCGGCAGGAGCACGTTGAAATTGAAGCCCAGCGTGCCAACCACCGTGATCAGCAGAAAGGTGATGCGCACATCGCGATCAGCCCAGATGAAGCGCACGCCCTCGCTCATGGCGCGCAGGCCGTGCAGCGCATTGGCCGAGCGCGGCGTGAGGTAGAGATCCTTGACGCGCATCATCGCCAGCCCGGTCAGCACCGCGATGAAGCTGATGGCATTCAGAAAGAACATCAGCGGGATGCCTAGCAGCGCGATCATGCCACCGGCGATGGCCGGGCCGATGATGCGCGCCACATTGAACTGCACCGAGTTCAGCGAGATGGCGTTCAGCATGTGCGACTGCGGCACCATCTCGCTAACGAACGCCTGCCGCGTGGGGTTGTCGATGGCGGTGAAGAGGCCCAGCAGGAATGCCAGCAGATAGACGTTCCAGAGCTGCACAACATTGGTGAGAGTCAGCAGCCAGAGCACCGCCGCCAGCACTGCCTGCGCAATCTGCGTCACATAGAGGATATTACGGCGGGGATAGCGGTCAATGATGGAGCCTGCGAACGGCCCGAGCAGCAGCGATGGGCCAAACTGCAGCGCCCCGGTGACGCCCAGCGCCAGTGGACTCTTCGAGAGCGTCAGCACCAGCCACTGCTGCGCCGTGCTCTGCATGAAGGTGCCAGTGACGGAGACGACTTGACCCCACCAGAAGAGCTTGAAGTTGCGAAAACGCAGCGCTGCAAATGTGCCGAGCCGCTGCGTTGGAGCATTCGTCCGCGAGGCGCCGCGATCCTTGTCGCGTGGATGGAGCGCTTGCGAGACGATAGACATGCCAAACCTCTGCGTTGAATTGTCGTGCTGACTTGAAGTGATCGTAGCGAAGATGTCCCTGCGCGTCAATGTTTGATGGCGATCATCCTATCTGCGCCATTGAAACGATAACGATCAGACAAACACTGTCGCCGGACGCCCGGCGACGCCATTGGCGGAAAAGAAACGCCTCCGCAGCGCTTCCTGCGGAGGCGTTTGGCCGCTGCTCTGCGGCTGGCGTACCAGCGGTCAGGAAGCGGCGAAGTGGTTCTTGTGGAAGTAGACCATGCCCTGGCCGACCACCTTCACCGGCATCAGTTCCTTGAGCATGATGCGCTCGCCGCACTGCTCGCAGATGCGATCGGTGATGAAGTTCGTGTCATCGCGCTGCGCCAGCGAGGCGCGCGCCGTCTTGGAAAGCTCGCCCTTCTTTGCCATGCCTGTCTTGTCCCCTCGTATCCCGTGCCTATCGTGTCGCTCTCGTCCGGCTCTCGTCTGCTGGCGTTCGGCGCTCACAAGATGAACACCGCGCCGATCGGTTCGCTTCGTGCGGCGGTCGGCGCTGGCGTGTCGTATGTCTCAGTATACCACACCATACCAGCGTTCCGACGCCCCACGCTTGCGCTGGACGCGCGCTATTTCCCGCTATGTTCCCGCTATTTGCCGGTCGACTCGTCGTCTTCGTCACCCTCGGCGATCAGCGAGCCAGGCAGTGGCTCGTCGTCGAAGTCGCCGAAGATGGTCGCCGCCGCCACGACGCGATCACCTCTATCGAGACGCATCAGCCGCACGCCCTGCGTTGGACGCGAGGTCTGCGCCACAGTTCGCCAGTCGGTGCGGATGACCGTTCCCTCAGCGGAGATGATCATCAGGTCGAGATCCTCGGCAGTCAGGATGCGCGCCACGGCCAGCGAACCCGTCTTGTCGGTCAGCCGCGCCGTGATGACGCCGCCACCGCCGCGCCCATGCACAGGATACTCGCTGACGGGTGTACGCTTGCCGTAGCCGTTCTCCGTCACCACCAGCAACTCCAGATTGGTATTCTCTGGCGCGGCGCACAGCGCTACCACCTGATCTTTCGGCTCCACGCGGATGCCCCGCACGCCGCCGCTGGTGCGCGAGGCAGCGCGCAGCTCCTGCACCTCGAACCGAATCGCCTGCGCGCGCTCCGTCACCAGCATAACCGTGTCGGCGGCGCTGACCAGCCGCGCGCCGATCAACTCGTCGCCTGGCTCCAGATCCATCGCGATCAGTCCGAGGCTGCGCACCACAGCGAATTCGTCGAGGCTGGTCTTTTTGACCTCGCCACGCTTGGTCGCCATCACCATGTAGTCCCGGGCGATGAACTTCGGCACGCAGACCACCGCCGTGACCGACTCATCCTGATCGATTCCGATCAAGTTGCGGATGTGTTCACCCTTGGCGGCGCGCCCCACATCGGGCAGCCCCCACGCCTTCAACTGGAAGACGCGCCCGCGGTTGGTGAAGAACAGCAACGAGTCGTGGTTGTGCGCGCAGAGCAGGTGTCGCACGGTGTCATCTTCGCGCGTCGCTATGCCGCGCGAGCCACGGCCACCGCGCCGCTGCGCGCGATATTCCTTGGTCACGATGCGCTTGATGTAGCCGTTCTGCGTCAGCGTCACCACCACCTCATCATTGGGGATGAGGTCTTCCTCGGTGAAGTCAGCCGCCTCGGCGTCCACGATCTCCGTGCGGCGTGGGTCGCCATACTTCTCGCGCAGCTCCGCCAGATCCTGCTTGATGAGCGCGCGTACCTCGGCGATGCTATTCAGCACGCGCTGCAACTCCGCGATGGCGCGTTTGACCTCGACCATCTCGTCCTGCACCTTCTTGCGTTCGAGCGCAGCCAGACGACCGAGCTGCATGTCCAGGATGGCCTTAGTC
This sequence comes from Ktedonobacterales bacterium, assembly GCA_036258195.1. Classification (GTDB taxonomy): domain Bacteria; phylum Chloroflexota; class Ktedonobacteria; order Ktedonobacterales; family JADMIN01; genus JAKAIY01. The sequence goes on from DATAED010000144.1 coordinate 23,393, forward strand.
TGCTCCTCGCTCAGCTTGAAGCGCGTCTGCAGGTTGTTCGAGGCGGTCTCGCGGTTCTGTGACCGGCGGATCGTCTCGATCACCGCATCCAGATTTTCCAGCGCGGTGGTCAGGCCCTCCAGGATGTGCTTGCGCGCCTCCGCCTTCGCTAGATCGAACTTCGTCCGCCGCAGGATAACCTGCTCGCGATAGGCGATGTAGTGCTGCAAGATGGCCTTGAGTGTCAGCGTGCGCGGCTGGTTGTCCACCAGCGCCAGCACGTTCGCGCCAAAGGTCGTCTGCATCGAGGTGTACTTGAAGAGCTGGTTCAGCACGCTGAGCTGCCGAGCGTCGCGCCGCAGGTCGATAACCACACGGATACCCTGGCGATCCGACTCGTCGCGCACATCGGTGATGCCATCGATCTTCTTGTCGCGCGCCAGCTCGCTGATCTTCTTGACCAGATCGGCCTTGTTGACCTGATAGGGCAGCTCGGTCACGATGATGCTGACCTTGCCGCGCTCGGTCTCCTCGGTGTGCGCCTTGGCCCGCACGATGATGCGCCCGCGCCCGGTGGTGTACGCCTGGCGGATGCCCTCGCGCCCCTGGATGAGGCCGCCGGTGGGGAAGTCTGGCCCGCGAATGATGTGGGTCAGGTCTTCCGTCGTGGCCTCAGGATGATCGATCAGCCAGGTGATGCCATCGCACAGCTCGCGCAGGTTGTGCGGCGGGATGTTGGTCGCCATGCCCACCGCGATGCCCGCCGCGCCATTCAGCAGCAGGTTGGGCAGCCGCGCAGGTAGCACCAGCGGCTCGGTGCTATGGCCGTCGTAGTTCGGGCCAAAGTTCACCGTATCCTTGTCGATGTCGGCCAGCAACTCCGCCGCAATCGCCGACATCTTGGCTTCCGTGTAGCGCATCGCGGCCGGGGGATCGTCATCCACTGAGCCGAAGTTGCCCTGGCCAATCGCCAGCGGGTAGCGCATATTCCAGGGCTGCGTCAGGCGCACCAGCGTGTCGTAGACCGCCGCGTCGCCGTGGGGATGGAACTCCTTCAGCACCTCGCCGACGATGCCAGCGCATTTGCGAGGGGAGCGATTGGATTGCAGCCCCATCTGATCCATCGCGTAGAGCACGCGGCGGTGTACCGGCTTGAGGCCATCGCGCACATCGGGCAGCGCCCGGCTCACGATGACGCTCATCGAATAGTCCAGATAGGCGCCGGTCATTTGCTCGACGATGCCTACTGGCTTGATAATACCCAGCTCCATGCGGGTGAGTTCCTCCTCTGGCGCGAGCGTCGCCCCTGAACGGCGCGCGACATGCTATATCCCACAGACGAGATGACAAAAACGAGGGCTATCATCTCGCCCGCACATGGGACGCTGGTCGTCGATGGGTACGCTCAATCGTTGCTCATGTGCGCCGTGCCACTATCCTGATAAGTATACCACAAAAGTGGGCTGAAGCCGCATCCCATCTAGGATGAACGCCCTATCGACGGCCACTTCCCCACCCTTGAAACTGTTCCAAAAGGAGCGCCACAAAGCGGCGATCAAGGCGGCGATCAAAGCGGCGATCAAGGCGGCGATCAAGGCGGCGATCAAGGCGGCGATGTAGCCGCCGCGCATGGACGCCACGGAGGGCAGGGAAATGCCACCGAAGGATTCACCACAGACCTCCTCCAGAGGGCCGCGCTCCCTGCGCCGGGCGAGCTTCTCCGAGAATCCGTGGGCCACCCGGCGCGATGCCGCACTGGCAATCGTTCTGTGGGCCATCATATGCGCGGGCGTGCTCTGGCTGGCGGGGCATATCGTCCACACGCTGCTGATCCTCGCACTGGCCGCGCTCTTCGCCTATGCCATCGCGCCGGGGGTGGCGCTGCTACACCGCAAGCTCCCCAAGTGGCTCTCGGTGGTGATCGTCTACATCATCGTGCTGGCCGTCGTCGTTGCTGTCCTGTACATCCTCGTCAGCGCCATCATCACCGAAGTCACGGCGCTGGTCGAGCAACTGCGCATGCTGCTCTCGCCCGGCTCAAACGGCGACAATTCGCCACTCATCAAGGCGCTAAAAGGGTTCGGCATTACCTCCAGCCAGCTCTCCGCCGCGCGCGACTGGCTCACACGCCAGCTCAGCGGCGTCGCTGGGGCCGCCACGCCGCTCGTCACTGGCCTCATCAGCGGCGCGCTCGATGTCCTGCTGATCGCCGTATTCAGCATCTATCTGCTCTACGATGGCCCGCACGTGGTGGCCTGGCTGCGGAGCGCGCTGCCACTAGATCAGCGCCCGCGCGGTGAATTCGTCGTCGACACCCTCCAGCGCGTCGCCGGTGGCTACATACGGGCTGAGTTGATTCTGTGTACGCTGATCGGGCTGCTCGTCGGCGTTGGCATGCATTTCATCGGCGTGCCATTCGCCATCCTGCTGGGAGCGCTGGCCTTCTTCTTCGAGTTCATCCCGTTCCTGGGGCCGATCTTCTCGTTTGTCGCGTGTGTCCTCGTCGGCGCCACCCAGGGGTGGATCACCCTGGCGGTGGTCATCGTCTATTTCGCCTTCATCCACGCCATCGAGGCGTACATCGTAGGGCCGCGCGTGCTAGGGCGCTCACTGGATCTGCATCCCGCCATCTCCATCGTCGCCCTGCTGATCGGCGCAGAGGTCTTTGGCCTCTGGGGCGCGCTATTTGCGGCGCCACTGGCGGGCATCGTTCAGATACTGCTTTCCGCCCTGTGGCGCGACTGGCGCGCCAGCCACCCCTCACAGTTTCCTGAGACTGACGACGAGGAGGATAGGGCTGCCGCGCCTGGACTGAACGTCTTCAACACGCCGCCCGACGATCCACCAGAGGACTCCTCGACGTCGAATGGTCGCGCCCGCTCCACTGAGGCGCCGACCTGAGCTAGCGTCGGCGCGCCCAAGCCAGCGCAAGCGCGACTGCATGGCACGCCGTTTGCTGAATGCCGACCAGGCGTGGAATGCGAGCAAGGAGCGAGAGCCGCGCCTGGAAGGAGCAGCACGCATGATAGTAAGCGCGAATCAGTGTTTCCTGGTGATCATGTTGATCGCGGCGGTGCGCGGCTATATGCGC
>DATAED010000145.1:0-5935 GCA_036258195.1 Ktedonobacterales bacterium
GCCAGCGAATCCAGTGTCAGCCGCAGCTTGCCCTCCTCCGTGCGCTCCTCGGCCACTCGTACCAGCTCCTCGAAGCGCGCCGCGCTCATCGTCAGGCGCATGCCACCATCCAGCTCCAGCGTGACTTTCTCCAGATAACTCTTCGCGGCGGCGCGATCAACGGGAAAGAAGGGATGGGCGCCCTGCAGATCAGGATCATCCAGCACAGAGCCGATGAGGCGTCGCGTCAGCTCTTCCCGCAGGTCGGGGCGCTGCGGCAGCGCGGCGGCGGCGAAGGCGCGCAGGCGCACGACCTCACCGGCCAGCGCCTGGCGTCGCGCAGCGAAGAAGGCGAGCAGCTCGCGCGGCTGAAAGGCAGCGCCATAGCTCGCGAGCCAGCTATTCGTCTCGCTGAGGAAGAGGCGTGTCTGGCGGCGCGCCGAGGCGGTCAGGCTGGCGGCCAGGAAATCGCGATAGAAGAACGCCGCCACGCCATCCGAGCGAGGGCCAGCCTGCGTATCCAGCAGGCGCACGCGGAAGCTGCCGCCCGCCACAGCGGCGCCATCGCGGGTGGCGTCGCGCGAGATGAGGGCGCACTTCTGCAGCGCTTTGGCCTCGGGCAGCAGGTTATCCGCCAGGCTGATCGCCACACGCCAGCCGGAGCCGTGGCGCGTGAAGCGACGAGCGAGACGCTGCTGATCGGGATCCATCTTGAGCAGCGCGACATGGCGCTCTGGCTCGTCACCGATGTGATAGGCGATGGCGACAAAATCGCCGGGCGCGATGTTGCCAGAGCGCTCGGACATGTAGCGATAGAGCCGCTCGGCCAGCGCGCGCGAGGCGTGGACGAACTGATCGTCGTCGCCCAGCAGCGCGCTCAACTGCGCTGGCACGGCGTCATCGTCGGCGCGAAAACGCGCGTGCCAGTCGGCGCGCTCGGCGGCGGAGGCCACATGGCTGGAGAAGAAGCGCTGGCTGGTCTCATCCAGCGTGGCGATGGCGTCAACCAGATCGCACTGCCCGGCGCGATGATCCAGGTGGTGCAAAATCAGCCGCTCGATGCTGACCTCGCCCCGCTGACCCGCCTTCTCCGCCTTCGCATTCTGCGTCGCCCGCGCTGCGCTGTCCGTCTGCCCGCCTGTCCGCCCACCCCGCGCCGCCTGGCCGTCCTCACGCGCCGAGCGCGGAGCCGTCGAGACACGCGCCGTGACCTGCCGCTGCGCCATTGCCGCTTCCTCCTGTATCCGCCCTGATCCGCCCTGGCTTCCGTGAGTCTCCTTGCGCGCCCGCCCAGCGTGGAAGGCCGAATGGCCGGCATGGCGAAGACGCGCTCCCGCATTGTCCTATTCCCGTCCAGTGTACAGCAAGCGGAAGACGCCGCCTAGCGCGCAGGGCGTATCGGATGTCGCAGATGACGGGCGCCAGAGTGAGCTGTGCGCCAGCATGTCATCTCCGGCGCCTGGCGGCGCATCGTGCAGATGTGGCGTGCTTCACAGCTTGCAGGGCAGGTGTCAAGAATCAGGGGCCGCAATCGTCATACAGACAGCGTTGTCCCCCGTCCCCGGTGACGTTCTGGAAGCCTTTGGCGCGTGGATTGCTCCATAAGCGGAACAGCGACGTCAGGGTGGACATCATGAATGCTAAGCGTATCGAGGGGTATCTGTGGGGCATGCGTGAAGGGTTTGTACCGCCCGAACGTCATAGCAAATGAGGGAGTGCGAGCCTGGCAAGCCGGAGTGGCAAGCAGGCGTCGCGCCGCATCTGGCCTGAGCTGGCCGGGACTGTTGGCGCGCTCGTTACCTGCTCTGGCATGTCTCGTCTTTGCCTGTGAGTGTCTCGCTGTGCGCATGGTTCGCCTTGCGGTTCGCCGGGCAGTGATCATCTGATCATCTGGCTGACCACACGGAGCGTAACCGCAGTCGCTGGGTGAGCGACGGTCGCGCACGCGCCTGGGAGGGCAGGAATAGCGGTGGAGTTTGGGGTCACGGAGTACGCCATCGTGTTTCGGCGGGCGCTCCGCAAGAGGACGGGAAGAACAGGGCAGCGATCCACACGTGCGGTGTGGACCGTGGCGCGCCCATTCACGCGCGCGGGCGGCGCCGACATCGCAGAGCTCGCCAACGTCGACGCCACCGTGGGGCCGATCGTCGATGCGGCGACTGTGGCGCAGGTCTTCATCGTGCCGATCTATTCGACACTCTCCCTCGATACACGCGCCTACGAGCGCTTCCTGACGCAGAGCGGCGCGCTCAACCGCGCCCTGCGCGCCCTGAATGGCCTGACCTTCGCGCAGCCCCAGACGGCAGAGAATGCGCGCAAGCAGGTTCAGTCCATCGTGATGGCCGCTGAGGTCAACCACATCGTCCGCAAGATGTCAGCGTAACGCCGCAGCAGGCGACGCAGCAAACCGGCATGAGCAACCAGCTCACGCCGGTTTCTCGTGTTGCGCCACCTGCGCTCCCATTCACCCTTGCTCCGCGCGGCGCAGCGCGATGACGCCGCCCTGGCCGCCGTAGAGGCTGGCGCAATAGGCCACCAGCCGCCGCAGCAGAGGCGCCTGCTCCAGCTCGCGGCGATGCCCCAGAATCAGCAGCTTGCGCTGGGCGCGGGTCAGCGCCACGTTCAGGCGGCGTGGGTCGGCCAGGAACTCCAGCCCGCGCCCGCCCCAGCCCGTCGCCGCGCTCACTCCACCGAAGGAGAAGAGAATAACTTCGCGCTCGGCTCCCTGGAAGCGATCAACCGTGTCCACCACCACATCCGTCACGCCCGCTGCCGCCAGGCGACGGCGCAGCGCCGCCACCTGCGCGCGATAGGGCGCGATCACGCCGATGCGCTCGGCGGCGACCCCACCACGCAGCAGCGCCAGAATCAGCCTGCGCGCCACGTCGCCCTGCGCCACGCTGACTCGCATTCCGCGCTCCTCGGCATAGGGCGCGACATCCAGCAGCGCCAGCGGACGCGCGGGGTCGAGCGCGGGCGCCAGCGGCTCGGCAGGATCCAGCCGCAGCGCCAGCCGCGCCGTGGCCGCCTGCCCCGCCGCCACCAGCGCGCCGCCATAGAAGGTCTCGCTGGCGAAGCCGCAGATGGCGGGGGCCATGCGATATTGCCGCCGCAGCGCCACACTGGCGCGCTCGCCCCAGCGCTCCAGCAGCTCGGCGAAGAGCGAGCGGCCCAGCCCCGCCGCGCCCGCCTCGGCGCTCATCACCAGCGGCGGGAGCTGCCGCTCGTCACCCACCAGGATGAAGGAGCGCGCGAAGCGCAGCGCCCCCAGCAGCGAGGGCGTGGTGAGCTGGGTGGCCTCGTCCACAATCGCCAGATCGAACTCCAGCGGCTGGCCGACGTCGTCGTAGCGCTCCGCCGACCACGTGGCCGTCGTCGTCGCCACCACCCGCGCCCGCAGCAGCGCCGCGCGCAGCTCCGCCGGGCTGGGCTGCCAGTCGGGCGCGCTGGCCTCCGCGCGCCCCTCGGCCAGCGCCGCGCCGCGCGCCAGCTCCGCCAGCCGCCAGCGCCGCATCGCTGGTGACACGCTCAGCGCATGCCCCAGCCGCGCCGCCGCCACCACATCATCCTCCTGCCCAGCAGACGCCACGATGCGCGCCAGCGCATTATCCACCGCCTGATTGGTGAAGGCTGCCAGCAGCACCCGCTGCCCGCGCGCCACTGCCCGCAGGACGATCTCGGCGACCACCGCCGTCTTGCCTGTCCCCGGCGGCCCCTGGATCAACAGGAAATCGCGCGCCGCCAGCGCCTGGCGCACCGCCTGCCGCTGCTCCTCGTTAAAGCTGGTCGGCAGCCGTGCATCGGATGCGTCGGCGGACTCATTGGGCGTCTCGGCGAAGGTGGGCGCGCGCTGGCCCGCCACCAGCTCGCGCAGGCGCGGCGCGACCGTCAGCCAGCGCCACAGATTGCGTACGGTGCGGTCGTGGGTGACATCGCTGCCATAGCGGTCGATCAGCGCGGGTCGCTGGATGCGCTCTGGCGTCCAGACGGTGACGCTGTGGTCGTCGAGCCGCAGGATCGAGCCGGTGACGATGGCGCCACGCACGGGATCGCCATCGCTCAGCAGGATGGCGTCACCCTCGCGCAGCTCCGATTGATTGTCACAGGCGAAGGTATACTCCCACTCGCCGCTGGCCGTCTGGCGCGGCTCTCCCTGCGCTTCGAGGCCGCCCAGCGCCAGCCCAGCATCGCGACGCTGCTCCGGCGTCTGCCGCCAGAGCGCCTGCCCCTCGGCCTCGGCGGCGCGCGCCTCCAGCCGCAGCAGCTCATACATGCGCGCGAACCAGGCAGCGGCGTCGGGCGCGATGTCAGGGTCGACAACGGGCGGCGCATCAGAGGCGGCTCCGGGCGCGGCGGACTCGTCGGGCGGCGCCTCCCAGCCCAGCAGCGCGGAGGCGCGCGCGCAGGCGGGGCGCAGCGAGCAGCGGGCGCACTTGTTCCCGCCGGGTGGAGGTGGCACGGCGCCGGTGGCATGCGTGAGGGCCAGCAGGTTGCGCAGCTCCAGCACGCGATGCAGGTCGCGCGCAGTGAAGGGGATGGTGTAGCCCTCCGCTTGCGCGGGCGTGCCGCTGTAGAGCAGCGTGGCGGCGGGCTTCTGGCGCTCGCGCGGCTGACGCACGGTCAGCAGCGTCTGGTAGCCAAAGACCTGCCAGCGATGCTCGCGCTTGGGGAGCTGCGTGGTGGCCTTGCCGGTCTTCAGCTCCAGCAGGGCATCGCCACCGACGCCGCGCATGTAGAAGTCGAGCCGCCCCTTCAGCCCGACCTCGGGAGCCAGCAGAAAGGTCTCGGCGCGGATGTCGGGCGCGCTGGCCCACAGGCTCGATCGCTGGCTGCCATACCACTGCGCCAGCGCCTGCATGTGTGGCTCGGCTTCGGCGCGCAGGGTATCGGCGTCGAGCTGACGCAGCGCCAGCTCGGTCGCCTGCCCACGCAACGCCTGGCGCAGGGGCGCAGCGATGTCGGGCTGCCCGGCCTTGAGCAGCTCCTTGAATGCCTGATGGATGACAATGCCCTTGAGCGAGGCGGCGCTCGGCGGCGAGGGAACCATGCGGCGTAGGGGATACTGGCGCACGCAGTATTCGGCGTTGTTGATGTCGGTGATGTTGAGGAGCACATCTGGCTCCAGCGCCACCACGCTCAGCGCGCTGGTGTGGTAGCGCGCGGGATGGTCTGGCGACGCCGGACGCCCGCGCCAGAGGTGGTAGACACGCAGCCGCAGCCCGCGCATGCGCTCGGCAGGCAGCGCCGCCAGCGCCGCCACGAGCGGGCGCGCATGTTCGTTGAGGATGATGAAGACGAGCGCGTCGTCGTCCAGCCGCAGGGTGACGCCGCCCGGTGGGCGCTGGCCCTCCACGCCAGCGATCCGCTCGCTGACGTTGACCAGCGCGCCTTCGAGCGATCCAACCTCGCAGGGGCGCGTGTCGAGCTGGCAGATGAAGCAGGCGGAGCGCGGCGTCGCGGGCGCCACTGCTGACATGGCGTCGGCGCGCTCATCGCCGGGCAGCGCATCCGGCAGCGCATCGAGCGCAGTCAGTGGCCGCGCTGGCTCGAATCGCTTACGCATGCGCCCCTCTGGCTCTCCATCCAGGCGATCCGCGTTGCGCCTGCGCTGGCAGTCTAGTCGCCGGAACGCGCAAGCGTCAAGAGGCGCGCGATGTGGTGCGAGGGGCGCAGGGTAACGACCTGCTTCGACAGGTCGCTACCCAACTACAGAGGAGGCGCGAAGTGGCTGATAGGTTGTATGCGCACGGCGACCCCTGAATGAGGCCGCGATGACGAGCGGAGCTCAAAAGATGCGTACAGCCACTTCGGCGGGCGCTTCGAGCAGCTTGACCAGCTCATCATCCAGGCGAACCAGGGTGAGGGAATAGCCCGCCATGTCGAGCGATGTACAGTAATTGCCAACATAGCTGCGCTGCACCTGGATGCCACGCGCCGCCAGTTGCTCCTGGGCGCG
>DATAED010000146.1:0-2175 GCA_036258195.1 Ktedonobacterales bacterium
CGCCGCCAGCCCCGCAACGGCCACCTATCCGCAGAATGGCGCGACCGAGCCGGGCAGCGCGCTGGAGGTCTTCTATCAGACGCTGACGCCGCCGCGCTCGCTAATCATCGTCGGCGCGGGCCACATCTCGCTCCCGCTCACCTCGCTGGCGAAGGTTCTTGGCTATCACGTCACGGTCGTTGATCCGCGCGAGGCGTTCAACACGCGCGAGCGCATCCCCGACGCCGATGAGCTGGTGCTGGAGTGGCCCGACGAGGTGATGGAGCGGCTAACCATCAACGCGGCGACAGCGGTGGCCATCCTGACGCACGACGACAAATTCGATGTGCCATCGCTGACGGTGGCGCTGCGCAAGGGCGCGGGCTACGTGGGCATGGTGGGCAGCCGAGGTACGCGCGCCAAGCGCGACGAAGCCCTGCGCGCGAACGGCGTGGATGAGGCGCTGATTGCGCGCATCCACGGCCCCATCGGCATCGACATCGGCGCGCGCACGCCGGACGAGATCGCACTGGCCATCCTCGCGCAGATCGTCGCCAGCGCGCGCGGCAAAGCATGACATCATCCTCTATCCTCACTCATGGATGAGTGAGGGAGAACCAGAGACCACATAGGGTCAGGCCTCGCCTGGCATAGACCCGACTGGCCCAGGATTCCCCTGCGCTCCAGGAGCGATATGTGGCTGCTGGCTCGCTGCCATCCTCCCGCCATCCTCCCGCCATCGTCTCGTTATCGCTCTGCCCGTGAATCGTCTGAGCAGGTAGCGAGTCAGCATTTTGGGTGAGGCGAGATGGATGGACTGGAGCGAGGGATTGGAGCGCATGAGCAGTCGGCCAGCGGTCGCGGTGCCGCCAGCGAGTCGTCTTGCCAGCGCCGCAGAGGGGCTGTGGCGCTGGGTGACCGCCACGCGCACGTTGCCGAAGTCGCGGCTGACGCGCAGCGACTGGCTGTACATCATAGCGGCCCTCGTCCTCAGTCGCGCGCTGATCGTGCTCGTCGGGCTGGTGGGCGCCTCGATGTTCCCTGCCGTCGCGCCCAACCATGCGTGGGTGATGCAGCCGATCACCTGGCAGACGATTGGCCGCTGGCCCGCGCTGGTCGCTCACTTCGATAGCGGCTTCTATATCGGCGTCTCGCACGGCTACCCTGCCGTCGTCGCTGGCAATGCCGGGGCGCTGCGCATCTGGGCATTCCTGCCCGGCTACCCGATCGCGCTGCACATCGTCGCGGTCATCCTTGCCTTCCTGCACATTCCGGGGCCAGTCGATGTCATCGCCGGGACGCTCGTCTCGACGGCGGCGCTGTTCGGCGCGGTGGTCTATCTCTACCGCCTGACCGCCGCTGAGCTGGATCGCGCCACTGCGCGCCGCGCCGTCACCTACCTGCTGATCTTCCCCACCGCCGTCTTTCTGACGGCGGTCTATCCAGAGTCGCTGCTGCTGCTGGCCACGGTTGGCGCGTTCTATCACGCGCGCCGCCGTCAGTGGCTCTTCGCTGGGCTGTACTCCGCCGTCGCGATGGCGACGCACTCCGAGGGTTTTGTCACCCTGGCGCCTGTCTCGCTGGAGTTCCTGGCCTATTACTGGAGCAACGGCGGCTGGCGGCAATGGGGGATGCTGAAGCTGGGCTGGTTGTTTGGCCCGCCAGCGGCGGCTATCGGCATGTATGCGCTCTACAGCCACAGCCGCACTGGCTACTGGCTGGCCTATTCGGCCTCCGAGTACATCGTCTGGAAGCGCCGCCTCTCGCTGCCGATCGAGCCATTCGTCGGCATGGTGTTGCATCCTGGCATCGGCTCCACGTTCGACTTCGACTTCCGCCTGCTGAATATCGTGGTGGCGTTCGTAGCGCTGGCGCTCTGCGTCGTGGCTGCGCGGCGGCTGCCTGCCGCCTACTGCCTCGCCATCGCGCTGGGCGTGCTGCTGCCCTTCTCGACCGATGGCAGCCATCTGCACGCGCTGTCGCGCTACGTTGGCGCGCTCTTCGCTATCTTTGTGGCGCTGGCGGCCTGGAGTCTGCGCCGCCGCTGGTCGCCGACGGGCGATGCGGTCGTCGCCGAGCCAGCCAGCGCGCTGGCGCTGGACATGCGCGACCGCGTCGTCGTCGCGCCCAGCCTGCTGATGCTGGCGGTCTTCACGCTGCTATTTACGGCGGGTGTCTGGGCCGCCATCTGAGGCT
>DATAED010000147.1:0-2536 GCA_036258195.1 Ktedonobacterales bacterium
TGAGCTGGATGGTCGCGCTGACCTCCCGCACGGCGATGCTATACGCGATGTAGCCCAGCAGCGCGATGCCGCCGAAGATCAGGTCGAGGTTCAGGCGCTGCCAGAAGGGCTTGGTGGTCGTGCGGGCGTTCTCGCGCCGCAAGGTGATGATGTTGTTGCCGGCGGCGCGGTTGGTCGTGAAGATCATGGCGACGCCTGAGACGACCACCGCGACCAGCACATACCAGCGCAGCCCCCAGGCGATGTCAATCGGATTGCCGGCCAGCGCAGACAGGGCGCCCTGGCTGGCGGCGGGCAGCGCGCGCTCGGCCAGCGCCCGCGCGATGGGGATGGCGGCCAACGGCCCGACGATCAGCGCGATCAGGCTGAGTCCCAGGTTGTGCAGCGTGAACATATTGAAGATCTGGCGGCGAGTCGCGCCCCGGCTGCGCAGCGTGGCGATGGCCTCGGCCTGGCGATCCACCAGCATATCGGCCATCATGCGCACGAAGAGCAGGATCAGCGCGATCACCTGCAAGAGCAGCAGCAGCAGCGGGATCTGCAAGATCAGCACCTGAAGGCGGAAATTGGTGAGCGCCTGATATGCGCCTGAGTCCAGGAAGAGGCCACCGTTGGGGCCGTTGAACCCGCCGGAGACATCGCGCTGCACGGCGTTGAGCCGGTCGATGACATCGTTGAGTGAGTTCGCGCTGATGTGCGAGGCGTCCAGCGGGTACGACCAGAGCAGCATCGGCGGTGGACCGTTGATCTGGCTGCTATTGGTGATGCCATTCTTGGCGTCAAGCGCGGACAGCGCCGTCAGGATGGTCTGGTTGGAGGCCAGCGCGGTGTATATGCCGCCCGGCCCGAATCCCTGCGAGAAGCGCGCCACCTGATCGGAGAAAGCGTCGGATGCGGGCTGCATGTAGATGCCAACGACGCGCAGATCCAGTGAAGCGGGCTGCTGTTGCAGTTGTGGCGGCCCCACTGGGAGTTGCGTCTGGATGGCGCCGCCAACCTCGACGCCCAGCGCGGTGGCGTCGGCCTGATCCAGCGCGACCTCCAGCGCCGCGCTGGATGTGGCTGGCAGCCGCCCGGCGACGACGACGTAGCGCTGGGCGGCCTGCGTCATGTCGGCGCCCATCAATTGCAGCATGCCACCCTGGGCGTTACTTGCGCCTGATGGGGTCGCCGCGAGGTCTGGCACGACGATGGAGAACTGTGGCGCGCTATGCGCGGCATACGGCCCCATGTCAGCCGCGATGATCTGGCCGATCTGGCGCTGCGTGTCGGCGACGGATTGCGGCGTGGGGGCGTTCTCGAAGCCGTTGACGATGATGTGCGTGGCGTCGCCGGGGCCATTGAGCACGCTGCGGATGCCCGCGCTCATGGCCACCTGGGTGAAGAGCGGCACGACGCAGACGAGCAGCACGGCGGCGATGTTCCCCAGCCCGGCGATCAGCAGCAGCCGCCACATGGGGCGCAGTCGATACAGCGCCAGCGTGAAGGATGACGGAATGATCCGCCCGCGTCGCCGCCTGGGCGCGGGCGTCCTGGTTGCAGTCGCCGTGGTGGTTGTCCTGGTCGCGGGTGTCTGGGCCATCCAACGCCTCCCCCATGAGCGTGTCCATGCGCTGTGGTGGATGGCAGGCGACCGCAGCCGTCCCACTCATCCTGTCGTCTCGCCATCCTGCTCGAGGCAGGGCGAGTCAGCGGCCATCATCCTCGTAGCTCTCGTGGCTGCGCGCAGAGCGCCTGTCGCGTCGTCGCGCCTATTTCAGCATGAGTTCGCTTGCGCTGTCAATGGGCCGCGCCACGTCACAATCCAATCACCATCTGGATGGTCTGCTGACAGCGGCAGATGGCGCATGCACGTCGGCATGGGCGTGGACGCTGGCGTAGCCTGGACTCGCAGCCAGCTACACGTTGACACTGCTCAGAACGCCCGGCTACAATGGGCGTAGCCTGATATGAGGGGACAAAGGCGTTCGCCTCCATGCGCTCGCCAATACCGATCATTGCTGGCGCCGTCGGCTGTGCGTCAACCGCGCGCCGTCGCTCTGCGCGCCGCGATTTCCCCTCGCCTGATGGGCGCCGCTGGCCTGCCGATGGTGTAGCTGGCGAGGCCCAGCTAACAACTTCGCTGTTTGCTGCGACGCGACATGCTTGCTCGTGTCGCGCCGCTCGTCGCATTTCTTCGATGACTTCTGGGCGGCGCGATATGGTAGGCTGTTCGCTGCGTGTGTAGCTGCATGTAGCGTCTGCGCGCCCTGATGCGCGCGGCGGATGTGCGGCCAGTAGAGAGTGTGGAGAGGATACGCCTCGTGAATATCGTTGTCTGCATGAAGGAGACGCCGTCTATCACGGCGGTCAAACGCTTCACCAGCGACATGCGGCTGGAGCGGCGCAAAGAGGATGCGGAGATGAACCCCTTCGATGAGTATGCCATCGAAGAGGGGCTGCGCCAGCAGGAGAAGCATGGCGGCCAGGTCACCGTGCTTTGCATGGGGCCAGCCACCGCCAATGAGAACCTCCGCAAGGCGCTGGCGATGGGCGC